>JAKPIF010000030.1 GCA_029549925.1 bacterium | reverse complement strand
GGCAATAAATAAACGAGATTTCTTAATATTGTTGATTTTAAGCATTATAGGTTGCCCTCCCCTGTAATAGTTCCCGATTTATCGCCGCCGGTGACACTGACGCTTGCCTTCCAATGACCACTAGTTTGGCCGAGTTTGCTCGCGGGGATGTCCCAGCCGTAGCAAGAGGCGGATTGAGGGTCGTTAACAACCCGAGCTGTATCGGTATAGGTCTGTCCCGCTGGCCCAGTCAAAGTTAAATTGCAAGTGGCATTGCCACCGATAATTTGGTTGAATGTTACGCGAACGGTTAGTGTGCCACCGTCAAGACTAAAGGTACTAATATTGCCGCTAAGCTGATTATTGCTACTGGCATTTCGCTGCCCCTCATATTGGATTGGTGTGTGGCCGCCATTGGTGGGGTCGCTATTTGTGCTATTATTAGCGGCTGCTACCTCGTTGGCAATTTCGTCGTTACTATCGTCAGATTTTTTGTCTGATTTGTTCTTACTTGATTTGGATTTGGTAGACTTTTTAGTCGATTTCTGCTCGCTCGAGCTTTTAGTATCTTTTGCTGTTTGGCTATTTCTCGTGACAGCAAAAATGGCGCCGCCACCGATTAGTAGAGCAGCAATAACCGCTATTATAACAATTACTCGCTTGTTGTTTTTGTGTTTGATTTGCATCGTATGCTCCTTTGTTCTAAAGTGTATCACAAATTCTTCGCTCAGAGAACCCTTTTCGGCTGCTAACGCAGCTACCTTCCCCCTGAAGGAGACGGGGAAAGTGAGGTGGTAGAATAGAAACATGAAAGTGGCGCTGGTATGCGATTGGCTAACGGAGATTGGTGGGGCGGAACAGGTGCTGCTACGGCTACACCAGATGTATCCCGAGGCGCCAATCTATACTTCACAGTATCGTCCAAAGACTGCGCCGTGGTTTCAGGATTGCGATGTGCGGACTGGGTGGCTGAATATTTTTCCGCGGGGTCTGAGGCGTTTTATGGCGCCGCTGCGCTCAATTTATTTTAAACATCTGAAATTATCTGACTATGATCTGGTAATTTCGGTTTGCAACGCCGAGGCAAAATTCATCGGGGTGGAAGGCGGCGTACACGTGTCGTATCTGCAAGGACCGCCAACGCAGTATTACTGGGGGTTATATGATCAGTATATTGCTAATCCTGGCTTTGGGGCGTTTAATCCGATTGCGCGACTGGGGTTAAAAGTGCTGCTAAAGCCGATGCGGCGGGCGGATCTAGCTGGCTCGAAGCGACCTGATCTATTAATTGCTAATTCGTCTTATGTTCAAAGCGAGATTAAAAAGTATTACAGTCGTCCTAGTGCTATAGTTAATCCACCGGTTAAGGCGAAAGAGATGGAGACAGCGGCTAAGAAGGTTAAGTCAAAAGATGTCAAAGCGATCAAAAGTAAGCTCTTTGGCGGTGAGGATTTCTATATCGTGGCTGGGCGTCAGGTGAGTTGGAAGCGATTTGACCTTGCAATTAGCGCTTGTCGAAAGTTAAAACGTAATTTGCTGGTGGTTGGCGATGGGCCAGAACATTCGAACTTAGTCAAGCTGGCGAGCGAAGATAGGCATATTAAGTTTCTGCCTCGTTATAATGGCGCGAGTGAAATTGCGCGGTACTTTGTGGCGGCGCGGGGGCTAATTTTTCCGAGCCTCGAACCGTTTGGTATCGTGCCGGTGGAAGCAATGGCGTGCGGTCTACCAGTGGTTGCCTACGGTCAAGGCGGTTCGCGCGATATGGTTATTGAGGGTAAAAATGGGGTTTTCTTTGGCGAGCAGTCGGTAGGCAGCGTTACGAGTGGCATACGTAAATTTGAAAAGCTTAAATTTGATGGTGAGCAAGTGGCAAAACTGGCTGAGCGCTTCGATGAGACGAAATTTGACAAAAATTTTAGGAAAGCAGTAGATGAAGCTCTCAAAAAGTAAGAATATCGTTAGCAAAAAAGTAAAGTCAGCGGGGCGCTATCTAAATAAGCTAAACTGGTTCGAGCGTCTGCTACTTATTGCCCCGATTCTTCTGTGGTTTAGTTGGCAACCGCGGATCCAGCTAGGTAGCGACGGCACGATGTACTATCGACTATCGCTAGCGCTGATTTATGTAGCGATTTTAGCAGTGGTGGCGATACCGACGGTGTGGCGAGGTCGGCGAGATTTAATGAAAAGCCACTACGTGTGGCTAATTACGGCGTTTACCATCTGGTCGGGTATAACGGTTGTCTGGTCGGTGAATCGGCGACGAGGCATTCTGACCTTTGGCGTGACGGGTGCACTTTATTTAATTTTTCTTGCTATTTGGTCGGAGCGAGAGCGAATCAGACGGTTACTACCGCTGCTGGTTAAAATCCTACTAGTTTCAACAACTGTGGTGTGCGTGCTGGCGCTCGTCCAAGTAGTGGCGGGCGCGTTAATTCCGGGCGGTCAGCAGGTCGGATTATGTCGCGGCTGCGTGGCGGGGCAGTTTGGTTTTGTGCGGCCTAACGTTTTTGCAATTGAGCCACAGTTCCTCGGCAGTTTGCTGCTAGCGCCACTATTAACTATGTCGTATCGACTAGCCATAAAGCATAATGGGCGAGACAATATTCAGTTTTTACTTTTTGCTACGGTGCTAGTTCTAACTATGTCGCGTGGGGCAATTTACGCCTATAGCGCCGCCTTAGTCATCTTACTAGTCTTTACTAAAACTGGTATTCGACAGAAGCTAGCGGTGGTCTGCCTGGGGTGTCTAGCGGCTATTCTCGGGCTAACCATTCAAGGTGTAGCAGCGCAAGCTAATCCGTATATTGATACAAATTTCTATCAGGCGATTAGTAGCAGCGTAAACCATTTAAGCCTGGGCAAGATTTCATTGCCCGAGAAAAAAGAAGAGGCTAGAAATGCGAATAAAGGTGAGGTAGCGCCGGCCTTTACGGGCTATGTGACAGAATCGACCAATATCCGCACTAATTTGAGCCGTGTGGCACTAACGGCGTGGTGGAAAGCACCGGCTAAAAATAAAATAGCTGGTACGGGTCTCGGCTCAGCGGGTGTGGTGATGGCGCGCGAGACGGGTAGCAGCTACCAGAGAGAAATTGTGCAGAACGAATATGTCGAAGTACTACTCGAGCGGGGCATTATTGGGCTAGTTTTACTACTGGCGGTAATTCTGGCAACATTTTACGAACTACGCCCTCACGAGTGGTGTCGGTCGCTATTAGTTGCCTATCTGATTCAATATCTTTTCTTTAGCGGGCTGCCGAATGCATTGCATGTCTATCTGACGTTAGACAGCGCCCTTACTGGTAAAGACCTGCCCGACCGTTTTGAAGAGGATTTGGATATCTAGACCAAAACTCCAGTGCTGGACGTAATAGACATCCAGTTGACGGCGTTGCTCCCACGGTAAGTCGCGGCGGCCGCTGATTTGCGCTAGGCCAGTGATGCCAGATTTAACGTTCAGGATGAGGTGCTTTTTTTCGTAGCGGTTAAGTTCCTCTGGAATAAGGGCGCGCGGACCAACGAGAGAAATGTCGCCCCTTAGAACGTTATAAAGTTGTGGCAGCTCATCGAGGGACAGGCGGCGTAGCACTCGTCCGATCTTCGTTACGCGCGGGTCGTCGTCCAAAAAGTCTCCGTTATCACGATAGACCTTGATGAGCTCGGGCCGCCCCATACGCTTGAATGCTTGCTCTGGCGTGGTGCCGTCATATTTGGCGTATTGTGTGCGGAATTTATAGAGGGTAAACTTCTGGTCGCCCCGCGTCAGGCGAGTCTGATGAAAAATGGCACTCGCTTTGGGGTCGGTGCATTTCTCTAAAATAAAGATAATCAGGAAGAGCGGCGACAGGATAATTAGCCCAAGCGCGCTCAAAATGATGTCAAAGAAACGCTTGGCAAAGCGCCCCCAGCCAACGAGGCGCGTGGGCTCGACGCTCATCATGGGAATGTCGCCCATAAAGAGCTCCATCTCGAGGTGCTCGGACAAGTCGTTGACGTCGCTGGGAACAAACTTGAAGTCAATATAGTGTTCTTCGGCGAAGCGGAGAATTTTAGTGTCGACCTTCGGCTCGTCGGCGGTGGTGACCTGAATGATGATATTCGGTAAGAAATTGGCGACAGCTTCATCGAAAGTCTTATAAGTGGTCCATTTGAGACGCCCATCACCAACTACGCCCTGCAGGCGGTAATTGCTACTAGGCCTTTGGATATCACACACTAGCAACTTGGCGGTGGGGCTATCGCCGATCACCAGCACGCTGGGAGTGCCGATGTTGGCACGGTTTCGCAAATATCTAATTAGATAGATAATCCCCCGCTCAATTGCTAGAAAAACGATGGAGATTAATAGACCGTAGATTAGCACCTTTTTAGCGGGAAAAATATTGGCGGGGTGAAAATAGTCAAGACACGCCATAAAGAGCATCGCCATAAAGGCGCCGAGAATGAGGCGACCGGCGGTCGAGCCAGGTGTATTGCTTCGTCGACTACTGTAGAGCCCCATAAAGCTAAAGAGAATGATGACAAACGGCGTCAAGAGAAGTAGTGATTGTAGGTAAGTATCGGCCGCCACCGGATATTTAATCGGCGTGGTGATAAATTTAACGCGGATGATAAAGGATATCGAGTAGGCGCCGACGATGGCCAGTGTGTCGCCAATAATGAGGGCAACAGTGTAGATAAATGAGTTTTTGGACTTCATTGCTGTTATTTTATCATGCGAGTAGCGGATTCGGCACCATTCATGGTAAAATGGTTGAGTTAAATGAAGCGAATGAAGACAACCGACGGCTTCGTTCGACGCAGCAACCGACGCGCCGAATATGATGAATTAGCCATTCGAGCACAGGCGAGGAATACTACTATGGCGACGCCTGAGGAAGAGCTAATTAATGATATCGAAGCATCGCTGAGTGAGCTAGATGACAGCACTCCTGTTGACTCCACGGGTGAGCAGCAAGTTTCTCGCCGCTGGGAGCGAAAGCATGCTAAGGCGGAGAAGCCAAAGAGCAAGAAGAAGATTGCCAAGCGGGTGGCGATTATTGTCGTATTAATTATTGTAGCCGTAGCGGGCTACTTTGGCGTCAAGCTCTTGATGGCGGGCAATAAGGTATTTAAGGGCAATCCGCTGAGCATGCTAATGAAGAACGAGCGCCTCGCCGAGGACGAAAACGGACGGACAAATATCCTAATCTTTGGCACATCGGGTTATAGCATGAGTGAGGATGCTTGGGACGGCGCCATGCTGACCGATTCCATTATGGTGGCATCGGTCGATCAGGATAAAGATGACGTTTACTTAATGAGTCTGCCACGTGACCTATATGTTAAGAACAATTGCCCGACTCTCGGCAAGACGGCGGGCAAGCTAAACGAGGTCTTTTACTGTGCCTATTCTAAGGATAAGGACGAAAAGGCTGGCGCTGAAGCGTTAATGCTTAAGTCAGGAGAAATCCTCGGGCTAAAGGTGCAATATTATGTTCACGCTGACTGGACTGCGCTAACGCAGTTAGTTGATGCAGTGGGAGGCGTCGATGTGACGATCGAGAGTAGTGATCCGCGTGGTATTTATGACAGCAGCACGGGTATTCGGTATAAGAACGGTGAGGTGGCACATCTAAATGGTGAGAAGGCACTAGCCCTGGCGCGGGCACGTAACCATAATTACGGTGACTACGGCCTAGCGGGCGGGAATTATGCCCGCGAACAGAATCAGCAAAAGATATTAAAGGCGCTGCAGCAAAAGGCGCTATCGGCGGGTACGCTATCTAATCCGGTGGCGGTTAATAATATGATTGATAGCCTCGGTAATAACCTGATCACAGATTTTGAGAGCGGTCACGTCAAGACGCTAGTTGGCATCGCTAGCAAAATTACCGACGCCGGCAATATGCACCAGCTAAAGTTTGTTGATCGGGGCGACAATCTGCCGGATCTATTCGAGAGCTATAAAGTAAATGGCTCATATCTAGGCGAGAAGCCGACGGCGGGTGTCTATGATTATAGCGACATTCAGGCGTATGTGGCACAGAATCTCAGTAGTGACCCGGCGAAGAAGGAAGCGGCGACGGTAGATGTGCTTAATGGCTCGGGAGTGGCGGGCCTCGCTAGTAAGAAGGCGGACGAGCTAGGGAATAAGTATACTATCGGTGAGATCGGTAACGCCCCTACAGAGACCGAAACCGCAGTGACAATTTACAAATTAAACGATGATAAGCCCAAGACGGTCGAAGCACTGGAAAAGAAATATAACGTGACAGCAATTAGTGGTGAGCTATCGGGCTATACGACCAACGCTGATATCGTCATCGTCTTCGGTGCCGATAGCGCCAACAGCGACTAGAGGAGCTTATTTTTGTCTCCCGTTTACGGGAGAAAATGTTGCCGTAGGTGACAAAAGAGGGTAAACCCTCCCTTATAGGGAGGGCAGATGAGCGAAGTTCATCGGGTGAGTTTTTGCTAAATTAGTTCACTTTCGCCACCAAATAACAGATTTTCTTCCCCTCATTGATATATCTCGCTTCATAGCTCGTCATTACAAGGGCGTCATTATCTGCCGCTATCCTATTGTCACCGTGTAAATCGTCAGTACTGAATACAACTTTATACCCATTGGTCGCCAGCTGCTCTTTTGACCAGTCGAATAGCTCTTTATTATCTGTCTTAAAACGAAGTACGCCGTCAGTCACTAGTAGCTTCTCGTACTGGCTAAGATATTTTGGTGCAGTCAGCCTCTTGCGATAATTTGATTCCTGCGGCCAAGGGTCGGGAAAGGTTAGCCAAATCTCATCGGCACATCCTGCAGGCAGTAGCCGTCCCAGGTTGTCTGCATTACTCCAGAGGTAATTAATATTAACCACCTGATCTGTCACGGCCTTTTTCGCCCCCTGGACTAGTCTATCGCTCTTGCGGTCGATGGCTAGATAACGCTTATCTGGATGGAGCGATGCGAGCTTAGTTAGAAATAGCCCACTTCCTGCACCAACCTCGGCGATGAGCGGTGACTTAGTCACGATTTTGCTCTTAGCCTCTTCCCACGACTGATCATCATAGCAATTCGTCATTGTCTGGAAGAGGGCGAATTTATAGAGTTTACGCTTCCGCGTAATAATGTAATCGTCGGGATTAGGCATTTCTGTCATATTGTCATAATAGCATGTTAAAATATCAGTATGAATTTTGAACACATGGTCGCGGACTACGGCAAGGACATTGGCGAGTGGCTAAAGACGTTTAATATTTTCAACATTATTGTGCCGATAATTATTGCGTATGTACTGTGTCGCATTATTCCGCTAATTATCAATTGGATTGTCAAGCGGGCAATGCGGGTGCGTCGTAGCGCTAGTCGGACGGAGCGTCTAGAGGGCGAGAAGCGGGCCAAGACTCTGGCGGATCTATTTAGCGCCATAATCAAGTTCCTGATTGTAATAACGGTGACGTTTGATATCCTGACAAAACTAGGCATTAACCTGCAGCCGCTGATTGCCTCGGCGGGGCTAGCTGGCGTGGCGATTGGCTTTGGCGCACAGAGCCTAGTTAAGGATTCGCTAGCCGGCTTCTTTATTATCTTTGAGAACCAATATCGGGTGGACGACGTGATCCGTGTGTCGGGGACGGGCTTTCCGGCTGAACCAGTCGAGGGGACGGTACGTTCAATCACCCTGCGCAAGACAACCTTGCGCGACCGTGATGGCAACGTCCATATTATTCCGAACGGCTCAATCGTCGAAGTGACGAATCGGACGCTCGGTTTTTCGAAATTCCGCTTTACTTTTGCGGTGGATGTCGAGACCGATGTCGATGGAGTCATTGATGTGGTGAACACCGTGGGCGATGCTATGGCCAAGGATAAGAACTGGGGTAAGCAGATTGTCGATGCGCCACATTATGATGAACTCGGCAAGATGGGCAAGGAAGGCATCAACGTTACGGTGAGTGGCACGACGCTGCCGGGTGCGCAGTGGAAAGTAAGTGCTGAATATCGTCGCCGCCTTGTGTCCGAGCTACAAAAATCTGACATCACCGTCGCCGACGTCGAAGGATAATGTGTCTTGTTGTCGGACGGCAACATGTTCTCTTGCACAATTTGACATAAGCGCTATAATAAAAATGTAACCATTAATATTAAAGAAAGGATAGGTTCAATCCTATGAAGAAATCACAAAAGGGCTTCACGATTATCGAAGTTGCGTTGGTCCTTGCTATCGGTGCTCTAATCTTCCTAGTTGTGTTCCTAGCTGTCCCAGCTTTGCAGCGTAACCAGCGTAATGACGCCCGTAAGCGTGATATCTCTAGCGTTGTCGACGCGGTGGCTAGCTATACTGGCAACAACCCAGGTAAGACTGTAGCAGAAGGCGACGCCTACAAGAACGGAAAAGCAGATTCCACTAAGGACCTTGGTAAATACCTTGATACTCTGTCAACCAATACCGATACCGTAACAGTAAAAAGTGGTGCTACAACAGCAAGTACGCCTACAAGTTTCGGCGATAGCACCCGGCCGAATACAATTTTTGTTTACACCAGTGCTAAATGTAGCGATTCTGCCAATATCGCAAAGGCATCTTCGCGCTCAGTAGCCGTTATTGGCGCGATGGAAACAGCTAACGGCATCCAGGCTTACTGCCAAGACGCTAACTAATAGCTAAGTTGTTAGGTCAATAAAATACAGACTGCCAACCGGCAGCCTGTATTTTATTGACTTATCATAAATAGAATTAAACAGGCTATTTTGTCGAATGTAAAAAACAAAATCAGGCGCTAGATTAACCCCATACCCTTTCCTTAATTTTAATATCTATAGCGCAATTATAACACATATGCTTTTCTATATATTTATTATATTCAATGAAACGTTTGAGCCTCTAAGCGACTTTTATTGGACGTCCTGACAATAAATTTGAACGCCGCTCGCCGTCTCGAGTGTCGCATAAACTGCGAAGGAGCGATTTGACGGACCATAAGTCAATTTGTCCGTTCCAAGACACTTACCACCACGAGCGACCCAGATTCTATCGGTTCGTACTGTATTGCCATAAGTCTTTGTGTCTGAAGGGTCATAGCTATAAGGCGTATCGGCTGGAACAGGTCTGGCGACAATAACGTCATTAATATTAGTTGAAAGTGTATCTAAGTATTTAGCAAAGCCGGTCTGATCATGCCTTTTATCCAGTGGCTTACCGTCTTGGTAGGCATAGCCTAGCCCCATTGATTTATTTGGGTTATCACTGGTATAAGCGGCTACCGCAGCCGCGACACTGGCGGTATCACGCTTACGAGCGTCATTGCGTTGACTCCTTTACAAGGCTGGCGTAGCCAAAAAGACGACTAGAAAGATTAAGGCGCCAATAGCCAAGACTAGCGCAACTTCAATAATCGTGAAGCCCTTTTGAGATTTCTTCATGAGGATGCAGCCCTTCTTAGATTTTTAAATTCCACAATGTTTATATTATACAGCTTGTGCTAATTTGCGTAAATTCTGACGTCATTACCGTGAGCTGCAAGCAAAGTAAATTGATGTGTTATAATAATGCTACTTAAGTTTGAAACTCTAATCGACAAGATTAATAGAAAGGATTATAAAATGGGGCAACAACGAGTTGCTAAAGTGAAAGAAGACGATTTAAGTAAGCGGCCGGCCAAAACCACGCGGAAGAAGACGGGCAATACGGTGCTCGATTCCGTTTCTACCCGGCGGGGTGAAGTTGAGCAGGCGAAGCGTCGCTTAAGCGAAAATGTCAAGGCAATGGCGAGCCAACACGTAATCGATGGCCCAGTTAATAAGTCAATCTATAACGGCTACGGCGGCGAGCAGTATACACCAACACTGGGACGCAAGCATCAGGAAGCGGCCAAGAATAAATCGGCGGTTAAGATCATCCCGATCGGCGGTAATGGCGAAATGGGTATCGGCAAGAACATGACTGCCTTTGAATACGAGGATGAAATTGTCGTCATCGATATGGGCTTTCTATTTCCTGGCGACGATTATCCCGGCGTGAACTATATTGTGCCAGATATTTCTTATCTGGAAGAGCGCAAAGACAAAATTAAGGCTGTCATTATTACTCACGGGCACCTAGATCATATTGGCGCCTTCCACCACTTAATTCAAAAGATTCCTGCACCAGTCTATTCGGCGCGCTTTACCATTGGCATGCTGAAGAAGAATATGGAGGAAGAGGATACGGATTTTCAGCCCGAATTCCACGAAGTCGACATGGATAATCACGAGCGTATCCAGGTTAGCGAACACTTTAACATCGAGCTGGTGCGGGTGAATCATAGCATTCCTGACAGCGCGGCGGTGGTACTGCGTACGCCAGTCGGCGTCATTATTAGTAGTGGTGACTGGCGTAGCGAGCCGTATCCTGTTGATGGTAAAAAGATGGATTGGGAGCGCCTAACTGAGATCGCGACGAAGGAAGGCGTGCATGTCCTATTGAATGAGTCGACTAACATCGAACAGGATGGCACAGCGACTCCATATGGCGAGAATGACATTAAAGATAGCTTTGACGCTATCATGGAGAAGTATGATACGTCGCGCGTGATTATCTCTTGCTTTAGCTCGCAGGTGCACCGCATGCAGAATATTGTGATATCAGCGGCTAATCATGGGCGCAAGGTAGCGTTTGCTGGCTTCTCTATGGTACAAAATGTCGAAATCGCCCTTAAGACGGGGCGGCTCAATATTCCGAAGGATACCGTCGTTACGATGGAGCAGATTTCCAAGCTGCCGGACGATAAAGTCTGTGTGGTCTGCACTGGTTCGCAGGGTGAGTTTAACGCCGTTTTGAATCGCATGGCGAATGGCGAGCACCGTTATATTAAAATTAAACCGAGCGACGTCATCGTGTTTGCTTCTAACCCGATTCCGGGTAACGAAAATCATGTGGCGCACACGGTGGATGGCCTAATGCGCGAAGGCTCGGATGTGCTTCAGAATAACCATACGGCGCGCTATGGTATCGGGCCACTACACATTTCCGGTCACGCTAAGCACGACGACCACCTAAAGCTAGTGGACGCGCTTCACCCAACCTATTATGTACCAAATCATGGTGAATATCATATGCTAGCCCACAATTCCGAAATGGCGGAGATTGAGTGCGGTATCCCACGTGACCATATCTTCCTATGTGATGATGGCGACGTTCTCGAATTTTATACCGATGGTACGGCGCAGAAGACAGGGCGAGTGCATGTCGGCGGTATCATGTATGACGATGCTGGTACTGAGGTGAGTGAAGTTGTTTTAAAGGATCGCATTCACATGTCGACCGAAGGCATTTTTGTGGTCGTTATCACGGTGCAAAAGGGCACGGGGCGTCTACTCAGCTCGCCTGATATTGTCAGCCGTGGCTTCATCTACCTGCGCGACAGCGAAGAGCTAATCAACTCGATTCGCCAATATATCCGGCAAAAGACGGCGCGAGTCTATAGTGGGCACCGCGTTGATCTCGAGGCATTTAAGCATGATCTGCGTGAAGAAATTACCCAGATTCTCTATGATCGCACTAAGCGCACACCGATTGTTATCCCAGTGGTGAACGAAATCGGTAGTAGCAAGAAGGCGCAGAAGGAAAAACGAGCAGAAGAGCAGCGAAATCGTGACTTTGCTGCACAAGAGATGGCGCGCATTCGAGGCGGTTCAACACCGATGCGGAATAATAATCGGGTGAACAATACCAATAAACATCAGCCAACCAGCCGGGTAAATGTCGGACGCACTAATCGCCATATTGCCGGAGACAACATCGATACTACGGCGGGGCGTCAGTCTAGTGTCAATCGCCCGCTCAATTACCGCAAACCGAGTGGCCCCAGCCCCGTACGGATGTGGAAAGAAAAGTAAAAGTGTTGTAGGATATAGACATGAGCGCTAAAAAGCGTGGGCCAGGTCGCCCGCCAAAAAATAAAAGTCGCCGTAAACCAGCCGCGAGTCATACGCTGCCACCATATTTTTGGTCGCAGGTAGGTGGTATTCTGCTGGGTGTGGTAACACTACTGTTAACGGCGGGGCTATTTAGCACGGGCGGACGCTTACCGATTCAGTTCGCGCGCCTCGTGCGGTCGCTCATTGGTTGGACAGCGTTTGTGATTCCAATAATCTTTACAATTCAAATTGTGCAAATTTTTCGTCAGCCCGACAAACGGATGCCGACAGCGATCTGGATTTCGACGGTGCTCTTTCTGACATTAATGTCGGGGTTATTTCAGCTGACGCTGGCTGATCCGACCGCTGAGGTGATTGCGGCCAGAGGAAGTGGTGGTGGTCTGCTGGGTTGGCGTGTAGCTAGTTGGACGCTTGGCTTTGTCAATTTGCCGATTGCAGCATTCGTCTACATCGTTCTGATGCTAATTCTCCTTCTCTTTATTTTCTCAATTCCACCAAAGGCGGTGGTTGACACAGTGCGCGATTTCTTCCAGAGCAATACTGCCGAAGCGTCAACAGATGATAAGAAAGATGACGATTCGATTAAGATTGGCGGCCTGCAGGAGGGTGAGCTAAAACGCGATCGCAAAGCAAAGAAAGATGATGGTGACGGTGAAGAGAAGAAGCATCATGGGCTAGGACTGCTAAGCAAGAAGGATAAGGGCGACGAAGGCGAGGTACGGCCCAGACCACATGATCCCATTGAAGTGAACTCGGCGAGTAAGATTGAAAAGGCGGCTGTAGCCACACCAGTGTCGACGCCGATTAATAATTCCAATTGGCAGTTCCCGAAAGTGACCGAGCTATCTGATTCACGCCATGGTGCTAACCCGGGCGACGTTAATAAGCGGGCGCAACAAATCGAGAGTACGCTCAGCGAATTTGGCCTCGGCGGTTCGGTGCGCAAAGTTAACGTTGGCCCGCGAGTCACACAATATTGCATTGATCCGCAGCGTGGCATCCCGATGTCGCGTTTTGCCAACCTTGATAACGAGTTTGCCCGCAATCTAGCGGTCGAAAGTGTACGTATCGAAGCGCCAATTCCGGGGCAACCATACGTGGGTGTTGAGATTCCGAACAAGTCGGCGCAAAGTGTTAGCCTACGTATGATTCTCGAGAGCAAGGAGTGGGCGGAGCATACTTCACCGCTAGAATTCGCCGTTGGCCTAAATATTACGGGCAAGCCAGTGGTGCTTAATCTAGCCGATTTGCCACACCTCTTGATAGCTGGTACGACTGGATCGGGTAAGTCGGTTATGATGAACGTCATGGTGATGTCGATGCTATTTCGCAATACCCCCGATGATTTGAAGTTTGTGCTAGTCGACCCAAAGGGCAACGAAATGTCCTCGTATATCGATATGCCACACCTCGCTGCCCCAGTTATCAGTGGAACTTCGCAGGAAGAGCTACATAAGTTAACCAAGACGCTTCTCTGGGTGACAGAAGAGATGGATCGGCGCTATGATGTGTTCCGCGAAAAGGGCGGCATTAAGAAGCTGAGTGACTATCATAAGAAGTTTCCCGATGACAAGATGCCGAGCATCGTTGTAATTATTGATGAGTACACGGATATTATTGATAGTCTCAAATCAACTGAGCGCGAAGCGGTGACTACGGCGGTGCAACGCATCGCCCAAAAGGGGCGCGCGGCGGGTGTCCACGAAGTTATTATGATGCAGGCACCGCGAGCGAAATATATCCAAGGACCGCTAAAGGCTAACATTCCGGCTGGCTTTGCCTTTATGGTGCGGAGCAAGATGGAGTCGCAGCAGATTATTAACCAGAGTGGCGCTGAGACCCTAATGGGGCAGGGCGATATGCTGATGATTACTGCTCGGCTAAAGAAGCCGCGCCGCGTCCAGGCCGCCTTTGTCGACGATGGTGAAGTCGAACGAATCGTCACTGAGCTAAAAATGCAGAGCGCTCCACAATACGATAAAACGTTGCTAGCTCGTCTAAACGACGATACACCAGTGGGCGGCGGTGTAGCAATTGGTGGCGGTAGTGATGACGATAAGTATCAAGAAGCGGTGCGCATAGCAATAGAGTCGGGCCAAGCCAGTGCCTCGTTCTTGCAGCGGCGGATGGGTGTTGGCTTCCAGCGCGCTGCCCGTCTAATCGACGAGATGGAGCAAAACGGCGTTATTGGGCCAAAGCAAGGCTCTCGTCCCCGCGAAGTCCTCATTCACTCCCTTGACGAAATTCAGTAGCTAATTGTGCCTCAGGTGATAACGAGAGAAAATGTCGCCCTATTGGCAAAAGAGGGCACGACAAAATAATTGAAATATGCTACAATAATACCGTAATGTCAACCTGCCACGGTTGAAGCGTGAGGTTTAGCTTCCCAGCAAAACATCGTGGCTTAATCCATAGGAGGAATCTATGAGTGCGGAGCAATCCGACGTAGAGCGCAAGCGCTACGAAATGATGGTACTGTTTCGTCCCGAGCTAGAAGCGGACATGACAGAACCACTAAAGGTCGTCAGCGACCTAGTCAAAGATAACGACGGTGCTATTATCACCGAGAAGAATCTTGGCCGTAAAGAGCTAGCCTACAAAATTAAGCACGAAGGCTACGCTGTTTATTATCTATACGAGCTGAGCCTACCAGCAGCAGCGCCAGCCAAGATTAGCGGTGTGCTAAATATCACCGATAGCGTACTGCGCCACCTAATTGTCAAAATCGACGAGAAGGCCGAGAAGGTCTTAGCTAGCGAGAAGGCTGCCCGTGAGGCTCGCGCCAAGGCGAGCGCCGACGAAGAGGCGTAATTTTAAGCGAAAGTAGGGGATAAAATGTCATTTAACAAGGTAGTTCTATTAGGTAATCTAACTGCCGATCCAGAGACACGCACAACGCCTAGCGGTTCAAACGTCACCAGCTTTAGCATTGCGGTCAACCGCCGTTATCGCAACCGCGATGGCGAGCAACAGGAAGAGGTCAGCTATATCAGCTGTACTGCTTGGGGTCCGCAAGGCGAAACCATCGCCCGCTATTTCACTAAGGGGCGTCAAATCTTAATCAGTGGTCGCCTAAGGCAGGATCGCTGGCAGGATAAAGAGACGGGCAAGAATCGTAGCAGTCTCAGTGTTGTTGTGGAAGAGTTCAGCTTTGCCGGTGGTCGAGACGATAATGCTGGTAACAACGGCGGCTACACGGGTGGCAGTTACGGCAGCAGCCAGGCGAGCACTAACGCGGGTGGCACTTCCGCCCCAGCAGGCGATACTACAAATACTATCGCGGCGGATGACCTAGACAACCCAATTAATCTCGACGACATTCCATTTTAACTAAAGGAGAAAGTATGAAGCGAAATAAGAAACCATCACCACGCTACTTTGATTACAAAGACGTGGATACCCTAAAGCGTTATATTGATAGCTACGGTCAAATCGAGCCGCGTTCACGCACTGGCCTAAGTGCCAAGTCGCAGCGCAATCTAGCTGTGGCCGTCAAGCGCGCCCGCCACGTGGCACTATTGCCGTTCGTTGCTGGTTAATCTAACTAGTCTAGATATGGGGTAGCGCGGACGGGCTACCCCTTTTAAGGAAAGGAGCAAAGATGTATAGTCCAACAGATTTAAAGAAGGGCCGCGTCATCGTGGTTGATGGCAAGCCGTATCAGGTAATCGAATATAATCAGAAGGTAATGGGCCGAGGTGGTTCGATCGTCACTGTGCGCATTAAGAACCTGCTTGATGGTTCGGTGTTAGTTAAAACTTATAAAGGCCAAGAGAAAATCGAGGCGGGCGATGTCAGCGGTCGCAATGTGCAATACCTATATAGTGACAATGACAACGTTTACTTTATGGATCCGACGACCTTTGAACAGTATCAATTGTCACTTGAAGATGCTGAGGACGTGCCAAAGTATATGAAGGAAGGTGCTGAAGTACAGCTCAATTTCTTTGACGGCAAAGTTATTGGCGTAGACTTGCCGACGACTACCAATCTAAAGGTGGAATATGCCGAAAATGCAGTTAAGGGCAATACGACGACCAACGTACAGAAGGACGCTAAGCTCGAAACGGGTATTACTATTAAGGTACCAGCCTTCATTAAGACGGGCGAAGTTGTCAAGGTTGATACCCGCACCGGCACGTATATTGAGCGGGCTAAGGAGTAAAAGTAGTGACAAAGCCAGCCGACGCAATGCGACTCGATCAGGCGGTGGCGCGCCTTGGTTTAACGGCATCGCGTTCGCAGGCGGAGTCGTACATTCGGCTCGGCCGGGTAACGGTGAATGGTAAAACAGTCACCAAGCCCGGCTATTTTACGCGGCCGTTGGATAAAATTAGCCTCGACCAGGATGAACAGTTCGTCAGTCGGGCGGGACTAAAACTAAAATCAGTAGCAGAGAAGCTGAAGCTAGACTTTGGTGGCAAAGTGATGCTCGACGTTGGTTCGTCCACGGGTGGATTTACAGATTTTGCGCTGAGCCGTGGGGCAAAGAAGTGTATCTGCGTGGATGTGGGTACGAATCAGCTACATCCAAAATTGAGGGGCGATGACCGCGTTGAGCTTCACGAACAAACTGATATTCGGGATTTTACGCCGAGTGAGCCAGTAGATATTATTGTAATTGACGTCTCTTTTATTTCTCTTCGGCAAGTTTTGCCGCACATCGCTGAAATTGCGACGCCGATGACACAGATTGTTGCCATGGTCAAGCCGCAGTTTGAGGCAGGCGACAGACTAAAGCACCACGGCGTAATTAAAAATGATAAGGAGCGCCGCGAGATTCTGCATGATTTCGAACTCTGGACGCGCCGTTACTTTATTATTAAGGCTAAGGCCGACAGCGCCATCCCCGGCGCCAAAGGTAATCGCGAGAGATTCTATTTGCTAAAAACCTCTCTTTAGGGAGGGCAAATGAGCTTCGCTCATCGGGTGTGTTCTATTCTTTTTCCGCTTCGCTCACTCCCGCCGGCTTCTTCCGAAACGGATTTTCGTAGTTCTGGTTAATTACTCTTTTAGCGTCATCGAGTGCCGTTTGCTTCTTTGGCACAGTTGGCGCCTCGACAGTAATTTTGTCTGGTTCAACCTTGACGATCTGTTGCCGCCCAATAATTAGGTTGGTAGTATTGAACGACTCAAAGAATTTCGGCTTGATATAGAGCTGCTCGATATTAAAGTTCGTTAGCTCGATGATATAGTCGCTAACTTTGCCAAGGCGATGTCCCGCCGTGTCGACCACCTTAATATCGTCCAAAGTGAATCCATAGTCGATAATCTTTTGTAGCCGTGGCAAACCATCTAGCGTTAGGATGTCGTCGCGGTCATTGACGACGGCACCATCGCTCTGAAACATGCGAATGTCATCGGTGTAAAGTACGGTTGCATCTTCGTCGCCCGCATCGCTACCGTCGGCATAAAAAGCAACTACTTTCAGATGGTATGGGTCAATAATGGGCTCGTCGAGTTCAGAAACGACACTGCCTGTGCGCAGACTAACCACATTTGCCCCAACCAGCCGCCGGATCGACATTAACATAAGCTAATTATAGCATGACATAGCAAAATTCATTCCACTTGTGTATAATAGACGTTGGAATAACTTGACAGTATAGGGCGCTCTAAATTGATTTAGTCGCCCACAGGGAGTGTGACTAAATGTCGGTAAAACAGAAGCTCGAATTTATTAAGCCCTCGCTCGGTTTGCCTGAAGTGCGCCGAGCTAGGAGTTGTTTAGCGGTAGGTATTATATGCGGCATGTTAGTGCTAGTTTCGGCGCTAGCGCTAACTATCGTCAATATGGGTAAGAGTTTGCCGACTAAGGCGACTGATACTTCCACTGACACTGGCGCCGCTAAGGTAACAGCTGTCAAAATAACTCAGGCAGGTACCGGCGCGAGTGTGACGATTGGTGGTGAAACAACCACACCAACGGGCGAAGCGTTGGACGAAACTCAATATGGCAATAATACGACGCGGCGCAAGATTCTAAACAATAACGTGGTGGTGTATAAGGTGAACTATAACGTGACGAAAGTGGGTAAAGTTACGCTAAAGTTCAAATTACCTGCCAATACACCGATTGACAAGAGTTCAATCGCTAGCTGTGCCGACGGTTCTAAATTGTCGACCGAATCATCGGTCAATCCGTGGAATGATAAGACTGAGCAGAGCTATGCGTACAATGTAGCGGAATGCGTTGTCGACGCCGATAGCACCGGTAGCGGCGAATGGGCGATTAGGGCAAATCTCTGGGGCGGTAATGGCGAAAAGATTACGCCAACCGTGTCTGTAAGTGGCGTGGCGCAGGATGTCAACGTCGATGCTATTACGATTTTGGCGAGGGCAAAGTATTATGTTCATTTAGAATCGACGGATGACGGCAACCAAAGTGCGGCGGCCGGATGGAATAAAGAAGCTACCTTGAGAGTAATACTTAATTCAGAAAAGCCGGATGGTAAAACAGGCTTAGGAATAGAGCCGTTACAGGACGACATAACAATAAAGGTTTCAATCAATTTACCAGATGGATGGGCAGTTGATAGCCAAGGGATAGACGGAGGTTCATGCGACCCGCTACTTTCGGGGGCGTCTTCATATGATTGCTTGCGGAACGGAGGCGTGCATAATGGTGGACTATATTTTAGCAGTAAAGGAAGCCAAATATTCGATTATGAAGTAAAAGGCGTGGTCTCTGGGCATGGTTGGTGTCCGCAAAAGTATACAGATGGGCGGTGTGTTGTCTTTTCGGTCAGGCAGTTTCTAAAAGTACCAACTAGTAAGCTGACGACGACGCCGACGATTTATACGGCTAAATCTGTTGTTGGAACATATGAAACGCGAAGTGGTGTGAAAACGATAATAGACGCATCGAGCGCATATAATTGGAGTCTATATAATCATTATTATGGTAATCCCGCTTCCTGGGCACCGCCAACTACATCATGGGTCGGCGTTGGTCAGGGCGAATGGTTGTTTTACATGAATAATCAACCAGTATATCGTGGTGAGACGATTAAGCGCGGCGCCTGGGTGCAGTTGAACACAGTTCCGGACAATCCCTATGCGAATAACCTGTACTACTGTCAGACTTTTAACCCGTCACTAGTAAAGATAACAGGTGAATATGTTCTAGGTAATTCTAATTTATATGTATACTACGGCGTTTATAACGGGTCCAAAACTGGCTTTGAATATGGTGTGGTCGGTAGTGATAATGACGTTACGCCTACGTCCAATAAATCAGCCTGTGGCCAATATGGCAAAGGTGATGTGACCGATGATAGCGGTAATATTACGGCTAAGTTCTTTAAAAGTCTGAAAGATGCGCAATCATATGCGAGCAGCAATGGGCTAAGAGTTAATTCCACTAGACTATGGGTTGAAAAATTTAGCGCAGGCATACGTGATAATTGGATAGGTGATTATGAGATGAAGGTGCTTGGCAGCCAAACTGACGCCATTAATATGGCACATATAGCCTTTAACTCTTCTGGCGAGACCGACGAATGGAATAAAAAATCTGACGGCACCGACAGCCAGGACCCTTATCATGGACCATTTGCCAATAATGGTGTCAAACTAGTGCCTGGCATTTTACAGCCAAAGCTTACCTTATCGTCGGATAGCGTCTACCCGGGCGGTACACTCACGGCGACAGTTACGCCCGTTACTTGGAATAACGACACTAACGCCAAACTTACGATTACTTTACCAAAAGGAATATCACTACGTGCCGGTAGTATAAAGCAAAACGGTACGGTGCTGGCGGTGAGCGATTATACTACCACCACTAACGACAACGGCACGACGACGGTTGAAATAACTGGTAATCCAATTGCCGGGCAAGAACCCACTGAAACGTTGGATTCGGCAGGTCTAGTCAGCGACGTCCAGGCAGCAGATAATGACGGCAAGGGCATCGAGGGTGCACCAATAACGATGGAACTGGTGGCGGGCGATAATATTGAAACTCCTAGCACGGCTACATTATCGGTAGCAGCTAGTGGCACGGGGACTGACCGCACGGTTGAGAGCTTTCGCAAAAAGAGTGTTGGCATTAGTTTTGCTAATCCGCCTAAGATGTCTAGTTATGGTCTAACTTCGTTGGCGTCGACTCTATACCCAGCTGAGGATCTGACGTATAACCTAATGATTGGTAACAATACCGACCATGCGACAGGCGATGGTGGTGTCGACGCGATTGACGTCTTGCCTTATGATGGTGATAGCCGCGGAACAGCTAATTTAAAGAGCTACAAAGTTAGCCAATTGAAGATAACGAGCGTCAATACGACTAATGCTAAGGTATACTATACGACCGATGCGGCGGTGCGAGAAATGGATAAGGTTAGTGGGAGTGATACTACCGCAGCGGCCAGCGTGCTAAAAATTGCCGACGATGACACCAAGGTGAAGTGGACGGAGTGCAAGGTCGCGGATGGCGTGTGTAGTTTGCCAACAGGTGAAACTATTACGTCGGTGCGCATTAAAACTGGATCTATGGCTAGTGGAGACAAAATAAACGTTAGCTATACGCTAGCGAATATCTTGCCGAACGTTATCACCAAATCGGGCAAGATTGGTGGCGATCTTGCTTATCTGTCGGCGGATGGTATGACTGATCCAGTAGCGCATGTGGCAGCAACTAACACTGATGTGGTGGGTGATACAGTGGGGATGTCGCTTACTAGTAGTGATGGTACATTAGATAGCGGCGGCAATCTAACAATTAGCAAGCAGCTTGGAGTGAATAGTCTAATTAAAGTAATAATTAAGGCGAATGTTGCATCGGCAACGTTTAATGGAGCGGATTTTACCGTAGGCATGCCTAGCACAATGACCGGAACCAAGACTGATAATAATGGAAACAAATTCGCACTCAATGCATTTGCGGACAATGTCGAGCCCGCGGCGGGCACGGCGGGATATAGCCTCCAGGTCGACGATGGCACATGGTCGATCAGCCAGAACAAAGCTATATTGTCCGGCAGTGTGCGCAAAACTTTCCAAACTGTGTTTGCCACCAGCTCTGCTGCCGCCACGCCAGCCGATACTTATACCGGTAAAATAACCTTTACAATAACCGCCAAGCAGTAAAATTTCATTTAGTCATCTTGTCGGCACACGGTAGATGTCTCTCCGCTGTACAGGTGAAAGAGCTGGTTCTAATTCTCTTCTTTATACTCCGCTAGCGCTTTTTTAACGTCATCATAGCTGAAGCCCTTGGATAGCAAGTAGCGGATTAGCTTGGACTCGTCGTCATAGCGGCTGGCGCGTTTGGCGATAAGCTTCTCGATGGCGGGGATATCTGACGGGTCGAGCTCATCTAGCACCTTTTTAATTGTGGCAGGGGCGATACCCTTGCCGCGTAAATCCTGCTCAATGCGGCGGCGGGAATAGTGCCCGGCGTTCAGCCGGGCGGTCGCAAACATTTTAGCGAAGGCTTCGTCGCTCTGGTAGCCCTTATCCTGCAAGCGCTGGATAACCCGCTCGGTATTCTCGGGCGTCCAGCCCTTGCGGCGGCCGTAATCGCGTAGTTCTTTGACGCTGCGGGGGCGACGGCTAATCAGGTCAAGCGCCCGAATGTATTCCTTGCCATAGTTGGATTCATTTTTTAGCTCATCGAGTCGCCCCTCGTCAATTTCGAGACCGCGGTGTAATCCCGCCTGGACGAGCTGCAATTCGTCCAAGCTAAAGGAATATTTGCCGTCAACAAAGATATTGTAGCGGCCAGGTGTCTTGGCGGCGGGCGCAACCTTAGTGATCTGCATGCTACTTTACGCTATCTGGCGTTTTGTCGGCAACAGACTCTGTCTCAGCCGGTTTCGTCGCTACCTTTGATTTGGCCGACGGATTGGCGGCTTCTTCCTTCTCAGCAACAGCGTCACGCACCTTGCCGTCGATTTCCTTCAAAATATCTGGATTCTCGCTGAGGTATTTCTTGGCTGCTTCACGTCCTTGACCGATAGTCTCGCCGTTGTATTTATAGAAAGCGCCCGATTTTTGCACAATGTCATGCATGACGGCGAGATCGAGCACGTCGCCGGTGACACTAATTCCCTGGTTGTACATAATGTCAAATTCGGCCTGGCGGAAGGGCGGGGCGATCTTATTCTTGACCACCTTAACTCGCACGCGGTTGCCGATGACGTCATCGCCGTGTTTAATTTGGCCGATGCGGCGAATATCGAGGCGCTGGCTGGCGTAGAATTTTAGAGCATTACCGCCAGTAGTCGTTTCTGGGTTGCCGAACATGACGCCAATTTTCATACGGATCTGGTTTATAAAGATAACGGTCGCCTTGCTCTTATTAATAATGCCTGTGAGCTTACGTAGGGCCTGCGACATTAGGCGTGCCTGCAGGCCTGGCAGGCTGTCACCCATGTCACCGTCAATTTCGGCCTTTGGCACGAGGGCGGCAACACTATCGAGAACGATAATATCTACGGCATTACTGCGCACCAAAGTTTCGACGATTTCGAGGGCCTGCTCGCCGCTATCTGGCTGGCTGACCAAGAGGTCGTCGATGTTG
>JAKPIF010000025.1 GCA_029549925.1 bacterium | reverse complement strand
GTTATACTACGCCGCTACGGCTGGTGTTGGCATTGTTCAACAGCTCATTGTGCGGCGTCTCTATTCCGGCAAAGCCGGCGAGCAGAAAGCTCAGTCAGAGAATGAAAAGCGAGCGAAGCGTGCCAAAAAAGCGGTTGTAGTCGATACTGGCCATAAGCCACCGAAGACGGATAGCGGTAAAAAGGTGGTGCGCCGCGTAAAAGCAGGTAAATAAGGAGGAACGATGGATCGAGAAGAGTCAATTAGATTTGCTAAAAAGTATACTGAGGATATGATGTCCTTCTTTGGCCTGAATGTCGATGTTCATGCTAGCGCGAGCGAAGACGTCATCGAGCTATCTGTACCGAGTTCTTATCTATCCAATATTCTAATTGGTCATGACGGCGGGACACTGAGGTCGTTTCAAACGCTAATTCGTCAAACGTTAATCGCTAAGAATGCCGAGCTCGTGCGTGTTAATCTCGACATTGCCGATTACAAAAAACGGCATAATGAGAAACTCGCTTGTCAAGCCGAGAAGTGGGCAAAAGTGGTACTAGAAACGGGCGAAACAATGGCGCTCGCACCGATGAATCCGGCGGAGCGCCGGGTGGTTCACCAAGTGCTCAGTGATTATACTCAGCTATCTACTGAGAGCGAAGGCAGCGGCCTTGCTCGCCATATCGTGATTAAAAAGCTTGCTTAATCCATCCCGCCTATGTTAAGATAATGATATATCATGGCGGAGGGTGTTATAAAGAGACACGAACACAAATCGGTAGCCCTATTAATGGTTGGACTAGCGGCGAGTGGCGCCGTGCTAAGTGGCATTGTTGCCTTAAATATTGGTGGTAAATCGGGGCAGGCGAACGCCGCAAATAAGACGCCTGTTTCGGCGTATATCGCGCCGTCGATATCAATTAGCGATCTAACTAGTAGTAGCCTATGTGATGGCGATAGTGATAGTTCGCATCTATGTCTAAAGTGGAATACGGCTAACACTAGCGCTAGCGGCACTCAGACGTTCAAGGTCGAGACTAATGCTGATGGTTATACCTTATCTGATGATATTCAGGACAAATTAACAGGCGTAAAGAATAGTGCTAATAGCGTTAGTCTAGCGCATAGTACTGCTAGCACGGCGGAAAAGACAGCTAGCCAGACCAGTGATGGCACGATTTCTGATACTTATAAATACAGTTTTAGCGTGATGGCGAATGAGTGGACTACGCCCGCCGATACCTATACTCAGTCATTCAAATACACTGCGACGACAACCATACCAGCTGTACCGACGATTACGTCAATCTCGCCAAAGAAGTATAACATCGGTAGCGATAGTGACACTTTGACGATTAATGGTTCAGCGCTCGCCACTACCTATGATGTCTATATTGCGAGTGATAGCGTGGCTAAGGACGACGACCATCGCTGCACTGTTACGTCGGCGACGAATGACACGGTTGAATGCAGTTTGCCGACGGGTCTCACCGCTGGCGCATATAAAGTCTATCTAACCTCGATTGGTGGTAGCGCCGAATCGATGGGGCAGATTACCTATGAAAGCAGCGGCGGCGTGCACGGCAGTTAGTAACGACGACGTCCTCGGCTACTTCATCTACATCCCCCCC
>JAKPIF010000022.1 GCA_029549925.1 bacterium | reverse complement strand
AAACAAGTATCTAAAAGAAATTTTTCTTCCCCTTATATGTAACAATCATACCGGCTTCCTAACGTTCAGAATGGTTTCTGCTGTCTGCTGTGGTGTTTGGTTGGAATTGTCCAGCCAAAAGCCGATCCGTGGTGTTGTCTGCATAAATGTATCGTATAAGGTTTCAACCGTAAAGCCTGAATAGCCTGTTTTCTCCCTGTATCGTTCCCTTCCTTTTATTGTTTCCACATCTGGACAAAGAACGACAACCTCAACAGGGTATTTATGCAGATAATTTATCATTCGGTTTAATTCATCACCGTAGTAGTTATCTTGGATCACTACAGAAAAGCCGTTGTCAAAGTATGACTTTGCCGCATCAGCAGTCAATTTGTATCGAAGGTACAGCTGGCGGACTGCTTCCGCTGATGGGGTAGCTGACATATTTTCTCTGCCTGAAATAATCATTTTTCGGAACACATCACCACGAAGATGGACGCATTTTTCTATTGATTTTGCCAGTAAATCGGAAACTGTAGATTTTCCAGAAGCCATTAAGCCTGTAATGAGATAAATTTTTTGTTTCATTTCACTTCCTCCGGCACAAAAAATATGTACATGTAACTAATTCAACACATTTATAATTTGAATAGGGACATTATAGCATTTACTAAATACAAATTCAATGTATACGGAAAGAAAGATATAAGGAGTGGGAGGGATTCCGCCGTAGTCGGCATTGTAGGAAAATCCAAAAGTTTAGATTTTCTCAAAATGCTTATCTTTTGGTCTTTGGTTCGGAATAGTGTAGTGCTGGCGGTCTATCTATTGTTTTCGGTTGCTTGCTTCTTTACCGTACATGAGCATTCTCGGAGGGGACGAAAACAGCTAAACCCTCCCCCCCCTAGGGGAGGGTAGATTGGCGTAGTCAATCGAGCAGAGTTCTAATAGATCTAAGGTAGGTCTCACCTCGCGTTCTTATTCCCCACCGGCGTAGTAGAAATCAGCCCCGTTTCCGTTTCCGATGCCACAATCTGAATCATAACGTGATTTTGCCCAGCAAAGAACAGCCCTTTTCCAACAGAGAAGTTAGACAGCCGCTTGAGCTCTTCCTCGGTTAGCTTAAACACTTGCCCGAGGACATCCACGGCACTTGGCGACTGCTTTAATAGTAGCTGTAATGACGAGTTAGCTACAATGGCACGACCCATCTGCGAACTAATGAAGTCCTCAACGTCCTGTGTCACCGTAGTGAGGCCGAGGTTATACTTACGGGCCCGCTTTGCTAGACTGAACATGAAGTTAGCGCTATCTGGATATTTCATCACCTGCCACGCCTCATCGACCACTAGCAGACGGCGGCGCTGATCGGTGCGAATTTTGCTCCAGACATAGTTCAGCACAATATACATTGCCGTTGGCCTTAGCTCGTCCTCGAGGTCACGAATGTTAAATACCACCATGTTATTGTTGATGTCCACATTGCTCTGATTCGAGAAGATGCCGGCGAACGTTCCCGTCGTGTATTTACGAAGGCGCTGCGCCAAGCTCGGGCCAGTTCCGCCCATATGCGCCAAGGTGTCATATAGATCAGCCATCACTGGCGGAGTAGAATTATGCGTCAGTGGATCAGAAGTAATACCGACGCGCGCATAAGTATCGATTAGCGCCTGGTCGAGGTCAGCCTCTTCGATTGGCGTTAGGATATTCACTACCGTACCATCTGATGACACTTGACTGTCGCCTAGCATCTGGCGAAATAGACCATGCAAAGTAATCAGATTCGCCCTTAGTGGGTCGATTTCATCGCCTTCGTTGACATCTTCGTTATCTACTACATGCGGTAGATCGAACGGATTAATACGTGTGTCGCTACTGAGGCTGAGGCGGATATAACTGCCACCTACTGCTTCGCAAAGCTTCTGATATTCGTTTTCCGGATCAATAATGATAATATCCGTGCCCATCATCATTGAGCGGAGTGACTCTAATTTAACAAAGAATGACTTACCGGCACCAGATTTAGCGAACACTGTCATGTTGTAGTTCTCTAGCGAGAAGCGATCAAAGATAATTAGACCGTTGTTATGCAGGTTGACACCATATAGCACACCACTATCCTGTGTTAGGTCAGCGGAAGTAAACGGAAAGGTTGTCGACAGCGCCTCTGTATCCATGTTGCGGCGAATTTGCAGCTCGTCAGCAAACTGTGGGATGGTCGAGTTGAGTCCTTGTTCTTGTTGAGCGCTCGCCGCCTTAGTCAACACCATCTGCTGGCCGAGGAGCGTTTCGACCTTATTTGTTACAAAGGTCAGTTCATCTTCACTATTGGCCGAGATGGTAAAGTAAAGCCCAAAGCGGAAAAACTTTTCCTCTCCGACCTGGAGCTTATCACGAAGCTCTTCGGCGTCAGCATATGCCGCCTGTAGTGCTGGGTCACGAACCTTGCCATTCTCGGCGTTAACGTCCATCGAGGCTTCAAGCTGAGTCACTTTTCGCTGTAGGTTGTTCATCACCACCTGCGTATCGACTGGATAGATGAACATCGAAATATCTAGTACCTCATCAAGGTTAATAATCGAGGACAGCCAGCCAGTGTAAATCGCTCGCGGGTAGCCATAGGCATACAGCGTGCGACAATAATGCGTCCCCATGATAAAGTAAGTCGATTTAAACTCGAGGCTAGCCGGCGCAATTAAGTCACGTAGGGTGATGATGCCCTTCTGCAAGACGTTTTCAACATCAGCCGCTTCACGCTGTTGCTGCTGCTTTAGTAGATCCTGTTGTTCTTTCGCCGCTTTGGCGGCCCTGCGCTCACTTCTTTTGCTCATCGTAGACCACTCCTAACGGATTAAACGTCGCCTCGCCCTCGCCCTTAGTGATGACATCGGCAGTATATTTACGAAAATCGCCAATCGGCTCACGTAGAGCAGTATCGGGGTTGTAGATGTTATAGTACAGCTCGCCCAGCTCTTTTGTATTGAGACGCACCGACTTGACGCCACACATCGACAACGCCGACATGACGTTCGACACACGAGTATCAATCTCTTCCTTTGCCTTTTGGTATTCATCGGCAGGGATTTTAACCCGCATTTTTGTGTCGTCTGAGCTGAACATTCGGGCAAAGATATTCTTATTGCTGTTACTGGCGTCCTTTAGCCGATCCGCCGCCTCGCCCGTCTCGTAAGGAATAACAACAAAGAAACTCTTATTCATAATGTTGGCATCATGCGCCAGCACGCTAATAAAGTTAATATAGTCGTCCATTAAAACGCCAAGCAGCATATTATCCTGATGCATACGTACCTGGGATAGCTTATCCAGATAAGGGCCAATATCGATCGATTGTGAACGGATATAAATCTGAATTGGATAAGTCAAGGCGTTTAGGAGATCCTGATAAGATAGCTCGATGCCTTCACGCTCGCGTTGGCTCATCAGATCAAAGTTAATTGATTTAGCAGCCAGTACTGCGCGAAAGGTGCCGTCGCCCATGATTACCATATCATCCCGCAACTCGCTAAATTTAAGTGAATTCTGTGTCGAATTGGGATGTTTCGGCCTTGCAGGAATAGCGTCGTCCAACATTTGATTGTTGGCGTTCTGCGGTCGATTGCGATTACTAATACTATTTAGCTGCATCTAGTCTAATCCCACCCTAGTGTAATTTAACATCAATAATTGGTTCGTCATCCTCCATTATAGCAGGTTCTGGCGCAGATTGCTGCACGCTAGTCGGCTCAGTCCGCGGTTCTGATTGTACTGGCGCCTTTTGCACTGAGGGCTGAATTGGCTCAGAAGCCAGCGGGGCAGACTGATTGGTCAGCTGCGGCACCGCCTCGGTCGTAATCGTCGGATTATTTACAATCGGATGAAGCTTTTTGTGTTGCGGCGTTACTACAGACGATTGCAAATCAGGCACTACGTCATCAGATGACGGGGCAGTCGCATAATAATAATTTTCTGGTGCCGTTGGCATGACTGGGCCGCTCAGTGCAAACGGCGAATTGACTGTAGGCATAGGAGCGGCAGTGGCTGGCGCTTCCTGTGTTTGTGATTGCGCCAACACTGGCTGGGCTGATTCAGCTGCCGCGCGCATTCCCTCAATCGCGTTATTGCGCACCTTAGCGTCCGACTGAGCAAGCTTTTGCCCGATGGCGTCATTGAGCGCCCCTCCCTCCATAATATCTGGCGCATTGACGGCATCGCTGGCGTACTCATCATTCAAATTAGTATTGTTCACCGGCACGCTATAACCACGCGTCGACCAGCCCTGGGTATCAGTAATATTAGTTAGGAAGGATAGACGTCGTGATACCTCTTCGTCATCTAGGTCCTTGATAGCTGGGCTCTCTGTCACGGGGACACTAATCTCCACTAGTGGCGCTTCACCATCCGCCACCCACACCCGTTGATGTGGCTTAAAGAAGTATTTTACTACTGCCGCTAGATAAATTTCGGTTGGTTGATCCTTTCTCAGTGGTAAAGCAATAATTAGAAAAAAGAGACAGATTGGCGCTGGGATAATGGCGAGTGGCAAGGCTAGTTTGCCTAGTTCGAATGCCAGAAAGCCTGCCCCTGCCGAAATTAATAGATACACAATCTGACGAAAACTAAACGGTCCGATTAATTTATCGTCCGCCTCGACATCTTGAGGCACTTTGTGTGTTGCCATAAGTATTATTATAGCATTGTTGCCGTTTGCCCGCGACTCATAAACACGCTATGATATTAGTGTGAGCGTGGCGAGTGATAAAAATAATAGTAATGGGCCGACGACGCAGTCGGCTACTATTAAAGATGCTCCGACGCCTATCATTTCTTTACGCCGCGTAACGCGCACTTTTGGCTTTGACGACATCGCCACCGACGCTTTATCTAGTGTTAATCTCGAGATTCAACAGGGCGAATTTGTCGCCATTATGGGGCCTAGCGGTTGTGGCAAGACAACGCTACTAAATATCATTAGCCTCCTCGACGAGCCAACACTAGGGCGCTATCTATTTAAGGGGCGCGACGTCAGTAAATTCAGTAGTAGTCGCAAAGCCAAAATTCGCAATCGCGAAATCGGCATTATTTTTCAGAATTTCAACCTCATTAACGATATGACTGTCATTGAAAACGTCGCCCTGCCACTTAGCTACGCTCGCGGCATGCAGTACAAAAATCTCGAAAAGGCTAGTGAGCTCCTACATATTGTCGGTCTCGGTAGTCGCGAATACTATACACCCAACCAACTATCCGGCGGGCAAAAACAGCGCGTTGCCATCGCTCGGGCGCTCATTAATCGGCCGTCAATTTTACTAGCCGACGAGCCGACCGGCAATCTCGACAGCGCTAATAGTAAAATTATAATGGACGAGCTAACACGCCTGCACAAGGAAGGTAATACTATTTTAATGGTGACGCACAATCCAGAGCTATTAAAATATGCTAGCCGTGTCATTCAGATGAAGGACGGTTCAATTGCGAGTGACGCCGAACTAACTGAGACTAAGGCTTATCGGGTAACTAAACGTACCATTCGCTCCCATTCGTATCACTCTAGTCGTCGCAAGCCACGGAGGCGCAAATGAGGCTCGCTTTCCAACTCGCTAGTCGCAACCTCCGAGGGCATCGTGGCCGCTCGGTGCTGTCTAGCCTCGGCATCTTTATCTGTGTTTTCTTTGTTGTCGCTATCATGGTGCTCAGCGGTAGCGTCACCAAATATCTCAGTCTCTACTTTACTAGCGGAAACAGTCACTGGACAATTATTAGTGGCGCCAGCGATAATTCACTCCTCGATTTTTTGCGCCAGCCCTTAGCCACCTTAACGCCGGCCGACTTAGTTGATGCGTCACATATTGCTGGCAAGGACAATGCTATTGCTAACCGTTTCGTAACTGCCACCGCCACGAGCGACGGAACCAGTACTCAAGCTACCATTATCGGCACAACTAGCATCAATGAACAAGATTTTAGTTTAAGTCTCGCGGGCGGTAGCTGGATGAACGACAGCCATAGCGACAACAAGCCGCTCGTCGTGCTTGGCTATGATATTGCGCAGAGCTTAATCGGCACCGACATTCCGCAGAACGAAACCGTCACTATCGGCGGGCGTCGCTATACCATTGTGGGCGTACTAAAGAAGTCGCCTCAGCCATTATCGCTCATGGGGATTAATCTCAACCACAGCATCCTCATGTCCGACGCCAATAGTGCCAAGCTCAGCGGCAATAAGAATTACAGCCAGATTCTCATTCGTGGCTTGTCCATGGCTCAGCGCGAAAATCTTCGCCAGCGCCTCGCCCAGAATCATGACAGCGCTAGCGATTATTCCCTCATTACGGCGGATAAGCTAGGACAGCGCGTGCATGACCTCAGTCGTTATATTATCCTCATTGCCGGCGGTGTCATCATTATCATTCTATTAATTAGCGTCGTTGCCATCGCTAGTGTCATGATGGTTAGCATCACCGAACGCAAGCGCGAAATTGGCATTCGTAAGGCTGTCGGCGCTACACCACACAATATTGTTCAGCAATATCTCGCCGAAACACTCATCATCACCGTGCGAGCGGGGCTTGCTGGTTTCGTCCTCGCCTATATTGTCGCCGGCGGCATCGCCCTAATTTATCATTTGCCACTCGTCTTTAGCTGGTGGACGCTCCTCGTGGGCGTCGCCGGACCAGTCATTATCGGTCTCATTGCCGGCATTTATCCCGCCGTCAAAGCCTCCCGCCAGAATATCATTGAGGCTCTCAACCAGCTAACCTAGCCCCCCTAGGTTGGCGCTGATAGATGTATCTCATTAATGCTACCGCTATATTCTAGCGTCGTAGCAATGGTGTGGCGACGAAAGCTACTCATATTATAAAGATTCCGCCGGTGCTCGGAATCGAGCTCGCTATCAATATCGTCGAGCAGCACCGTTACCCTATCCTCTCCATATTTAGTTCGCATCAGATCAGTAATTACGCCTAGCATAGCAAAGAGTAGCGACCGATTTTCCCCACGACTCGCCGTCACCTTGGCATCCTTGCCACCAAAGATAAACTTAAAATCGTCCCGATTCGCCCCTACGGGCGTAATAATGCCATCTTGCGCCACTAGCCGCGCTAGAGTATCGTCAAAATCCGCCGGAGTACCTGCCATGAAGCGAATGCCAACTTTTTCCGCGCCACCGGCGATCTCGTGATACTTAGTCGCTAAGTCATGATTTACCGCCGTAATTAGCTCTCGCCGCGCCATCGAAATTTCGGCACTGAGGCGGGCGAATTGCAAATCCCAAATCATTTTTTCATCCATCATATAGTTGCCGTCTCTAATTAATTGCCCCCGCTGACGCGCCACTCGCTCAAAACGAGAGAGCAGAGACGAGTAGCCCATTTGCTGCTGCGCAATAAAGCGGTCAAGGAATTTTCGTCGCCGATCGGGCGAGCCATAGAGCAGCGCCATATCGCCCGGCTCAAAAAATATTACCGGTCGCCGACTACCTAATGGTAAGCGCTTTGTCACTCGGTTATTCACCATGAACTCACTCGCTTTACCACGCTCATTTAGCTGAAATTTAATTGTCCGATTGTCATCCAGCGTGTCATCAGCTAAATCAATTCGCCACCACGAACTAGCATCGTCATTGTCATGGCGCAGAATACTTTCACTATTCGAGCGCCAACTTTTACCTCGATACGCCACGTAAATCGCCTCAATTAGCGACGTTTTACCGCTGCCATTGCGACCGGTAATGATAGTCGTTTCGTCGGGGATTGTCACCGACTTATCTCGGTGACAACGAAAATTCTGGAGTCTTAGCCGCGTTGCCATTAGCGCACCGGCATAATTAAGTGGCGGTAATCAGGATTAGCGCCCTTGAGCATAATCGGCGCCAAACCGCCATTAAACATCAGCATCGCTTCATCGCCTTCGAGATTGTTGAGGGCGTCAGCCAAGAACTTCGCATTGACGTTAACCGAGCAGGTATTGCCTTCAACCTTAAAAAAATCCGCCTCAATTTCTGAACTATTATTGCCGAGCTGTGATGTTGCCGTTCTTATCGTCAAGGTGTGCGCTTCGGGATTACCATCTAGTACAATCGTATTTGCCACGGCGTGGGCAAACAGGCTCGCCATCCGAGTCGCCTTCATTAAATCCGCCCGATTCACCTTAGCAACAAAGTTAGTCTCGCTAGGTAATAGCTGGCGATACTGGACATATTTGCCATCAATTAATCGCGACGTTACCGTCAAATCGCCACAGATAAAGGACATCTGTTCGTCATTATATTTAATGGTTGCGTCGCCATCGGGTAATAGACGTGCCACGTCCATTAGAGTGCTACTCGGTACAATCGAGGTGAGCACCTTATTCGTCGCCATAATATGCCGCTCAGCGAGACGATAGCCGTCAGTTGCCGCCATGTAGAGTTCGCCATTTTCACTATAGAAATCTACGCCTGTCAAGACTGGACGAGTGATATCATTTCCCGCGCAAACTGTCACTCCCTGAATCGCCGCCTTTAACGTGCCGCCGTCAATTACTAACTCGTTCGCTTCGTCCGGTTCAGGCATAGCAGGATAGTCGTCCGCCAGCATGGCATTAATCACTGAGCTAAAACCGCCACAGACTACCTTTAACTTAGTTTCTTCACTATTAATTTCCACATTGGCATGGGGCAGATTAGAGACAAAATCAGTTAAGAGGCGAGCTGGCACAGTGATGGCGCCTTGCTCATCCACTTTAGCGTTTAGACTAGCCGTCATAGCTACCTCTAAATTGGTAGCGGCGACCGTTAGTTTAGTATCTTCCGCCCTCAATAGGACATTAGATAGAATTGGTAGCCCCGCCTTAGGCGTAGCGATTTTGCCCACTGCGCTAAGGGCCTTGGCTAAAATATCTTGTTTAATGACTAACTTCATAACCTCTCCTTTATATTAAATAAATTTTAATAATAATCATAATAAGGACTGTGGAAAGCGTGGAAAAGCGCGCCATTTACCTCATATTCTAGCGTTAAATTTGCCTGTGCAAACTGCGGTGTAAAAGTAGAGTAAAGGTCGTGGAAGTCGGGCTGGTTTATCCACCGTGTCGGCTTGTCTCCACGAAATCCACTTCTTGGTGGAAAACTTTGCCCCACGCACCCCACGCTAGAATCACACTTTTTCCACCGTCCATCCACTAGTGGAGTGCGTCTAAGCATAAAGAATCTCCTTGACGTCGTTCACTTGCTCGCGAACGGTGATATCTAGTTTGGTCGCTTGCTCGATTTTCTTAATGGAGTGCATAGCGGTGGTGTGATCGCTCCGACCTAGCTCGCGGGCGATTTCGGGATAGCTCATATGCAATTCACTACGGAGTAGATACATCGCGATCTGGCGGGGTACGATGATATTTTGGCTACGGCTCGATGATTTAATATCGCTCGCCTTGAGATCAAAGTATTTGGCGGTCTTTTCCACGACCTGACGGGCGGTCAAATGGCGCGTTCGACTCGGACGGTTGCCGGCAATAATTTCGGCGGCGAGATCGGGTGTCGGCTCGAGGCCACGCATTTCGGCGATAGCCAGTACCTGGTTGAGAGCACCTTCTAGTTCGCGTACATTGGTTTTAACGGTGCGGGCGATATATTCCGCCGTCTCGGTCGGTAAATCGAGCGCTGACATATATTTTGCCTTCGCTTCAATAATTGCGACGCGTGTTTCGTAGTCGGGCAGGTTGACGTCGATCGTCATGCCCATTTGAAAGCGGCTGCGTAGGCGGTCGCTCAGCGTAGCAATGGTAGCCGGCGGACGGTCACTACTAATAATAATTTGCTTGTTATCCTGGTGCAGAGCATTAAAGGTGTTAAAGAAGGCTTCCTGTGTCTTGTCCTTGCCGCTAATAAATTGAACGTCATCGACAATGAGCACGTCTAGCTGGCGATATTTAGTGGTGAATTCCTGCGACGACTTATTCTTAATGTGGTAGATGTAATCGTTAGTGAACTCTTCAGTCGTACTATAGAGTACCTTTTTACTGGGCGAATTCTTCAGGATTTCGTTGCCAATTGCCTGGATTAAGTGGGTTTTGCCGAGGCCAGCACCGCCGTAAATGAACATAGGATTATACTTTTCGCCTGGATTTTTGGCGACGGCTTGGGCTGTTGCATAGGCGAGATCATTGCACGAGCCGACAATAAAGTTATCGAAACGGTATTTCGGATTGAGGTGGGGCGAGAAGGTCTCGGGCGTCTTTTCTTTGGGAGTAGGCTTTTTCTCGTCTACAATGACCACTTCAGTATCGGCGGGCTTAGGTGCCGCTTTATGCTTACTGGTGACGAATTCTACTCGCGGGGCAGTGCAACCATGCTTTTTTAGTAGCTCCCGCACGTCGTCCTCATATTTCTTTTCGAACTGGCTCTTAGCGAAGATATTTTTAACCTCGATGGTGTAGATATTGTCCTTAACTGTGACGAGTTTAGTTGGCTTCCAAAAGGTAGCAAAGAGAGTGGCAAATTTGCCAGATAAATCGGCGTCAGTTAAAACGCTATCCCATAGGGATTTCATTTCAGCGGGCGTCATGTCGCTCATTTTTATCCCCTCCACACGTTTTCATTACTTAAATATTAGCAAATCACCGAGTTTTCCACAAACCCACTAGGCTAACGCCGTGGATATGTGGATAACGTGAGTTTTCCACAGTTTATTTTGGCGGCAAAAAGAAGGTGGATAGCAGAGCGCTATCCACAGGGCTAAGCGAGAGGAGGGCTAATCTACCTTCTCGATTATTTTCTCGAAATCGTGCTTTAACCTCTCTGGTGCTTCATCTTTAATACCGCCATCATAAACGGTAATAACGATATCCAGTGGCTCATCTAACCCCTCTAGACTAGGTAGTAGCTCTGTTCGCACTAGCTCATATAGTCGCCGTCGTACACGGTTGCGGGGTACAGCGTCATGCAGCACCTTTTTGCTTACAATTATACCTACACGTGAATAACGGCGCCGCGGATTATGGATAAACTTTATCGACATACTGTGCCCTCGATATCCACGTCCATTTTTTAGAACGTAGCGAACGCTGCCGTGCCCATGGAAGCGATATTTCTGTGCAATCATAGCCCGATTATATAATAAATAGCCTAATTATTGGCGACAGGGTAAAATTGTGGTAGGATATAACTATTATGCCAAAGCGAACATATCAACCACACAAGCGTAGTCGCGCCAAGGTTCACGGCTTTCGCGCTCGCATGTCATCGCGCGTTGGGCGTCAGGTGCTAAAGCGCCGCCGTAACAAGGGTCGCGCCAAGATCGCGATTTAATTGCATCGCCGACTATGTCGGCGATTTTTGCAGCCTTTTTACTCGCCCCTTAGGAAAGACAAATTTTGGTCCACGCCGGGGACGGCGAACGAACTGTATGCTATCATATCCCTATGAGTCTATTTGACCGTATCCTAACCCAGCCAATATTTAACCTCCTCGCCTTTATCTACGGCTTTGTGGGGGACTTTGGTGCGGCGATTATTATCCTGACCATTATTGTGCGGCTTTGCCTCTGGCCTTTAGTTAAGCGGCAGCTTCGTCAGGCGCAGATCATGCGGGAAATCCAGCCTGAGCTCGCCCGCATTAAGAAAGAGGCGAACGGCAATACGATGCTCGAATCAACTATGCTGGTTCAACTATACAAGGACAAAGATATTCATCCGTTTAGCTCGATTCTGGTGGTGCTAATCCAGTTACCGATCTTTATAGCTATCTTTCGCGTGATTCGCGTTTTATCTGATCCGAATTATAATACTGTCAACGGTACAGCGGCGGCTGATTTCATCTACCCGTTTTTGCAAAACTTTGGCGATGTGCCGCGCCTCATTGCTGGTAGCCATTTGACTTTTGGCCCAATCGACTTGGCGCAGACGCCTGGCAAATACACGCCGGCATTAATTATTGCTATTGTGGCGGCAACTTTGCAGCTGGTCCAGACCTACTTATCTATGCCGCATGGTAAAAATACGCGTGGTGTACGGGATATTATGCGTGATGCGGCCAATGGCAAAGAGGTCAGTCAGACCGAGATGATGATGGCGACTAACCGCCGGATGATGCTCTTTACGCCGCTGCTCACTTTTGTAGTGGCGCTCGCCTTACCGGGGGCGGTGGTGTTATACTACGCCGCTACGGCTGGCG
>JAKPIF010000005.1 GCA_029549925.1 bacterium | reverse complement strand
CATGATCGGATCTGTCCGGGAGCTATAACCTTCGGTCATTACTTGTTCTCCTTGTTAATATTATACCATGATCGGATCTGTCCGGGAGCTATAACTTATCTTCTTTAGCTATTTCTTCAACTCGTCTCAGCTCGTGGCGGATAGGTAGTAGTTCTAACGTCATATTCCAAGTCTGATTATGCAGTCTGCCGGGGTCGTATTCCACAGGGCTGTTATCGTTATAGTAGCCATGCGTTTGCTCTTCCTGCTGGTATTCAGGCGTCGCCTCGATCTTGGCAATTTCGGCTTCGCGGTCATTAATGATGCGTTTAAGCGCGGCAGCGTAGGTCAAGCGATCGTCTTCGGCTGATAAGTCTAAATCATATTCATCTGCGGACGGAATGAGATTGACCGCGTCAATGGCCGCATTGGCAATGGCGTTGATTTTATCCTTGCGAATTTCGTTAATATAGTCTTCCTCGTCGAATTTGTCGTCAGTAATTTCGACATCGGATGACAAATCTAGCTCAGCAGTGTAATCATCGGTTGGCTTGACGTCGCCATTTTCGTCCACAACCACAATTCCCCCCTCGCCATCGTGGTAGACTTCGCCGATTTTAGGACTATTAACCATAATTTAATTATAACATCAGACGGCGTCAGTCAAAATAGGTATGGCTGTGATATAATCAAAGCGTAAGCAATAAATTTATAGGAGAATCAATGGACTATAGTAGCGATTATAGTAGTTATACCTCGACGCCGACTTCGGCCAGTTTTGGCTTGCAGGGCATGCTTGCCACAATTATGGGCGTGGTTTCGACGTTTCTTATCTTAATCATCGCAGTGGTTGTTCTGACAATTATCGGCCAATGGAAAGCATATCAAAAGGCGGGCCGTAAGGGCTACGAGTCGCTAATTCCATACCATCGCGATTGGGTGCAATTGCAACTAGCAGGACTAGAGGGCTATTTGGTCTTCTTGCAACTATTGGTGTGCATTCCATTTATTGGCTGGATTGCTTACCTAGGTATAAACATTTGGTGGGATATCGAGTTAGCTAAGTCATATGGTCGGAGCACTGGCTTTGGCGTTGGCTTGGCGCTACTGCCGTGCGTCTTTTGGCCTATGCTAGGTTTCGGCAAGGCTCAGTATGTTGGCCCAGCTAACAAGGGCGGCGCTAATGGCGCGCAAACAGCTGCCCAGGCTTCGCAGGCGAATACAGCTTTTGCTGGGCAGGCAACACTCCCACAGCAGAATACCCAGCCGGTTCAGCCAACTCAGCCAGTGCAGAATACGGTATTTCCACAATCAGACAGCCAGCCAGTGCACAATACGGTATTTACACAATCAAGCAGCCAGCCGGTTCAGCCAACGCAAAATACTGATACTACGACTGTTGGCGATCAGAATAATTAGCAGTAAGATCCCGCAAAGAGACTAGACTGCCATACAAGCCTCGCACCATTTATTGTGAGCGGGGCTTTGTGCTATCATAAGTAGTATGACAGAGGCTAGCAGCAAAGGTATGACTGCTGGACCGGTAATTGGCGGTGGGGCGGCCAGTAGCAAAGATATCGTAGATGGATTAGATGGTTTGCGTTTACTAATCGAGCGGCGCCAGAACGAGGTGAAGACCAATGAACAAAATGTGGCGCAGAGTAGCCCTACGCTTACAGAGAAAGATACTATCCTAGCTATTACTGGTAAACGACCAAAGGTCTATGTGCTAGAGGACGATAAACTGCGAGTCTATAATTCTGAATCGGTCAATGGTGCTACGGATAAGCTTAACGCAGCAGTAAATCGCTTGGACTTTAGTAAATTTTTAATCCGACGCAATAGGGCGGTGGCAGGTCAGCGGATGCTAGTCAATAAGTCCATGGCGGATGAACTATCTATAATTAGTGGGGGTGTAGTTTATCGAGACTACCTATTAAAGCTAAATACCAGTGCCACTGAAGTGGTTAAAATGATGCTAGCTCAGCAGCCAAAGAAGATGAAAGCTACCCATGGAGAAGCCGTACCTAGTAAGGTCGATAATGAAGATAGCGCTAGATCGGGCGCTATGACTCAGTATGACAATAAAGCAGAGGCAAATACGCGGTCAAATAGCGAGGCGGCGGCGTTATTAGACAAAGTGGCTAGCATTAAGAAAATTGTCGATCGAACGGCCAAGTCTGAAGTGACACCACGTGACGCCATGGAGTTATTTCTAGTCATGGGGCAGGCTTCGACAAAGGTTCTTGAGGATATACTAGACCTAAACGAAGAGCAAGCTGACTCAATTATTGACAGTCTGCGTCGCATGGGCGGTATCGGCGAGCGGAAGGCTGATGATGCTTACCCTATTCTGATTAGCAAAATAGACAAATTGGTTGATAGCGACGATCCGCGGCGGTCGCAGGTCAGTTTTTGCGCGGCAGTGCATCGCGAAGAAATAAGCGGCGTGGTGATAGCATACGATCTGGACGAAGTCTCGCGCATTGATTGGGCCGATGAATTTGTGCGCTGCATGGCGGATTATGTGAGGGCAAGTCAAAATCCACGAATTAGGAAGCTATTTACTGGTGATAATAAACAGGTAAAGCTTTCGCGAATCCTCAAAAGTCTTAGCGGCGACAACGAGCGTGTCGATTTTACTGGACTAAACCGCTTTAATGAAATAGTGCTAACGAATGCTTTGACTAAAAGTATGGTCTCGGCAAACCCGACGGATGGCTTCCCGTGGGCCAGCTACCAAGTGATAGCAACCGACAACTTAAAAGAGAATACGCTTCGCTATCTCATCACTAATGTCGAGTGGACTAGCGCGGTATTGAGCATCGAGCAGCTAGAGAGCCTGGCGCGTCAGATTGCCAATATGCCTTTCGATGAACCGACCGAGCAACGGCGGAATCTGCAACGAGCGGCTAGTTTACGCTATGCTAGCGTGGTCGACGCAATGCAGATCGAAAGCGATATTGCAGGCGGTCAGCAAAAGATCACACTAAAATAGCATATGATAGAAAAGCTAGTGTTGCTGCTTTGCCAGATATTTGTTAACGTCGTCAGGTAAGTAACTTCCTGGCTGGTGATAGCCCGCTTCCCACTTATAGCCCTTACCGTAGCCGAGATTCTTCATTAGCTTGGTCGGGGCGTTGCGGATCGAAAGTGGAATTTCGCTATCGGGAAATTGCCTCCCGAGTTGTTGTGCTGCGGCCCACTCGTTATAACTTTCGCGCGACTTCTTGCAGCGACATAGCACGACGGTAACGTGGGACAAGATAATTCCGCCCTCAGGCATACCGACCCGCTCAATTGCCATAAAGGCTGACAAGGCGAGATTTAGTGCTCCATTGCCGGCGAGGCCGATATCTTCACTAGCAAAAATTACCATACGGCGGGCGATGAACTTTGGGTCTTCGCCTGCTTGAATCATACGAGCGAGGTAATAGAGCGCAGCTCGCTCGTCGCTGCCGCGCATTGATTTAATAAAGGCGCTAATGATGTCATAGTGACCGTCGCCTTTCTTGTCATAACGAGGCAAGCGGTGGCCAATAGCGGCGGTAATAGTATCGGGCGTAATCGTTTTACCGCCGGCCAAATCTTCAGCCATCTCCAACACGCCGAGAGCGTAGCGGGCATCGCCGTGTGCCACTTGTGCAATAGCGCTTAATTCGTCGTCAGTGATTTTATCTTCTAACTTTTCTTCTTTGACGGCACGGCGGAGAATCTCCTTAATATTGTCTGGCGTCAATTGATTTAACACGATAACGCGGCTACGACTAATCAGTGGTGAAATGACTTCGAATGAGGGATTCTCAGTCGTAGCACCAATTAAGGAGATAAGTCCACTTTCGACATGAGGTAAAAAGGCGTCCTGCTGCGCCTTGTTAAAGCGATGAATTTCGTCGACAAAGAGAATGGTGCGAATATTTAGATTCCAGTTCTGGCGGGCGCGGCCGATAACTTTCTCGACGTCAGCCTTCTTGGCATTCACGGCGCTGATTTCGATGAAGTCGGCATGCGTTTCGTGAGCAATGATGCGAGCCAGAGTGGTTTTGCCTGTCCCCGGTGGCCCCCAAAATATTAGCGATACTGGCTCGCCCCGATCTAGAATGGGACGAAGGACCGCCATCGCCTTATCCTGCCCGATAACATCGTCGAGTGTCTGCGGTCGCATCCGTTCCGCCAGTGGCTGCCGAAGCCCGGTATCTTTACTCATACTATTATCATAGCATTTAGATACTAATGACGATAATACACTAGCTAGCTGTGGCATTAGCTTTGACTTTCGTGCTAGTCATATACTAGCGAAGCTTACTTAAACTACTTTTAGCCAAACAAAAACGCCCTAAAATCAGGGCGAAAATTTCTGGTGCGGGTAGAGAGACTCTAACTCTCGACCTCTTCCATGGCAAGGAAGCGCTCTAAACAACTGAGCTACACCCGCATAGATGTAATTAAATTTTATCAGTCGACATATCATGTGTCAAGCGATAAATTTGGTGGCTCCTCCCAGACTTGAACTGGGGACACAAGGCTCTTCAGGCCTCTGCTCTACCAACTGAGCTAAAGAGCCACACGTGAACATTATAAATGAGGTTGGGGATTTTGGCAAACCTTGATATAATTTAATCGTGGCGCTTTGGCGGAGCGGTTACGCAGAGGTCTGCAAAACCTTTTAGGCGGGTTCGACTCCCGCAGGTGCCTCCAAGATTGTAGATAAATATGGGCGAGTGGCGGAATGGTAGACGCGTCAGACTCAAAATCTGGTGAGCATTAGCTCGTGTGGGTTCAAGTCCCACCTCGCCTACCAGGTAAATTTTTGGGAAAGAATTTACTAATGTCTAGCTTACCACCGCTAATGTGCGGTTGGTTTTTGTTCTCGCCTCTAAAAGTGGACAAAATCGAGAAATTATTATATCGTAGTACTGCTGGAAGTTCCGCACTCGACGAAGGGAGTCATATGGAACATTGCAGTAGTTCATTAAAATGGCGAAGGATAGAAGTTGCGATCGGGTGGCTATTACTTGTGACCTATGTGTTTGTGTCGTATGCGCGAAACGTCCACTTGGATGGTGAGTTGACTCAATCCGAGATCATTATGCACAGCATTGTGCCATTTCTGAGCCTGCTACTGTGGATAATGATGATGATGTTTGCAGTCATCAGCTGCCTCAGTTTGATTATTGGTGTCAATGACGTTGCAGCGAGTTTCTCGTGGGTGCCGATTCTTGTTTTGCCGGTGATAGCGGGACTCAGTGCCTTGGCGCCGCTCGAAGCGTCGTGGACTAATGCCGATGGTTTCATCGCGAGCCTTTACTATCTAATTATGTTTGGTTTAGCGGTTGCCGCCCGCATAACTACATATTGTGCCTATCGGCGCACGCGCTTTTATCCTTAGCCACTAGAGACTCAGCTTTGGCTGGGTCTCTTTTTCTTTGCTTTAGCGCAATATTGATATTTTTGGATTTACTTTATAGAATAGAAACAAATTAAGGAGGTATTCTGTAAATGTCAGCATTTATCATAGTAATCGTAATTCTAGTTGTCCTAGCCCTTGTTTGCATGGGAATCTACAATAGCCTAGTTAGGCTAAAGAATCGTGTTGACGAGGCGTGGAGTGATATTACCGTTCAGCTAAAGCGTCGCTCGGATCTAATTCCAAACCTAGTTGAGACCGTCAAGGGCTACGCCGATCACGAAGAAAAGGTCTTCACCGAGGTGACGGCCGCTCGTAGTGGACTAATGAATGCTGTTAGTCAGGGGCCAGAAGCTGCAGCTAAGGCGGAGGGCGATTTTGAACACACACTAAAGAGTCTCTTTGCCGTATCCGAGGCATATCCACAGCTGCAGGCGAATGACAATTATAAGGCATTGATGGCTGAGCTAACTGATACTGAGGATAAGATTCAGGCGGCGCGTCGCTTCTATAATGGCGGTGTTCGCGAGCTTAATACGAAGATTGAGAGCTTTCCAGATAGCATTGTAGCGAGCATGTTCCATTTCGGGAAGCGCCAGTACTTCGAAGTGCAGGACCGAGCAGCTATCGAAGAGGCGCCAAAGGTTAACTTTAACTAGTCTATAGGGATAATCAGTTAATAAATGTATAGCGCCATTCGGGCTAATAAGCGTAATACCGTCATAATTATGACGGTATTCGTGGCGCTAATCGGAGCGCTAGGCTATTTAATTGGCTACTTGGCGGAGGATATGACCTATGCCTATGTGATTTTGGTTTGCGGTGGACTATATGCCGCGATAGAGTACTTCGCCGCTAGCTCGCAGATTATCAGGATGAGTGGTGCTGTGCCGATTAAGAGAGAAGACAACCCGACGCTCTGGAATACCGTTGAAAATCTAGCAATGGCCGATGGCCTTCCGATGCCGAAGGTATATATCATTGACGACCCAGCGCCAAATGCCTTTGCGACAGGCCGCGACCCGGAGCACGCCAGTGTGGCGGCGACTACTGGACTATTAGATTTAATGGACAAGCGCGAGCTAAGTGGTGTTATGGCGCATGAACTGTCGCATGTTAAGAATTATGATATTCGAGTCAGCATGATTGTTTTCGGCCTAACCTGTGCAATTGGTTATATTTCCGATATGCTCTTGCGAGTATCGTTTTATGGTAGCGGTCGGAGAAGTAATG
>JAKPIF010000004.1 GCA_029549925.1 bacterium | reverse complement strand
AGCCATGGAGCGTGGCGGTCTCTTCAAAGGTTAACTCTGGGAAGATAGACTGCTCGCTAATGCCCAGGTTGTAGTTACCTTGCTTGTCGAACGCCTTAGTGCTGCTACCGTGGAAGTCGCGAATGCGTGGCATAGCAATATTGATTAGGCGATCCATGAATTCCCACATTTTATCGCCGCGCAAGGTTACCATGACACCGATCGGTGCACCCATTCCCTTACGAATCTTAAAATTCGCAATTGACTTCTTGGCATGACGCAAGGTCGGCTTTTGACCGGTAATCTTGGTTAGGGTATTGAGCACGACCTCTTGGTAATGCTTATTCTCCTTATTTTTACCGGTGCCACTGGTAACAACGATTTTGGTAATCTTTGGCACGTTCATTGGGTTATCGATGTGCAACTCGTCCTGTAACTCCTTGGCGTACTTGTCGTTATACAGCGCCTTCAAACGCGGAGTATACTTCGTGGTTTCTTTGTCTGCCATTACTTAATCTCCTTTCCGTTTGATTTAGCGATACGAACCTTGCCTTCAGCTGTAGTCTTGTAGGCTACTTTGGTGGTTTTGCCATCGACGACTAGCGCGACATTGCTGATGTCGATTGGTAATTGAATTTCGCGCTTTCCGCCTTGTGCAAACATATTACTGCGGTAGTGGCGTTCAACAGTCTTTTGACCTTTTAGATAAACCTTGTTGCCATCAACGCGCTCTACCTCGGCTTCGATGCCCTTCAGGCTGCCGGCGATGACTTTAACGGTGTCGCCCTTTCGAATACGCTTCATTATAGTACCTCCGGCGCTAGAGACACGACGCGAGTGTAACCATAGTCACGTAGCTCACGTGGAATTGGCCCGAACACGCGAGTGCCCTTTGGCGTCTTATCATCATTAATTAGCACTACGGCGTTATCGTCAAAGCGAATTGTCGAGCCGTCTTTGCGGCGGATCTGCTCGCGGGTGCGAACGACCACGCATTTGACAACAGACTTTCGCTTGGTGGCGCCGTGTGGATCGGCCACCTTAACACTAGCGGTGATAACATCACCAACCCGTGCATAGCGACGGCGTGTCGCACCGAGCACGCGAATGCACAGTACTTCCTTTGCGCCGCTATTGTCGGCAACCTTTAAGCGGGTTTCTTGTTGTATCATTACTCTTCCTCCTCGTCTTTAGACGCCTTGGACTCTAGCTCTTCCTCAATCTCAGTCTTTTTGACCTCGAGCTTTTCGCGACCCTTTTCTAGAATCTTGCTGAGCTCCCAGTTCACGGTCTTAGAATACGGAGCGCACTCGGTAATCTGAACACGATCGCCTAGTCCAGCTTCGTTGTTCTCATCATGAGCGTGGAACTTCTTTGAGGTCGTAAACTTCTTGCCGTATAGGGGATGGGTCTCCCGGACGGTGCGAGTCACGACGATGGTCTTATCGCCGCCGAGACTAGAGACAACGCCTGTGATGGTATGCTTACTCATTTCGTCTCCTTCTCGTCCTTAGCGTTATCGGCTTGCTTCTCGCTGATAACGGTCTTGATACGCGCGATGCGGTGTTTCATTTCGGAAACAACATGGCTCGATGGTAGCTCGTTCTGGCGAAGCATTTTCTGCGTTTTTTGTAAATCGCCCTTAGCTTCGCGCAGACTTGCATTTAGCTCGGTCATAGTCAAATCGCGTAGATCCTTCATCAGATCCTTAGTGTTCTTGGCTACCTTCTTGGCATCCTTCTTTACTTCCGCTTTCTTGACGGTCTTTTTGACCTTAGTTGTAGCCTTTTTGGCTGTATCTTTAACATCTGCCATTAGGCATCCTCCCTTTTAACAAAGCGTGTCTTAACTGGAAGCTTGTGACTAGCTAGACGCATAGCCTCACGCGCAGTAGCCTCTGGAACACCGCTGAGCTCAAATAGCATTGTGCCATCCTTAACCTTTGCCACATAGTATTCTGGTGAGCCCTTACCGCCGCCCATCTTTAGACCAAGTGCTTTCTTGGTAACTGGAACTTGTGGAAAGATACGAATCCAGACCTTACCGCCACGAGATGTCTGACCAGTAATAGCGCGACGTGCGGCTTCAATCTGACGGCCAGTTACGCGCTCATTCTCCAGGCTCTGCAAGCCGTATTCGCCGAACGCTAGGGTGTTGCCACGTGTGGCTTTGCCACGATTGCGCCCCTTAAACATCTTGCGATACTTCATTCTCTTTGGTTGTAGAATTGGCATCTTAGCGCCTCTCTCCCTTATTAATCCAGACCTTTACACCAATGGTGCCGGCTGGGGTCTTAGCAACGGCCAGATTGTAGTCGATGTTTGCACGGATAGTATGTAGCGGCACACTACCTTCACTGAACTTCTCGACACGCGTCTTTTCTGCGCCGTTTAGACGACCGCTAATTTGAATACGCACACCCTTAGCGCCCGCCGACATCACGTTTTGCAGTGTCTGCTTGGCGGCACGGCGGAAGTTAATCCGGCGCTCTAGCTGGCGAGCAATGTTCTCGCTAACAATCTTGGCCGCTAGGTCTGGACGCTTCACTTCCTCGATGTTGAGGCGAATAGGCTGACCGGCGATCTTTTCGAGCTCAGCTTTGAGTTCTTGCACGCCCGATCCGCCACGACCGATGACTACACCGGCCTTTGATGTCCAAACGTTAACAACCATCTGGTTGGCACTGCGCTCGATTTCGATCTTGTCAATGACAGCCCGAGTTTCAAAACGCTTCTCGATAGCCTTGCGGATTTTAATATCTGTCGCGAGCCAGTTGGCGTATTCCTTTTTACTGCTGGCAAACCATTTGCTGGTCCAGTTTTTGGTCGCCTGCACGCGCATGCTAATTGGGTTTACTTTTTGTCCCATTACTTGCTCTCCTTTGCAGGCTTATCTGACTTCTTATCGTCTAGCTTGGTGACGCTCTCGACCTTAGCCTTGCGGGCTGGTTTTGCTTCACAACTCAGGACGACTAGAACATTGCTATTACGCTTGATATATGGGTGTGCCATACCGCGCGATACGGGGCGATAGCGCTTCAAGCGCTGGCCCGACGTCACCGATAGCGTCTCAATACGAAGGCCTTCGGACTTCATATTGTGATTATTAATGGCGTTAGCACGAGCACTCTCCAATAGCTTACTTAGTGGCTTGGCGGCGCGCTTGTTGGTATTGTTCAGAATGATAATAGCATCCTCAACCGTGCGCCCGCGCACTAGGCTAGCCACAAGCGCCACCTTTCGTGGCGACAAGCGCAGGCCGTTTAGCGTAGCCTTAGCCTTTAGTTCTTCACTCATTTCTGCTTACCTCCGTGCTTACGGAATTTGCGGGTTGGAGCGAATTCACCTAGCTTGTGGCCAACCATGTTCTCGGTAATATAGACTGGAACATGAACTCGGCCATTGTGCACGGCAATCGTGTGTCCAACCATGTCAGGAGTAACCGACGAAGCGCGTGCCCACGTGCGAATCACAGTGCGATCATCGCTGCTGAGAGCCGCAACTTTCTTAGCGAGCTTGGCGTCTACGAAGGGACCCTTCTTTAGGCTTCTACTCATTTATTTCCTCCTCTTAGCGTCGTGACGACTGCGGACAATTAGCCAATCGGTTGACTTGCGGTGGCGTGTCTTGTGCCCTAGAGTCAACTGGCCCCATGGAGTCCGAGGCGCCTTACCGGTACCGTGCTGACCACCGTCACCACCACCATGTGGGTGGTCGCTGGCATTCATCGTAACACCGCGAACATGTGGACGGATACCAAGGTGACGATTCCGCCCGGCTGATCCCTTCTTAATGTTCTGGTGCGCCTCATTACCAACTGTGCCAATTGTAGCCATGCTCTCTAGACTGAAGCGACGGACCTCACCACTGGGCATACGTACCATAGCGTAACCACCCTCTTTGGCAACTAGCTGGGCACCAGCACCAGCTGCACGCACTGCCTGTGCGCCACGCCCTGGAGTGATTTCAATACTATTAATGGTTGCACCGAGTGAAATATCGCCGAGCTTCATACGGTTACCATTCTCGATAGCTACCTTTTCATCGCCAGCCACACGGACGGTCTGACCCTGGTGCATGCCACTTGTAGCAATCGTGTAGGATAGATTACCCTCAGTGTCACGCAAGCGTGCAATGCGGGCGCTACGACCTGGGTCGTATTCAATATGCTCGACTGTTGCGACCTGACCAGCCGCCGGGTTGAAATCAACCAAGCGAATAAACTGCTTGCGGCCACCACCGCGGAAGCGGCTCGTGATGCGACCAGCATTGTTACGACCGGATGTCTTTTTCTTGATTACAATCAGGCTCTTGACCGGCTTCTTGGTTGTAATTTGGTCAAAATCCTGAGTCGTCATATGACGGCGCGCTGGAGTTGTCGGCCGTGTTTTTGCAACTGCCATTATTTATCCTCCTCGCTCTCTGTTAGACCTTTGAACGCGTCAATTTTGCCGCTAGTTAGGGTGACATAGGCCTTCTTGGTATCCTGGCGTTTCGTTGTACCTGGACGATTGCGCTTCCCAAGATTAATTGCCTTAACTTTGCCCTTACTGACGACCATGCGGACGCTCTTTACTTTGACGTCAGGATAATCAGCCTCGATTTGTGCCTTGACAGTCGCCTTGTTGGCGTTCATCGGCACGTCGAAAACATACATATTATCCTGTGATAGTGCAAAAGCACGCTCTGTTTGCCGTGGAGTAATAATCATTTATTTATCCTCCTTTAGCCACTCGGTCGTAGCTGCTAGTGCATCAGCTGTAAAGATAATCGCATCTGCGTTTAGAATGTAGTAAACGTTTAGATATGTTGGACTCACGAGCTCGACATTGGCTAGGTTGCGAGTCGCTAGAATCTTAGCGTCACTCTTGTTGTCAACTAATAGCACGCGACGTTTGTCATTCGCACCTGCCGCCTTTAGCATTGCCGCTGCGTCCTTCGTCTTGCCGCTAGTCTCGAAATTGTCGATGACTGTAATGATGCCAGCCTGGTTAGCCAGCGTTAGCGCTTGGCGAATTGCCTGGCGTTTGGCGTTCTTGCTTAGCTTCTTGTTGTAGTTTTCGATGCCTAGCGGCCCAAAAACTACACCGCCACCACGCCAAATTGGGTTACGTGTCGAGCCAAAACGTGCCCGGCCTGTACCCTTCTGGCGCCACGGCTTCTTGCCACCGCCGCGGACGTCGCCACGCGTCTTAGTCTTAGCGCCGACCTGACGACCAGCCGCTAGATAGCCTTCATAAGCAATGCGCAGTAGCTCATGGTTGGGGACATCTACGGCAAAGACATCATCTGCTAACTTTGTAGTTGCCATTACTTCGTCTCCTTTCCATGATGATTAAAATGCTTAGCTTCGCCAATAACGACGATTCCCTTCTTTGGCCCAGGCACTGCACCTTTGACGCCGATAATATTCTTATCGACATCAATATAAGCCACCTTTAGATTCTTTACGGTTGTCTGCTCACCGCCCATCTGACCAGCCATTGGATGGCCTTTAAAGATGCGTTGCGGGTACATAGAGCCGATCGAACCGACCTTGCGGGTGTCACCTTTGCCGCCGTGCGTTTTGCGCTGACGGTGAAAATTATGACGCTTGATCGTGCCAGCCCAACCTTTACCTTTGCTAGTACCTGTCACATCAACCTCGTCGCCCAGCTCGAACATGTCGACGGTAAATTTATCGCCAACCTTTTCCTCTGGGTCGCTCTCCATCCGAACCTCTTTTAGGACTTTAGGAGTAATTCCAGCCTCTTTGACGTGGCCGGAAACGGCATTGCTCAGGTTTTTGCCCAAACCATAGCCCATTTGCACTGCGCTATAACCATCGCTAGCGACAGTCTTCACCTGAGTGACAGTGCAAGGGCCGGCTTGAATGACGGTGATTGGTGTCACGACGCCATCCTCGCCGAGGAGCTGGGTCATTCCAAGTTTGGTACCGATTAAAGTATGCATACTTCCCTTTTCCACTTAAAACGCCCCTGAATTTTGCAGTCTCTGAGCGTGAGAGTCCCAGACTTACAAACGTTCAGCGGAACGTTGGTCTAACATTAACAATATTACACTATCATATGTAAAAGGAATATTCAAGAGGTCAAAGAATAATGCCAATTGGCAAGAAGAAGCTAAGCACTGTCGAAGCTATAAGGATGCTGAGCTCGAGACTGCGTGCATGTTCAAGTGGCTCGAAGACAATCACAATAATACCAACAATTAGCCCAAGCGGTACCGCTGTAAACGAGCCGACCTCAATACCGAAACGTAGCCAAATTAGCCCCAACGCAAATAATAGACATAATTTTAATAGGTAGTGTGAATAAGCTACTTGGTTCTTTTTGACGTCGCGCTTTATATTCTTTCCTGAAACAGCAGGGCGGTTATTAACCACCCTGCCGCCGCCTCGACTAGTGCGCTTTTTAATCCAGAGTTTTTGTTCTGACAAATTAACCACCCTAGATTTAACTACTGATTCATACGAATTTCAGCATCGACGCCGGCTGGCAGTGATAGATTCTGCAAGCTGTCGATCGTCTTTGCTTTTGGCTCGACAATGTCTATTAGGCGCTTGTGTACGCGCATCTCAAAGGTTTCGCCACCGGTCTTGTAAACGTGTGGCGACTTTACCACTGTAAAAGTGCTGCGCTTGACTGGTAGTGGCACTGGGCCGACAACCTGCGCACCTGTGCGAAGTGCGGTCTCGACAATCTGCTTGGTCGCCGAATCAATAACACGGCTATCGTAGGCCTTTAATTTAATACGAATTTTTGGCGCATCTGCCATGACATTCTCCTATCCCTCACGCGGATTCACGTCGCCGCAATCTCCTGAGAGTTACCGGCGAGATTAAGTTGACAAAATTATTATAGCACATTCAGCCCCACCCCTCTCCAGGCGGCGATAAGAATTAAAAAATGCCCCATTACTTGGGGCATTTTTATAAACAATCTGGGTAAATTATTGAATTAGTTGATTACTGTAATTCAACAGTTGCGCCGGCCTCTTCGAGTTCCTTCTTAGCGGCTTCGGCCTCGTCCTTGTTGACCTTTTCCTTGACAGCTTTTGGCGCGCCATCTACGATCGCCTTAGCTTCACCTAGTGCTAGGCCGGTTAGGTTCTTGACAGCCTTAATAACGGCAACTTTCTTAGCGCCGGCATCCTTTAGGATGACGTCAAATTCAGTCTTCTCTTCTTCGGCTGGACCAGCGGCAGCTGGACCGGCGGCTACTGCGACTGGTGCAGCAGCTGGCTCAATACCGTATTCGTCCTTTAGGACATTCTTTAATTCATTGACCTCTAGAACGGTCAGCTTGGTTAGCTCTTCAGCTAGCTTCTTTACATCTGCCATTTCTTACTCCTTAATTAAATTATGATTACCAAATTAAGCATTCGCATGGTCGCGGATACCATCGAGCAAGCCGTGCAAGTTGCCCGACAGTGCATTCACAGTGTCGTTTAGCGGTGACAGTAACGTTGCCACAGTCTGCGCGATGAGCTCGTTCTTGGTTGGTAGCTTTGCTAGTGCCGTCACATCGGCAGTATTTAGCGAAGCTCCAGTGGCGTTAAAACCACCTACGAGCTGTACCTCGGGATGAGTCTGCGCAAATTCATCAAGAATCTTAGCTGGCATTACTTCATCCTCGGCGCTGTAGGCGTAGAGTAACTGGCCCTTCATTAGGCTAGTATCAATGTCTTTAGCGTCTTTGACACCAGCGAGAGCAACTTTGACTAGACGGTTTTTGACCACCTTGATCGTAACGCCCTGCTCGCGCGCAGTGCGACGTAGTGCCTGCATATCCTCAACGTCGATGCCGGTGTAAGCGGCATAAACGACCATCTTTGAGCTGTTGATTGCGTTAGTTAATTCGGTAACCAGGGCTTCCTTTTTATCGCGTGAAATTGCCATAAAACAAATCTCCTTGGTTCTATTACTTACATCCAGATTGTTAAGGTTTCGCCATCAATAGAAGTGATTATCTCGGTAGCATGATTAAGCAATATGCCTCAACATATCCGCCGCCACTGTCTGTGATAACGATACATCTATCATAGCATAATCCGCCTTCAAGGCAAGCGGATCAACTCAAATTAGCGTTATTTAGGACGGTGCGAATTTCGTCGGTTGTCTGACAGGCGTAAATCTTAGCGCGTAAATCAGCAGCAGTTGGAAAATCCTTGATATAGACCTTCACAAAATGCTTCAGCCCGTTAAAATCACGGCGCAATACTCTGTCGTTCGGTTCATAATCACCGAGAAAAGTTGGGTCAATCCGTTTATATTTATCATATTCGTCTAGCTGAAAACGAAAGAGTCGAATTAGTTCGTCCCTACTAGCCAAATGCTCGCTACCATCAAAGCAGTAAATATTGCTAAAGACGCCACGGCCAATCATATAGCCATCGACAGCGGAATATTTATTGTGTATCTCTTTAATTTGCGCCCAATCAGTGATGTCGCCGTTGATAGACAGCTTTGTCTCGGGCGAAATATCATCGCGTAAGGCAATAATCTCGGGAATTAATTCGTAATGAGCTGGAACATTACTCATTTCTTTGCGAGTGCGTAGATGAACGGTTAGATTGGCGGGGTGTTCGCCCAGAATAACCGGCAGCCACTCTTTATACTCGTCCGCCTTTGAATAGCCGAGACGTGTTTTAACCGAGATGGGGAGCTCTACAGCCGCTCTAGCGGTGCGGATAATTTCTGCTGCCAGTGCTGGTGTATGAATTAGGCCACTGCCACCGCCGATTTTGACGACGTCTTTGGCGGGACAACCCATGTTGATATCAATGCCGCTAAAGCCCATTCTTTCGAGCGCGCTCGCAGTCAAAGCGAAGTTCTCTGGCTTAGTGCCCCAGATCTGGGCCACGATCGGACACTCGTCTGATGTAAAAGTTAAGCGACCTGCCGTGGAAGCGCGACCACGCCAGCTAGCGAACGCATCAACATTGGTAAATTCAGTAAAGAAAACGTCGGGACGTGCCGCCCGGGCTACAGTATGGCGAAAAACTACGTCTGTGACGTCTTCCATTGGTGCTAAAGCCGTAAATGGTCGTGGCAGTCCGTCCCAAAAATTCATATTCTTATTTTACACCATATATTTTTGGTGTGGTCAAAGGAATTTGCCAGCGAGAATGTCTTCTTCGAAGGCCATAGTGCCCTTTAGATCCGCGCTATATCCGCTAACGTCGGGCCAGATCTGTGCTTGAATCAGGCGCCAAACGCTGATTACTAGCTGCTTGAAACGGACGAGCTCTTCGCTGTCGCTGTAATCGATAACCGGAGCATCAATCTGCTTTGTGTATGGATCAGGCTCGACAAAGTCAAGGCGACCCGATTTAACTTTATATCCCGGATACTCAGTCGAACTCTCGACTAATAGCTTATAAAATAGGAGTTGATACTTGTATTTATGTGCCTTCTCTTGATAGTGGACTTGTTTACCTTTTGGATCGAGCGTGTGGAGCGGGTGCCCTGTCTTATAGTCGATGACGTCGATAGTGTGTTCCTTGACGTTGACATTTATGCAGTCTAGCTTGCCGGTTAAGCGAATATTACCGGGTAAATCTGCTTTAAATGGCTGCTCTTGTCTCTGCCCCTTTTTGAAATCGCTTAAATGTTGCTCCAGATACGCACGCACATCATCAATACCTTTCTCGCGCTCACGTTTAGCGTCGGAGTCGGCGATCTCGAGGCAGCGACTATCAAATTCACGCTCAAAAATCATCACCGCATCGTCAATCGACGGCAGTGGCTCGTCTGCATTTGCGATCCGATGAAGTTGCTCCATTGTGGCGTGGACGGCATTGCCGAGGATAAGTGGCGGCGTGATGCGCTGTGGCACGTGGAGCAAATTGTACATGACAAAGTTTTGCGGTCCACCAAGTCCGACATCGAGAAAAGCATACATGTCTGTAGCTGACAGACGGTACTTATCGAGACGCGGTTTGAGGAGCTCTTGACGCGAACTATCGCCAATCGTCACTCGTCCGAACAAAGAGGTCTCTAGTATCTGCGCTCTTTCAGTGTTATCTGGACTAGCTAATTCTTTGGCGGACGGGAAATTGTCGTCTAGATAAACCACCGGCGTTAGGCTCTTGCCATCATTGTCACTGTGACTGGTAATAACCAAATTGCGCTTAGCGCGAGTCAT
>JAKPIF010000024.1 GCA_029549925.1 bacterium | reverse complement strand
GGCGGTAACTATAACCGTCCTAAGGTAGCGAAATTCCTTGTCAGGTAAGTTCTGACCCGCACGAATGGAGTAATCATGTGGGCACTGTCTCAGCGAAGGACTCGGTGAAAGTGCATTGGCGGTAAAGATGCCGTCTGTCCGCACCAGGACGAAAAGACCCCGTGGAGCTTTACTACAGCTTTACATTGTTGTGGGTTCTAACCCGTGTAGTATAGGTGGGAGACTTTGAAGCAGATACGCTAGTATTTGTGGAGTCAACAGTGAAATACCACCCTTGTTAGGATCTGCATCTAACCATTATCGTTATCCGGTAATGGGACCGTGTATGGCGGGTAGTTTAACTGGGGCGGTTGCCTCCTAAAGAGTAGCGGAGGCGTTCAAAGGTTGGCTAACTACGGATGGAAATCGTAGTGATAGTGTATACGCAAAAGCCAGCTTGACTGTGAGGAGGACATTCCGATCAGATGCGAAAGCAGGAGTAAGTGATCCGCTGGACGAACCATTGGTTCATGAATGTGGGATTGCCAGCGCAAACGGATAAAAGTTACCCCGGGGATAACAGGCTGATGGCGCCCAATAGTTCACATAGACGGCGCTGTTTGGCACCTCGATGTCGGCTCATCACATCCTGGGGCTGGAGCAGGTCCCAAGGGTCCGGCTGTTCGCCGGTTAAAGTGGTACGCGAGCTGGGTTCAGAACGTCGTGAGACAGTTCGGTTTATATCCGGTGTGGACGTCAGGAAAATTGCGAGGATTTGCCCCTAGTACGAGAGGACCGGGGTGAACGGACCGCTGGTGTATCGGTTGTGGCCACCTGCCGCATTGCCGAGTAGCTATGTCCGGATCAGATAAGCGCTGAAAGCATATTAAGCGCGAAACTGACCTCAAGATTAGTTTTCCCATGAGGACACTAATAGACGATTAGTTTGATAGGCGCAAGGTGGAAGTATGGTAACATATGGAGCCGAAGCGTACTAACAGTCCGATCGACTTTTGATGTTTTTTGACTGAATTGATAGTTGAGTTCTTAAGATCATCTAGGAGACTTAATTTTTCTCGTATTTGCGGGATAAAATGCCACCGTCGGTGACGGGGCTTATAGTCGATTGAATATAATTTTGGCACCTCATGGCCATCGATTACCGATATTATGTGTTATAATGTCAGTAATCGGTGCCCATGGAGCTGGGGTTACACCTGTTACAATTCCGAACACAGAAGTTAAGCCCAGCATCGGCGAGAATACTGCATTGCGGGAAGGTAGCACGGTGCCGAATTTCATTGAGGCGAGCGAATAGCTCGCCTCTTTGCTTTGTAGTCTATTCTGTCTCGCGCCCCGCGGGAGAAAGCGTCGCCTAAGTGGCATAAAACCCTTGCAATGTGATTGAGCTTACGTTATCATTAATAATGTATTGGGAGGTCGTAGATGTCAAATCTCATCTAAATACAAAGAGGTAAATTGAATAAAAGGAGTAAAACAGAATGAAAAAATCCGCATTACTGGCCGTTAGCGCTCTATCGCTAGGTCTAGTGGGTCTAAGTACATTTGTGCCAGCAGTCAAAGCAGCTGACGCAAAAAGCCAGACGGCCGTCATCAAAGTGACCGTCAATGGCACTCTTGGCATCGGTAGCAAGCCACAGGCTCAGTTTGACGCAAATGGCCTGGACGTAACTCTAGAGAACCTAAATGCCTATGACAATAAATTGAAGGTTTCCAGTGCGATTTATGCTACAAACAACAGCGGTACGCCGGCTCAGATCAACATCGCTGGTGCTAACAGCGGAGAAGATAAGACTAGTATGATTGCTGGAAATGGTAAAGATAAGATTGCAGCGGGTACGAGTATTGCCAATGGTACTTCTGCTTGGGCCTACAAGGGCGGCCTCAAGGAAACCTGGACAGCCATTACTGCGAAAGGTGATAAGCTAGCCGAAGTTCCTAGCCAGACAACCGATACTAAGGTTGAGGATCTAACTTATGGTGTATCTACCAGCGCTAATCAGCCAGCAGGTACTTACTTGGCAACTGTTCAGTATACTGTTACACAATAAATAGCCTTTAGAGCAGCAAGATTGTACTCTGAGCCATCTCTCATTGTGAGGGGTGGCTCAGTTTGATGTAGGTGGTTTGTGGATGTGGCTCTAAATAACCTAAAGGCTTATGACAATACGTCAAAGACTTCTAATGCGACCTATGCTATAATGAACGTAAGCAATTTGGTCATGCGTTGGGCCAAGGCTGTATGGTGGATTAATAGGAGGTATAATGACGAGTCATTATCGAGGCAAGGTAAAGGCGGGGATTTTCGGCGTCAGTGTGATTGCTCTAGCAGTGGCTGGCTTGATTGGCGTCGGTACGCTGGCGGCTAATGCGACGAGCAATAGCAAAAAAAGCGACGACAAGGTTGGCTATCTGCTAATTTCGCCGGCGAGCAACAGCATTCAGCTGCATAATAGCGACGTCTACACTGGCAAGATGTCGGTGCAGAACACTAAGAGCCATGAAATGAAAATTAAGATGTCGGTCGGCTCATATGTAATTAAGAACGACAACTATGATTCGCCGCTATATGATAGCTCGGACAAGTATAGCCTAATGCGTAACTGGATCAAGCTAGACGCTGACGAGTTCACGCTAAAGTCGGGCGAGAGCCGCGAAGTCCGCTATACGGTTGTGACGCCTGCTAACCCGCCAGCCGGTAGCCAATATGCGACGATTTTTGCTGAGGATCAGCCGACAGAGCAATTAAAGACCAGTGGTATTCAGGCCACGTCGCGCGTGGGTCTAGTCGTGACCGCTCGCATGCTCGACGGCAAGACGATCGATCGTAGCAACATCGCCGAGACGAGGATTGATGGCTATCAGCCAACCGCCCCATTAATGGCGAGTTTCGCCATTAAGAACGAAGGTAACATCGGTACCAACGTTAATTACCAGCTGGTGGTCAAGAACGCCCTCAACGGCAGCAAGCAGTATGAGGGCAAGGTGCAGAACGCCAGCGTTTATCCCGAAACGACACGCCGGTTCAATGCCAGTTGGGATAGGGTAGATAGCTGGTTCTATGACGTCGAATTACACATCAAGCTTAATGGTGGCAAGGAGCACGTCATTAAGAAGCTGGTTTGCACTATTCCAATATGGATTATCGTGCTATTGATCGTGGCGATTGTCTGTCTAGTTGCTTATGGCGTCATCAACTATCGCGCCCGCAAGGAAATTCGTGAGAACCGTGCTGCCAGTAGCCGCAAGAATAATAAGGCTAGCAAGGCTAGGCTGAGTAAGAAGAGCGAATAATTAGTCCCAGCCCCATACATTTACCTAGCCATTGAATGGCTAGGTAAATTTTATTTAGCTTGCGGTGGGCTAATCAAATGCCCTCTTGTCCAACCATCCTGCTCATGGTATATTAAGGCTAGAAGGATCTTAACCAGGGGGGGGTTATTGATATGAAGATAAATACAAAAATAATTTATTCCGTTCTAATGGGAGCCGTGATTACGGCAGGCGTCGTTGGTATGGTTGGCTATAGCGTTCACGCCGAGGAGACCGCGCCGACAACTGGCGGGGAAGTGGTAACCGAGACTGACAAGGTCGCTTCCGCCGGTGCTGAAGCTAAAATTACCGTGACTGTGGTGCGAAACGATATCCATGTGTCAAAGTTTAACGATAGTGTCCAGACCGCTTCATCGCGCGACGCCGACCGCTCATCGTTCTCGATTATTACCTACAAGCGGCGCAATACTATGGCCTTCCGCGCGGATAAGGACGGCTACGCCCGTCTCTATAACGGCGACAAAATTATTTGGCAGGGCAGCGTTAAGGGTGGCGAAAGCAATAGCATCACCTTTGACATCGGCGATGTTGATCCGGGCATCTATAACTTGCGTTTGCGTCTAAACGAGAGCAAGGACTCCAATGCTAACCAGGGTTATACCGAGATTAGGATTCGCGTGGACTACCGGGCGGCAATACCAACAATTCTACCGGGCAACACTGGCGCCGACCTAGCGATGTATGTTAATATCGGTGGTCGGCTATATAGCCTGACGACGGCAATCGTCGTATTGGCGCTCATTTTGGCGCTAGTAGTCCTATTGAGCGAGAAGCGCGAGTATAATGACAAGCATGCCAAAGAGATATTGGCCAAGAAGAAGCGCATCCAGCGCGCCAAAGCCAAGGCGAAGCAGCGCCCCGCAAAGTTGTTATAGAGCAAGCAGGTAGCATTTTCTCCCTCCCCTTCGGGGGGGGGGCGGGTTGGCGCTCCGACATCCTCTCCGTTAGTACGGGAGGTAAAATAATTGAGTTTTATGTCAAAACGCTTGACACCATAAACCATTTATGCTATATTAATCATAGCTGCAAGGCGAGTGAGGGTTGCGTCGGCTAATGCTGTACATGTGTCCAATGGGTCGTCCGCCGAGGTGGATGGGCGACGGATGCTGAAACATAGGATTAGCCAACGCAGCCCTTATAGTTAATGGAAGGAGTTTAGGATATGGCAGGAACGAAAGCGGGCGCGCGTAAAGCCGCCGCAACGAACAAGGCTCGCTATGGCGAGAACTTTTATGCGACGATCGGCCGTAAAGGCGGCCAGAATGGTCGCACTGGTGGCTTTGCTGCCAACCCAGAGCTAGCACGTATCGCTGGCGCAAAGGGTGGTCGTATTAGCCGCCGCGGTCCAGCGCACAAGGCGCTAGCCGCTAAGCGAATCAGCGTTGAATTCGCCGAAAATTAGACTGACCGCGTCCTCGACCGGTAACGATGACGCTTTTTGATGGACTCCTAAAGCGCCGGGCGCGTCGGTCAAACGAAATTCACAGTTACATGGTTCATTGCGCCGCGATAATATTGCGGCGCAATCTCTTGTTCTTGCCGCTACTCGCCCGCCAGCGACTGTGGCAATTTGGGCAAGTGTAACAGTAATCAACATGCGACTGTACGCCACATTGCCCGCAAGTGGGGCAGAGACTCCGCTTATAAAGCCAGTCGCGATAACTATCCAGTGCCGCTTCGACGTCCTCGGTGCTGATTCGAACACCGTATTTTGGTGCCAGGCAAAGTGCTTTATTCCACGCCGCTCGCTCCATTTGAATTAGCTCAATATCTTGGCCATAGCTCTGATGACCCAGCAAGGCGTGTCCTAGCTCGTGTAGAGTAGTAGCGCTGTCGGCATTATAATAAATTGTGTGTTCAGCTTGATTCCAGTGGGGTGTGGCGCTCGAAACGAACCGAAACGAAGGATAATCCGCACTTAGCCGCTCCACTAACTTCATATTAATATTATACACACGCCAAAATATCGCGTGCAGAATTAGCAGAGTAGTGCACCTTATTCCGCTTGAAATCATGCCTTCAATCTTTTATACTATTACTGGATATTAGCGCCAGTGGGCTAATTTAACGGTAATTAATTTAGAGGTGTGTGGCACTGGACGGGCATCTGAGGTAAATATTTAATGGTAAAAGCCTTAACTATGGCTGACCTGATGAATGAATCAGGTAAAAATGATGACGGCATTATCGAGGCGGGTACAACCGTCAGTGGTAAGATTTTGTCGGTAAAGAAGAACGAGATTCTAGTCGATCTAGGCGCAAAAGGTGTCGGCCTGGTGCCACGCCGCGAAATCGGCTTTGGTCATAAGTACGAAGTCGGCGAAGACGTCGTCGTCAGCGTAATTGACCCCGAAATGCCGAATGGTGATAGTCTCGTGAGCCTTCGCAAAGCGGCGAAAGAGCGCGGCTGGGACGAAATCAATAAGGTAGTAGACGATGGCAAAACCATTACGGTCACCCCGTTCGAGGCGAACCGTGGCGGTCTCCTCATCGAGTTCGAAGGTGTGCGCGGCTTTATGCCAGTGTCGCAGCTCTCGACCGAGCATTATCCTCGCACCAATGACAAGGAAGAGATCCTGCGCCGTTTGAAAGAGCTAGTCGGTCACGAAATGCAGGCGCAGATTATTGACGCCGATCAGAAAGGCAACAAGCTCATCTTTAGTGAAAAGGAAGCGGTGAAAGAAGGCCTTGCGACACACCTATCCCACATGAAGGTCGGCGACATTGTTGACGGCGTCGTTACGGGCGTAGTCGATTTTGGCGCCTTTGTTAACGTCGACGGCATCGAGGGCCTAGTGCATATCAGTGAAATCAGCTGGGAGCATATCGGTCAGGTGAAGGACGTGCTGAAAGTTGGTGATAAGGTTAAGGCAAAGATTATCAGCATCGATAAGGATCGCCTGAGCCTCTCAATCAAGCAGACTACACCTGATCCGTGGCTCAAGGAAGCGAGTCAGTTCCACGTCGGTGATACCGTCGAGGGGACCGTAACTCGCATCACCCCATTTGGCGCCTTCGTACAGATCAGCCCAGCAGTGGAAGCCTTGGCCCACGTGAGCGAGCTTGGCGGTAGTCACAACCCAGAAAAGATCTTCACTACGAACGAGAAGCGCGATTTTCGTATCCTCGAAATCGACGCTGATACGCGCAAGATTCGTCTAGGACTAGTGAAATGAGTGTTAAATAAATTGAGCGCGTAGCCCAATCCGCCACGCGCCACCGAAAGGAGGCCGCGATGGCGGAAAAGAAAGTTATTCAAATCCCCGACATGATCACCGTAGGTGACCTAGCCGAAGAGCTAGGTATACCTGTGGTGACCTTGGTTGGGGAACTTTTTAAAAATGGCATTATGGCGACAGTCAATCAGCGGATTGACTTTGACACCGCCGAAATTATTATCGAAGAACTTCATATTAATGCCGAAATTAAGCATAAGGATGTGAATGTCGAGCCGGAGAAGCTGGAAATTCACCTGAGCGACCACGCTAAACCGCGACCGCCGATCGTGGCGGTCATGGGGCACGTCGTCCACGGCAAGACGACTCTGCTAGATAATATCCTCGGTACGCACAAGGCGACCGAAGAAGCAGGCGGTATCACTCAGTATATTAGCGCTTACCAGACGGTGCATAATGGGCGGACGCTGACACTCTTGGACACGCCAGGACACGAAGCCTTTGCGGCACTAAGGCAGCACGGCGCAGTCTTGACCGATGTGGTGGTTATCGTGGTGGCGGCGGACGATGGCGTTAAACCGCAGACCGTCGAGGCGATTAAATTCGCCCGTGAGGCCAACGCTAAAATTGTCGTGGCAATTAACAAGATGGATAAAGAGAGCGCCAACCCGACCTTGGTTAAGACCCAGCTGGCGACAGATTATGGTCTAAACCCCGAAGAGTGGGGCGGCGATACCGTAATGGTCGAAATTAGCGCCCTAACCGGGAAAAATGTCGACAAACTCCTCGATATGGTCCTACTGGTAGCGGATATGGAAGAGCTCAAAGCGGACTATAACGTGCCGGCGGAAGGCTTAGTTATTGAGAGTGACGTCGAGAAGGGGCGGGGCGCCGTGGTGCGATTGCTCGTCCAGAACGGCACGCTAAATAAGGGCGACTTTATTGTGGCGGGCAGTGCCTGGGGCAAGGTGCGCACGCTCGAGGATTGGCGCGGCAAGTTGGTCAAAAAGGCGGGGCCGTCGACGCCGGCGACAGTAACGGGCTTTCGTGAAGTTCCGCCGTTTGGCACCTTTATCGAAGAGGTCAAGAACGAGCGCGAGGCTAAAGCTTTGGCTGCTAAGCACTACGACGAAGAGATGCGCTCGACGGCGGACGCCAACATTACGAGTTCAGACCTTCTACACATGATGAATCGCGAGAGCGAACAGCAAGAGGCAAGCTTTGTCATTAAAGCGGACGTGCAGGGGTCGCTCACTTCGGTGCTGGATTCGCTTAAACTGATGGAAACCAAGGAAGTGGCAGTCAAGGTCGTAGCCAGCGGCGTCGGCGCAATTTCCGAGGGTGATATCCGCTTAGCCAAGAGTAGCGGAGCAGTGGTCTACGGCTTTAACGTTAGCATGAGTAATCAGGTGAAACAGTTGGCGGCACGCAACGGTGTCGAGGTGCGCATCTACCGCATTATTTATGAGCTGCTCGATGATGCCAAGGAATATATGAGTAGTCTCTTGCCTGATGAAGTGGTCGAAACGCCGCTGGGCGAACTGGAGGTGCAGGGCATATTCTGCACGACGAACAAAAATATTATTGCCGGCGGCAAGTGTACTAAAGGGCGATTATTGCCGCATAGCCGGGCGCGCGTCTGGCGGGGCAAGGGCAAGAAAGCTCAGATGCTGGGCGAAGTTGAACTCAGCAGCCTACGGCGTGAGAAGAATAACGCCGATGACATCGTCGCCGGCGAAATGTGTGGCGTTGAGCTAGAATTGGATGGTGCCAAGTTAACGCTCGAGCTGGGTGACCGCCTTGAAGTCTTTAAGCGCGAGTTGCAAAAGCGCCATTTGTAGCATAAACCCCCTTTGGCCGCTTTGCGGCAAGGGCGAGGGGCTCGCCTCCAGCCAAGGGGCTTGCCCCTTTACAACCCACACCATTTATGCTATATTGTCTCTAGCCGACATGCGTCGGAAGTTCTTTGTTGCTCTAGTGAAAGGAGCATGCTTATGCAGGATGTGGAACGCACAATTAGGCGAGGCTACGCATCACTCTTTTTGGCGGCGGTAGCCAGCGGATTGTTGCTGTGCACTAATCCGTACTTCGGGCTACTGGTGTTATGCGTCACGTCAATCTTGGCATTTTCCTTGCCGTTCTACTTCGTCTGGTCGCAGCGTTGCGACAAAAACTTTGATCTAAGCGCACACGTGCGAGCCACGGTTCCAATGTGGTTCTATGCTGTAGCGGCAGGATTCGTTTGCTATGGTATGGAGGGACGTCTGAGTCAGGACCAGTTCTTAGCGGCCGGAATAGCATTATTTATCGGTACCTGCTGGGTGGCACAGCGAGTGACCGACCCGCTCGGGCGGATCGACATCGTCCGGAAGTGGCGCTACAACCGGCGCTGGGGTTTCCATTAACGGCTAAATTATCCGTGGCGGTCACCGCTTCTTATCCAGCTAAGTGGCGCGCTGCCTCCTCTCACACCCCTCTCGCTACGGCGGGAGGGGGATTTTTCTTATTGATTCCGCTTGCGACTATGGCGCATCTCTGCTATTATTATTACAACATCATTATGGAATGAAGAGTCAGTAGGAGGGGCAATGCTTGATGTATTTATTACGTCTAGGGTGCGGCGCAAAGTGGTCGTCGTCTATGCGAAATATCCAGATTTTAAGACGCACGTGCGAGGTCTGGCCAAGTTAATTAAAGAGGACCCGGGCAATATCCAGCGTGAGTTGCATCGACTGGAAAAGGCGGGCTTTTTGAAGTCTGAGATGCGTGGCAACACTAAGGTGTATTCGACCAACAAGGATTTCCCGATTTTTAAGGAATTGCAGGCGATTGTAATTAAGTCGCAACAGTACGCGATGGCAAACCACGGGCGGCGCACGCCGGCCAAATCACACAAGTCGACCTCTAAAGTGACGGCGAAGGCCAGTGATTCAGCCGAGTAGCCTCTTGCCCTTGACGCGCCAGATTTTGGTGGGGCGGGGGTATCGGACGGAAGCAGAGCAGCTAAATTTCTTAAATCCTGATTATGCGGGAACGGATTACAACCCCTACCTCTTGCCAGGAATGTCGGCGGCGGTTGAGCGTCTAGCCTTGGCGCGGCACAATCACGAGCGGGTGGTAATCTATGGCGATTATGATGTCGATGGCGTGACAGCGACAACGCTTTTGCTCGATGCTTTACCGAAATTTGGGCTGGACGTCGGCTACTTTGTACCAGATCGTTTTCGCGATGGCTATGGTATGAATAATCGGGCAATTAAAGAGCTAAAAGATGGCGGCGCCAACCTTATCTTGACCGTGGACAACGGCATTGTGGCTAATGATGCGACGAACTACGCGGCGGGGCTGGGTCTGGATTTAATCATCACCGACCACCATGAGCCGCGGAAGGACTTGCCGCATGCCTGTGCCGTGGTTGACCCGAAAATTTTGGCGTGTGACCACCCCCTAATGTACGATCGCCATTTTGTGCAGATCGTGAAGGACGCGGATAAATACCCTTTTCTCGATTTATGTGGCTGCGGCGTGGCGTTCAAACTGGTGCGGGCATTGCAGCAGCGCTTCCCTGATGATCTGCCCGAAGGGCAAGAGAAGTGGCTCCTCGATCTCGTGGCGCTCGCTACCATTTGCGACATGGTGTCGCTAGTGGACGAAAATCGAGCGCTGGCGAAGTGGGGGCTGGTGGTACTACGCCAGACAAAGCGACCAGGGCTACGGGCGTTGATGGCGGCGGCGGGCGTCGATACGAGCCGGGTTGACTCCGAAACAGTGGGCTTTACCCTGGGCCCGCGCATTAATGCGGCAGGAAGACTAGCAAATGCCAGTTTGGCGGTGGACTTGCTGTCAACCGGTGATCCTGATACCGCAACGACTCTGGCGGAGAAATTGAACAAATTAAATAGTCAGCGAAAGGGGCTACAGGACCAGATTGCCGATGAGGCGCTCGAAAAATGTGATCCCGATTTGCCGGTTACGGTGGTGGCGGGAAATAATTGGCATCAAGGCGTTATTGGTATTGCGGCGTCGAAGGTGGAGCGAACGACCAAAAAGCCGAGTTTTGTCGGCAGCATTGATCGGGACAAGGGGCTGGTGAAGTTATCGGGGCGAAGCTTTGGCGACTTTTCGATCGCCAAGGCGATAACGCGGACGCGGGATATGCTAGTCGCCGGCGGTGGTCATGCGGCGGCGGGTGGTGTGACGGTGAAGCTGGACGATTTGGCGAAGTGGCGGGACGCCCTAGCGGATTATTATGCCTCGCTAAAACTTGACGCCACCGAGCAGTTAAAATACTTATTCAGTCAGCCTGATGTGGTGTTAAAGGATGTGGGCGAACTAACGCTAGATTTCGTGCGGCAGTTAAGCCTACTTGAGCCCTTTGGCACGGCGAATCCGAGTGTGACGGTGGAGCTAAAGGACTTTTTGGTGCAAGGCAAGCGCCTAATGGGTCAGGACGGTCAGCATGTGCGGTATAGTCTCGTGCCGAGCGGAGAAGGGGCGGAGGGCGATTTTAGCGTTGCTTCAGGCACTTTCGCCTCATCGCTGGCTCTCATCGGTTCATCCACTCAGCCCCTCGCAGCGGTGGCGTTTAATGCTGACGCCGAGACACTATCCTACACCCCTGGTGACCAGGCAACGTTTCTGCTCTCGCCAACGATTAACGAGTGGCACGGCAATGAGAGCGTGGAGGGCATTATCGAGCGAATCCAAAATTAGCCCTCCCTGTGAAACGGGGCAGCGACCAATTTAAAATTAACACCCTCCCCTTTAGAGGAGGGTGGATTGGCGAAGCCAATCTAGTGGGGCTTAACGGCTCTTCGCCAGCCCCATGCGGATCTGCATGGTCTTTTCCGCCTTGCGCTGCTCGCGAATGATGGCGGCCTTGCGGCGCTCGGTTTTGCTGATTGGCTTAGTGTGACGTTGCGCTGCCTTAGCCTTGGCAATCACGCCCGCCTGCAAAACACGGCGATTAAAGCGACGCAATAGGTTCTCATTCGCCTCGCGGCTATCTTTTCTCTCAACTGTAATCATATTACCTATATTATAGCATAAAAGTACGTTTAGCAAATGCTCCCGCTCTATGGGATACCATGCTATAATGCTAATGTATGGTTATTCTCATGGGGCCGCCGGGGGCGGGCAAATCTTTGCAAGGGCAAATCTTAGCCGCGCGTTATAAATGGACGTGGATATCAATGGGGCAGGTGCTACGCGACACTGCCGACCCCGCTAGCCAGTCGATTCTGGCGAGTGGCTCGATGTTGCCGGACGAACAAACTTTCGCCACGTTGCAACATTACCTAGCAAACCTTGGCAATCTAGACCACGTCATTTTGGACGGCTATCCACGGGATATTACTCAGGCGCACGATATTGTGGTCTATTCGAACCGTCATCGCCAACCAATCGATCTTGTTGTCGTGCTGGACGTCGGGCGGGCGGAAATCCTGCGCCGCCTCACTCTGCGTGGGCGTAGCGATGACACGCCGGATGCCATCGAAAAGCGCATTATGACATACGCGGATAATAGTGAGCCGATATTAAACTACTTTGCAGAGCGAGGCACTCGAGTAGCGCGCGTACCAGCCAGCCGTACGGTGGGTGAGGTGCATGACGAAATCGCCGAACTGCTGGGCCGTGTCGGATTAACGGGCTAGGGTCTTGCGGCGATAAAGTAGGACGCGGTAATACTCGGCATAAGGAGAACGAAGAAATTATGAGGGGCGGCAACTACGGTTCGGCCCGCGTCGTCGTCGCAGAATTGCCCGTAGGCAAGTAGTAGGTCAAAAAAATAACTCTTTTACCACAACCGTGATATAATACGTGCATAATGGATCAAAATAGATATGCTGTTGGCGTGGACGTGGGTACTGGCTCGGTGCGAGTGGTCATGCTGGCCGTGCCAGCGGGTGGCGCTGACGAGGGCGCACCGCTAACAATCATTGGCGTGGGCCAGCAGCCCTCTGAGGGGCTGCGCAAGGGCGTTGTAACGGATGTCAACCTTGCGGCGCGGTCAATTGATCGAGCGGTCGCCGAAGCTGAACAAGTTAGTGGCAACAACGTTGATGCCGCCACAGTTAGCATTAATGGGACGAATATTACTGGCATGCAGAGCCACGGTACAGTGACGGTGAGCCAGGACACGCCAATCGGCGAAGCAGAGATTAATCGTGTGGTACAAGCGGCAACGCAGGTTAAACTTCAGTCGAATTACGAAATAATTGACGTGACACCCCATCTCTTTAGCGTGGACGGTCAGGATGGCGTGCGTGACCCGATCGGCATGACCGGCATTCGTTTTGAAACTGATGTCTATATGGTGACGGCACAGACGCCGTATATTAAGAGTCTCGACCTCGTGACCGAGCGGGCCGATGTCCACCCGATTAAATCTTATGTGCCGGCAGGTATGGCGGCGGCACTCGTAGCGCTAACTAATAAGCAGAAAGAGAACGGCGTTGTAGCGATCGATATCGGCTATGCGACCACGAATATTGCTGTTTACGAAGAAGGCGATATCGTCGATATCAAGGTTATACCTGTCGGTAGTCAAAATATAACGGCGGATTTAGCCACCGGCCTACGCTGTGACCTAGACGTGGCGGAGCAGATTAAGATAAAGCATGCCGTTGCCTCTCCAGATCTTCGTCGTGGCGGCGAGAAAACTGTTAGCGTCTCGATGGGTGAAGGCGCTCCGCGCCAGACTTACCAGACTAAAATTATTGATGAGATTGTAGCGTCGCGCGTGGACGAGCTATTGGAACAAGTCAATAAAGAGCTAAAGCGAATCCACCGAGCTAATAATCTGCCGGGCGGAGCAGTCCTAACAGGTGGCGGTGCCAACCTAAAGGGTATTGATGACTTCGCACGCGAAGTGCTGGGCTTAAATACAAAAGTTTACCGTCCACATGGCTACCACGGCATCGCCGACAAGGTAAATGATCCCGCTTGGGCGACGGCGCTAGGTCTGGCACAGCTGTCGATCGAGGGTGGAATTTGGACGGAGGACGCCGAGCCGAGCCGTGGCGGGCTAAGCGGTCTGTTTGCTAAAATAGGCGGTTTATTCGGCGGCCATTAAAATGCCTCTGCCGAAATGGTGGGTGGCGTGTTATAATAACGCTAATGAAACGAGGAGGGATAAATGCCAGAGGTTAAGCCAACGGAAATACAGTCCACGGCGGTAATTAAGGTGGTCGGCGTTGGTGGCGCTGGCGGTGCCGCAATAAACCGAATGAAAGACACCGGAATCAAGGGCGTTCAGTTTATCGCTATTAATACCGACGCGCAGGCACTACATCATAGCCTAGCCGATGTTAAGATTCACATCGGCGAGAAGACGACACGCGGGCTAGGAGCAGGCGCTGATCCGAAGGTGGGTGAAGCGGCGGCCAACGAGAGCCGTGACGAGATAAAGAAAGCGCTAGAAGGTAGCGACATGGTCTTTATCACTTTTGGTGCTGGTGGCGGTACCGGCTCAGGCGCAG
>JAKPIF010000029.1 GCA_029549925.1 bacterium | reverse complement strand
AAACTGACTTTATCAGTACAGCTAGCCATGAAATGCGAACGCCGATTGCTACGGTTCAGGGATACCTCGAGGTAGTTCAGAACCCGAATATTTGTAAGATTGACAACAAGGCGCGTGATTACATTGTCAAGGCCGACGAAGCAGCCAAGCATCTATCGCAGCTATTCCATGATCTATTAGACGTGACTCGTGCCGATGGTAACCGCATGGACTTGCACTTTGAGCTTATTGACGCCGTCGAAGCAGTGCGCGAGATTACCGATGCGTTTAGTTTAGTGGCGCAAAAGAAAGGCCTTAACTTAGTTTTTGCTCCCGATATTGGCAAGGGCGCCGACGTCACGTTAGTAACTCCGCCCGCTATTATCTATGTTGATCTAAATAGATTCAATGAAGCGCTAAGCAATTATATTGAAAATGCAATTAAATACACCAAAGAAGGTGCTATTACGGTTGATGTCCTTAACAAGGATAAAAGGGTTCGTGTCAGTGTAAAGGACAACGGTATCGGCATTCCACACGAAGAAGTGCCATATTTGTTCCAAAAGTTCTACCGTGTTGATAATAGCGATACGCGTGAGGTTGGCGGTACTGGTCTAGGGCTATATTTAGTCAAAAAGATTGTCGAGGCTATGAATGGCGTAGTAGGCGTTGAAAGTGAGCTTGGCAAAGGCTCAACGTTCTGGATGGAGTTTAAGGGTCTATCGCGTATGGAGGCGGTCGACATCGCTAAGCAAATGAAAGCTCGTGATCAGCGAATGGGGCGCAGTTGAAGTGACAAGGCGGGTGTTATATAATTAACATAAGTTAAATGAGAGTGAGTGCCAGTGACAAAAATATTACTAGTTGAGGACGACAAAAACCTCCGCGAAATATATGGCGTGCGGCTATCTGCCGAGGGTTATCAAGTAATTTCGACGGGCAACGGTGAAGAGGCGCTGGCGTCGGCTGTGGGCGAAAAGCCAGACCTAATTGTTAGTGACGTTATGATGCCGAAAATCAGCGGTTTTGAAATGCTGTACCTGCTTAAGGGCAATGATGCTACTAAAAACATCCCTATTATCATGCTAACCGCCCTGAGCTCCGAGACTCAGCGCGATCGAGGTGACAATCTAGGAGCCGATCGGTATTTAGTCAAATCGCAAGTAGGCCTAGAAGATATCGTTCGTACTGTACACGAAGTGCTAGCTGAATATGGCATCGAAAAGCCAGCTGATGGCTTGAGTGCGAGCGCTCCACTGGATACTACTATGCCTGTCGCGTCCCAAACTGCACCAGAGTCGAGTCTGATTACCCCGGAGCCAATCATTAATAACCCATCAATTCTTGGGACGAATTTTGCGTCTGCAGTTGATGCTGCCTCAACTCCATTCGATATTGATAACGATAAAAGCAGCGATAACGACAGCAATAATAATAGCGACGTCAATGTGACCCCGGCTAGTGTTGATGACGATGCGACTGACTTGAACAATGGAGCTACGTCCGCCTCTAGTGTCCAACAGAGTCAGACCGTGAAGCAGGCCGAGTCGCCCGTGAGCCAGACTGCATCAGTGGCTGTAACAAATCAGGTGCCTATGAAGCCAGCCGCGTATCAGTCGGCTTATAATCCTAATGTAGCGACGCATCCGGCGATGGCATCAAATAATACTGCCCCGCAGATGCCCGACACGCCAATGCGTGTGCCGATGTCAACTGAGAACGGGCAAAATAATATGGGGAATGCAGGTCAAACTGTCAGCATGCCTGTGGTTAATGTGCCTCAAGCTCAGCCTCAGCCTCAGCCTCAGATGCAAGTCCAACAGCCAACATCTTCAGAGCCTCAAGACTCGCAGATGGCTCAGGCTGCTCAGATGATTCAACCAGCGCAAAATAATACATCAGTTAATACTGCGCCAAATATGGCTACAATGCCAAATGCACAAGTAAATCAGGTGCCATCGATGCCTAATCAGGGTACTAGCCAACCAGTTGGTCTTGGCGCCGAACGCATTATTGAGCCAGTGGAACGGCGGACTCCACGGATTGATATAGATTCACTACTAAACGGTGTAGCCTAAGCCACCTCGTTATTGCCATGAGACTCAATAAATATATAGCACACGCGACGGGTGTGTCTAGACGACAGGCTGACGAAATTATTGAGAGCGGAAGTGTTAGCGTGAATGGGGCCACCGCTGGACTTGGGCGTAGTATCAACGAGGACACCGATGTGGTGCTACTAGGTGGCAAAGTCCTCAAATTACCCAAGGAGGCGACTACTATATTAATGAATAAGCCAGTGGGCTACGTCTGCAGTCGACGTGCTCAAGGCAAAGGCGTTAAGACAATCTATGAGCTCCTTTCTGACGAATATAAGACACTCAAGACTGTTGGCCGACTAGATAAGGATTCATCGGGACTAATTATGCTGACTGACGATGGCGACTTAGCTTTTCAACTAACGCACCCGAAATATCACAAGGAAAAACAGTATTTAGTTGCGCTTGATAAGAATTTATCGGTAACTGACGAGAGATTAATAAGTGATAATGGCGTTGAGATCGGCGATGGCTTATCAAGGTTGGGGCTAGAATGCTTAAATAATAATCGACACACTTGGCGAGTTACGATGAGTGAAGGGCGCAACCGACAAATTAGGCGGACTTTTGCGGCGCTAGGCTATACGGTAGTAAAACTGCACCGGATTAAATTTGGCGAGTATGAGATTGGCGAGCTAAAAGCAGGTGAAGTAAGGCGGATATAGTCACAAGCGCCTCTCCCTTTTAGGGGAGAGGCTAATTAAAGTGGGAGCGGTCAGCTACTCGATTAGATGTAATAGCTAGGCTTAAGCCTTGTCAGATTCTGCGCTCGCTGTCGGGAATGGCACAGCTGTCTTTTCGAACTTGCCACCATTCTTTGTCAGTTGCACTTGAACTGATTTGCTCATGCCAGCTACCTGGACAGTCGCCTTGGACTTGGTCGGCTTGCGCAAAATAACCTTAACAGCTGTATATGGGCTAGCAATGAGACCAGCATTATATAGCGTAAAGTTATCGATTGTCTTCTCGCTGATAGCATCTAGCATGTCGCTATAGACTACTTGCGCTGGGACGCGCTTGCTCTTAAAGCCACGATTCTTTGGCAACTGACGAATGCTACCGGTCTCGCCGCGGTTGATTTGTGGAGCCTTATTTTTGCCCGTGCGAGCGCCCTGCCCCTTAGTACCGCGACCAGCAGTTTTACCGTAGCCGCTGCTGATGCCACGACCAACACGCTTACGAGCTGGCTTGCTGTTAATGTTTAGCTCGTTGTATTTCATTACTTCGCCTCCTTAGTCGCCTTAGCAGCTTTTGCCGGCTTGGTGGTTACCCACTCATCGCGGGGCTGCAAAGACTTTAGAGCCTTAACGGTCGCGTAGGCTACATTCACTTTATTAGTTGAGCCGAGCGATTTGGTTACTAGGTTGTGAATGCCAGTTGTACCGATAATTGTGCGAACTGTGCCACCAGCGATAATACCGGCACCAGGAGCAGCTGGCTTGAGCATGACGCGGCAAGCACCATATTTAACCTCAACCTCGTGTGGAATTGTTTCGTTGACCACTGGAATGGTGAACATGTTCTTCTTTGCCACACGATTAGCCTTCTCGATGGCCTGCTGGACATCTCGCGCCTTTGCTACGCCAACACCGAGACGATTCTTGCGGTCGCCCATGACGACGATAGCCTTAAAGCGGAGACGACGACCGCCCTTGACGGTGCGGGATACGCGCTCGATAGCAATAGTCTGCTCGTCGAACTGTTTGTCTTCGTCGTGTCGATTGTCACGACGTCCACGTCCACGGTGATCGCGCCGATTGTCGCGACGACCACGACCACCACGGCCGTTGAAGTTGTCGCTGCTAAAGTTGTTGGCCGAACCGAAGCGGCGGCGAGGCGCTTCGCCATTCTTAGCGGCTGCTGGCGCGCTAGAATTCGTGGCCTTGGTTTCTACCTTGTCATCCATTAGAACTCCAGTCCTTTCTCGCGCGCTGCAGTTGCGAGCGCACTTAACCTACCTGCGTACTGGTGGCCATTACGGTCGAGCACCGCCTTTTTAATGCCGGCCTTCTGAGCTTTCTCAGCGATTTCCGCGCCGACATTAGCGGCCTTTTCTGAGAGGCTACCTTCCTTTGTATTGAGAGATGAGGCTGAGGCAAGTGTCTTACCTTCGGTATCATCAATTAGCTGCGCCGATACGTTGCGATTGCTGATAAATACGCTGAGACGTGGACGCTCGGCAGTGCCACCAACCTTGGCGCGAACACGATTCTTGCGAAGCGCTAAATTATTTAGCTGGTTCATTACTTACCTGCCTTTCCTGCCTTGCGCAAAATTACTTCATCGGCGTATTTGATGCCCTTACCCTTATATGGCTCAGGTTTCTTGAATGAGCGGATTTCCGCTGCTACTTGACCGACCTGCTGCTTATCAATACCGCTTACGGTTAGCTCCATCTTGTTGGTGGTTAGCGTAACACCATCTGGGGCGTGGTAAAGCACGGGATGTGAAAAGCCAAGCGCCATTTCAATATCCTGTGGTCCTTTGCTGATTAGGCGAAAGCCTACGCCATTGATCTGGAGTTTCTTCTCGTAGCCCTTAGTGACACCAATTACCATATTGTTAATTAGTGCTCGCATTAGGCCGTGCTGGCTCTTGGCTGGCTTCTCGTCACTATGACGAGTTACGATCACTTCGCCATCTTCAACCTTAACGTCTACCTCGGGTAGCATTGCAGTGGATAGCTCGCCCTTTGGACCTTTAACGGTGACTTTGTCGGGGTCAACCGTGATTGTCACGCCAGTTGGAACCGCAATTGGTAGTTTTCCGATTCGACTCACTTCGTTTCCTTTCCTTTATTAGTAAACCTTACAAATTAACTCACCGCCTAGGCGTGCTTTGCGAGCCTGAGTGCCCGTCATGATGCCTTTACTGGTTGAGATGATTACGATACCGCGACCGTTCAGCACACTAGGAATCTCATCCGCCTTGGCATAAACACGTCGACCAGGCTTGCTGATGCGTTCTAGATAAGTAATCTTTGGTGCTTCGTCTTCATCGTTGATTGTGACGACTAGCGTATCGCGCGGTGCGCCCTTCTCAACCTTAGCGGACTTTAGAAAGCCACTCTTTACTAGCTGCTCGGCGACCGACTGTTTCAATTTGCTGGTCGGAACGCTGACGGTATCATTGCCGACACTGATGGCGTTACGAATGCGAGTCAGTAAATCGGCGATTGGATCTGTACTCTGTAAACTCATTATCCTTGCTCCTTTCTACCAACTTGCCTTAGTTACACCTGGAATTTCGCCTTTGCTGGCGTGCTCACGGAAGCTGATACGGCTCAGCCCAAAGCGGCGCATATAGGAATGTGGACGACCGGTTTCGGTGCAACGATTCTTAATGCGATTTGGATTACTGTTGCGCGGTAGCTTTTGTAAACCTTCTTCATCGCCAGTCGCCTTTAATGCGGCGCGCTTGGCAGCATATTTTGCGGCTAGCTTTTCCCGCTTGGCGTTACGGGCTAGCGCTGATTTCTTAGCCATTACTT
>JAKPIF010000026.1 GCA_029549925.1 bacterium | reverse complement strand
CGACGTGCGTATCGCCTCGCCGCTAAATGCCGTCGTCAACGATGGCTCAGCCTATGATTTCATAGCCACGCTTGCGTGGAGCATGGGCGCTAGCGGCATTGTCGTTGGCCGTCCACGTGACACCAAGGGCGATTTAACGGCACAGACGCTTTACACCGAAGAGTTCACGGGTGAGCTCAGAAAAGCGCTAAAGCGCCGCAAATACAAAGGTGAGATTATCCATCAGGATGAGAGCTTAACTTCGGTTATAGCCGAAAAGCGCCTAAAGGCCGATAAAAAGCATTTTAAGCCGTCAATGCTAACTGATGGCACGCTCGACAGCGAGGCGGCGACAATTATCCTCGGTGACTTTTTGGAGGGGCTAAAGTAGTGGCTAGAGAGAAGCAGCAACCGACGTATAATCGGCGTCCATCGTTCGATATCGCGGCCGATTATGTTGAACTTAACTTTCGCCCGATAATCGCCGCCGACGCTGAAGCATTAATGTCGCCGAAAGAGCTACGCGCTAAACGCCGTGCCGAGAAAAAAGCAGCTCGCCAGCGACGCCCCAGATGGGTTTATGGTGTCGTTGCTGCATCGGTACTACTAGTAATTGCTGGCGGGACAGCACTCTTTTGGTGGCACACTTCGGCGCAGGCGGTTAATCTAGCCGACAAGAGCACGCGACAATTCCAAATTGATCGGGGTGCGTCAGCGTCCGAAGTAGCGGACAGCTTAGCTAAATCTGGCTTTATTCGTAGCCCGCTAGCCTTCAAAATTTATGCGAGACTACATGACAGCGTCTTGCAGGCGGGGACGCACGTACTGAGCCCCAGTTATGATTTAGAGAAGACGGTTAAAACGCTAGCGACGGCCGAGACCGATGAAATAGAGGTACAGATTCCAGCTGGTATGACGATTAGCGAAATAAAGAAGCAACTAAAGCAGTATGATTATACTGATAGTGAGATAGAAGAAGCCTTCAATAAAACCTATGATAGTCCGATTCTCAGTAGTCGCCCCGCGGGGCAAGGACTAGAAGGCTATCTCTATCCGGATACTTATCGGGTCTACCGGAGCGATAGTGTTGATAAGGTAATTCAAAAAGCTCTTGATCAGTTTGAAAAAATTGCTAAAGCCAATAAGTTTGAAGAGAGTTTTAAGGCGCATGGACTCAGCCTACACGAAGGTATTACGCTGGCCTCAATTGTCACTAAAGAGGTGAGCAATAGCGCCGACCAAAAGATGGTGGCGGGCGTGTTCTACAACCGCTTGGCGGCAGGGATGAATCTTGGCTCAGACGTTACCTATAAATACGCCTATAATGAGGGGCTCTGCAGTAACGATTCTCCAACGTGCGATTCGGAATATAACACTCGCGTTAATGATGGATTGCCACCAGGACCGATTGCTACACCAACCTTAACGGCACTAATGGCTGTGGCTAATCCGACTAATAGTAATTATTACTACTTTGTGGCTGGTGAAGACGGCAAAACTTACTATAGCGAGACGGAAGACCAGCACAATCAGGCGGTAGCCGAGCACTGCGGCGACCTCTGTCAATAAGTGGCTAGATAGCCCTTAGGCTTGACATTTAGACACCTATTCCGCTATAATACTTACGACTACCTTAATTAATAGTTATGAGTGATCGTAATAATAGTTTAGATAATCCTGGTTATAGGCGTCAGCCTAGTGTGTGTGTAAATAAGAAATCTAGGTTCGCCGCCTACGTGGTGACACTGGTTACAATTGTTGGTTTGCTCGCTAGTAGCTATTCTAGCGCGAGTCAGATTGCTATCCCTGCCGAAATAGTTAGTAGCGACGTTAATACTAACTTGGCACAGGGACAAAAGTCCGAGTCGCAAGCGGCGACAGCTGCTGCTATTTCCGTAAAGAGTTCGGCTAGTTCAGATAAATCGGTTGGTATGGCTACCGATACGGTTAAATCGCAGGTAACCAACGGCGAGGTAAAGACCGTTAACGTTGCATCTGCCGTAGCCTCATCGGTCAATTTGTCTTCTTCGGACAATGTTGAGAATAGTGCTGTTTCGACTAATACCACTGCCGTGCTAGCCCAGTCAGAGAACTCGAGCGCTAGTCAGGTGACGACGGAAGAGGCAGAGACGCCACGGGCGATTACGCAGTATACCGTCAAAGAAGGCGATACTGTCCAGAGCATTGCCGCCGCTAGTGAAGTAAATGAAGAATCAATCCGCTGGTCGAATGGCCTAAAGGATAACAACGTAGCAGCTGGTACGGTGCTAAATATCCCAGCGGTTAACGGCATTATATACACTGTTAAAGATGGCGATACGTTGCAGTCGATTGCTAGTAAGTATGGTTCAACGGCCGATTCGATTATTACAATGAATGATATTAAGGACGATAATGTGACGACCGGTGAGGTGATCTTGCTTCCTGACGGTATCTTACCTGAGGAAGAGCGACCGGAATATGTTGCACCTGCTAAGGCTGATGAGGCTAAACATAGCACATTGGCGTCCAGTACAGCGACAAATGCATTATGGTCTACTGGTACTTCGCGAGGTGGCAACAATTATGCCTATGGCTACTGTACTTGGTATGCCTATAACCGCCGTGTGCAGCTTGGTTTGCCAGTGTCAGGCGGTTGGGGTAATGCTAACACTTGGGATGGTCGAGCGGCCGCTCAGGGCTACACCGTTAACCATACCCCGTCAGTTGGCGCTATCTTTCAGACAAAATCGGGCTATTACGGCCACGTGGGTATTGTTGAGCGGGTCAATAGCGACGGTAGCATCTATGTTAGCGAGATGAATTACAAAGGATGGGATGTTAAGTCTTATCGTACCATTACCAGCTTAAGCGGCTATAAGTTCATTCACTAGGGATGCCGATAGGTGAGGACTTATTTCTTTTATGATCTAGAAACATCGGGCTTTAACGCCCGATATGATCGTATCATGCAGTTTGCGGGTCAGCGGACGACGCTCGAACTTGAGCCGACTGGCGAGCCAGTCAATATCTTAGTCAAGATGACTGATGATACCTTACCGTCACCAGGAGCTATCCTAACGACGCACATTACGCCGCAGCAGACTCTTCAGGACGGCATTAGCGAGGCGGACTTCTGCCGTGAGTTTCTAGCGAATATTGCCACACCTGACACGATATTTATCGGCTACAATAATATTCGCTTTGACGATGAATTTATGCGGCATACCTTATGGCGAAATTTCCACGATCCTTATGAGTGGGCGTGGAAAGAGGGGCGAGGCCGCTGGGACATGCTAGATGTGGCGCGAATGGTGCGAGCGCTCCGCCCTGATGACATTACGTGGCCGAATAAGCGAATGAAAGACGAGAAAACTGGCGAGTGGCACGATGTACCGACAGTTAACCTAGTTGATATGGCCAAAAATAATGGCTTTGAGAATGAGAACGCCCACGATGCCTTAGCGGATGTAAATGCGCTAATTAATCTAACCAGGCTCTTGCGTGACAAGCAGCTACAGATGTTTAATTACCTTAAGGATAATCATACAAAGGATAAAGTTGCGGGCATCGTTCGGTCCGATGCGCCGATGCCGTTTGTCTATACTAGCGGTCGCTTTCCATCGGAAAACGAAAAGACAACTGTGGCGACGGCTATCGCCTCAGGAAAAACTTCGTCGTCGGTGTTGGTATGGGATTTGCGATATAAAATAACGGATTTCGACTGGGATACGAAACAGATTAAACAGAACCTGATGGCGAACTATGAAACGCGTCATCAAGATGGCTTCGTGGCTCTGCCAATTAAAGAGCTATCCTTTAATAAATGTCCAGCCGTGGCGCCTATTGGAGTACTAAACGAAGAAGCAGAGAAGCGTGTCCACCTAACTAAGGCTGAGGCGATTGCAAACTGGCATTTACTACATCAGAATAAAGAAATCTTGCAGCGGATCGCATCGGCGTGGCGTGGACTACCAGCCCTCAAGCCAGCGGCTGATGTAGAGGGGCGACTCTATGACAGTTTTGCACCCGATAGTGACAAGACGAAGATTCGCCTAGTTGCAGCGGCTAGTGAGAGTGATCTCGCTGATATGCACCCAGAGTTCAATGATAAGCGGCTCGATGAATTATTGTTGCGCTATAAGGCGCGGCAATATCCAAAGACGCTAAGTGAAACAGAACAGCAAAAGTGGGAACAGTATCGCATAACTAAGCTCCAGCGAGAACTGCCGAAATATTTCGAGCAGCTAAACAAGCTATCACAGCAGGGCGTCGATGACTATATCCTGCAAGAGCTTCAGCTCTGGGCTGAATCGCTTATTCCAGCCGACTAATCAGGTGGGGCTTGTTGTAAATAAACTTATAGTCAGCTGAAGATGCTTATGCTAATATAGAACAAGCATGAAATACCACCACGACGTGCGGTGCGCTCTGGCGCTAGCTTTATTACTCAATATATCTTTAATTGCGCCAGCCATGGCCGAGCCAAATATTACTAAGGTAACGCCCGATAGTGGTTCAATTGACGGCGGCAAAACCATTGTTGTTACGGGCGAGAATTTCATGGGCGAAAAGCGCGAGCAATTTATCGATATTGCGGCTGGCGTGCAACACCTAGTGATGTTATCTAGTAGTCACCATGTCTGGACGCTCGGCTGTAATGAATATGGTCAGCTCGGCGCGGGACTACTCACGACGATTCGCACCAAATGTCAATATAAGCCAGTCGATATTACAGACAAATTCAATCTAGCGAGCGATGACTACATTGAAAAGATTAGTTCTGGCGATTATTCCTCTTTTGCAATTAGCCGTAGCCACCGGGTATTCTCTTGGGGTAAGAATAAATATGGCGAGCTCGGCGACGGCACTCAGAGCGATAGTAACGTCCCGATTGATATTACCAAAAACTTTAATATCTCTGGCGACGATTATATTTACCACATTGAATCAGGCGTGGATCTAAGCATGGCGGAGGCACATAGCGGTAAGGTATTTATCTGGGGCGATCGGCGGAATCGCCAAGACGGACGGTATGATGCGCCTGGTGCTAATGAACAGATGGGATTTTATACTAAGCCGACTGAAGCTATTTGGCTGGTGGGCGATGGTGATCGCTCGTGGGGTATGAGCATTGGTAATCATTCGGCAATTATGCTAACAGAGCGGGACCAAATTTACACTTGGGGCCGTAATACTTCGGGTGAACTCGGTAGATCTAAATTTGGCGAGCGTAATAATGTCAATGATTCAATGGCGAACTACGATATTTTGGCTAATTTAGATCTAAGCGAAGACGACGAGCCGATTGATGTTGAAGCAGGCAACGGTGTCATGGCGGTTCTGACTAAGCTCGGTCGGGTGCTAATCTGGGGCAACGATGAGCAAGGTGCGCTAGGACTAAACGGCGAAGTGCCTAATGCTAATGATAAAGACACGGGTAAGCGCCTTTCCAGCACTCCAATTGATATCACGAATAATTTTACTTTGCCCGATTACGAACAAAATGGTAAGAAATATCATGACAAAATCGCTCAGATTAGTATCGGCAACTCGCATGTGCTAGCACTCAGCCAATACGGCCGTGTCTTTAGTTGGGGCGCAGACGGCTATGGCCAGCTCGGCGATGGTCAGAGCCTAGGTAATCGGGGCGACATTGAAGATATTACAGATAATTTCCAGTTAGTTAATGCCGATGCCACAATTGAGAAGGTAATCGCGGCGGGCGCGGCCGACGGCAACGTAGCCAGTTATAGCTTTGCTCTCGATAGTGACGGCAATGTCTATGCCTGGGGTGGTTCAGCGACAGGTAACAGTGGCATCAATGCTATAGCTGGCCTCCAGAATGTGCCATCGCGGGTGAGCGACCGCCTAACGGCGAAGGTGCCACTCGTTGCCGAAGTAGATGTTGATGACGTGCCTGCAAAGATGAGCGTTACGTCAGATAAAAAGCTGCACTTTACTTTACCCGAAGGCAATGAACTAGGGCGGGTCGATATCAGCTTAATTGATAACGATGGAAATGAGATACGCTTTGAAAAAGCCTTTACTTATACCGAGAATAAGAGTGAGAGCGATGACATATCGGATGGTGGTGTAAATGATGCCGACAAGTCTAAAAGCGAGACTAAATCTGATAGTATGGCGACTGATTGGGCTAATGAAGCCAACAATAAACTGACGAGTAAGGCTCTAGCTACGTCGAATAAAGATAGCGATAGTTCTAGTAGCAGTAAAACAAGCGGTGCGTCCAAATTGGGCTCGTCGTCGACTAAATCGAGTGGCTCGACTGGCGCGAGAAGTAGTTCAAGTAGGATCGCCGCACCGAACACGGGTGCGCACTAGGCGGCTATTGGTAATAAAATCCAGCTTATGGTAAATTAATGATATGGATGCATTTCAGATTTTAGTTGTAATTCTGGCGGTATTCCTAGCGATTTTCTTAATTCTAGGCATCATCCTGCTGGTCATGTCAATCCGGATTTCGAGGCGCATCAAGGCCATCACGGATAATGTCGAGGAGGCGACCGATAGCTTGCGCGAGCTGTTAGTCGCACTAAATCAGCTAGCAAATCCCGTCATTGTAGCTAAAATCGTCGTGAAATACATTCGCAGTTACATAAACAATAAAAGGAGGTCACGTAATGAGTGACAAAAAAGGCAGTACTGCCGGCAAGTTTGCGCTTGGTGCAGTGCTAGGCGCAGCAGTTGGTGCGGTCGTCGGTCTACTAACAGCGCCGAAGTCGGGCAAAGAAACCCGCGAAGACATCAAGAATAAGGCCACGGAAGTCAAAGGCAAGGCGTCTGACGCCGCAGACAGCTTTCGAGAGGAAGCCGGCAAGCGGGGTGCTGAGTTTAAGCATAAAGCTGATCGTAAAATTGGCGATACTAAGAAGTTTCTAAAGCGCGAAAAAGGTCATGTTGAGGAGTTCGTCGAAGACGAACTCGACGATGACGATGAAGACTAATAAAAGTCTATAATTCGAATTATCCGAGTCCAGGCCACGGTGTTGCAGCACCGTGGCCTTTAGGGCCAAAGTTCTCATGGCTGCAAGCGTGCAAAGTAAACCATCGACAGTGCTATAATTGTTGTAATGGCAAGTGAGGGTGAAAACAAAGAGCAGCGGGCGGTCGATCCGGCGACATTAACGCCATTCGTTAGCCACGAAGAAGCGGTGAATCACGAGTTTCAGCCGAGCGACTTTGTACATCTTCACAATCACACGACTTATAGTGTGCTGGACGGTCTAACCAAAATCGATCAGCTGGTCCAGATGACCAAGGATTTCGGTATGGATGCGGTGGCGGTGACTGATCACGGCACAATGGGCGGTGATCTGACATTCTATAAAAAGGCCAAGAAAGAGGGCATCAAGCCTATCCTTGGCATCGAAACTTATGTAGCGGCGCGCGGACGTAAGGACCGCGACCCGGCTAAGGATAAACCGCGCTATCATTTGACGATGCTAGCGATGAATAACACTGGCTGGAAGAACCTAATGAAGCTTTCCACCTTGGCCAACCTCGAGGGAATGTATTATAAGCCCCGCATCGATCATGAACTAATTGAAAAATATAACGAAGGGCTAATTATCCTATCGGGCTGTGCTAGTAGCGAGATGGGTTGCGCCTTGAAAGATGGCGATTATGATAAAGCCCGCGAGATTGCTAAATGGTATCACGGCATTTTGGGCGATCGCTACTACCTCGAAATGCAGGATCACGGTCACCCGAAAAGCCATACACATTGGAAAGTACAAGGGCGCATTAACGACGGTCTGATGAAACTTAGTAAAGAGTTAAACATTCCGCTAGTGGTTACTTGCGATGGACATTATCCGACACACGAATACCAGCAGGCACACGAAATCTTGCTATGTGTGGGCACAGGCTCACTACTAAGTGACAAAAATCGTATGTCGCTCGCCGACTTCGAGCTACACTTTATGGATCCGCGCGAAATTATCGAGCACTGGAAGGATACTTGCCCTGAGGCGATTCTCAACACCAAACGTATCGCCGAGCGGTGCAATGTGGATATTAAGCTAGGACAGATCCTAATTCCAAAGTATCCGTCCTTGCCCGAGGGCGAGACAGAACACACCTTCCTCCATAAACTAGTTTACCGTGGGGCACTAAATCGCTATTGCGATGTGCCCATAGAAGAGGCTAACAAGCTGAGCATTGAAGAAATCAAGCCAAAACTGCCAAAGGAGGTGCTGGACCGCATCGAGATGGAACTCGGCGTTATCGGCTCGATGGGCTACGAAGGCTATTTCCTAATCGTGCAGGACTTCATTAACTGGGGTAAGTCACAAGGCTATGTCTTCGGCCCAGGTCGCGGTTCGGCGGCTGGTTCGATTGTTTCTTACTCGATTCGCATTACTGAAATTGATCCGCTGAAATACGACCTGCTGTTCGAGCGCTTTTTGAACCCTGACCGCATTTCCATGCCGGATATTGACGTGGATATGCAGGATACCTGTCGCGACGACGTGATTCAATACTGTGCCGACAAATACGGCCACGACCACGTCTGTAATATCGTGACGTTCGGAACGATGGCGAGCCGTTCGGCGGTAAAGGATGTGGCGCGCGTGTTGGATGTGCCTTATGCCGAGAGTGATCGCCTGTCAAAGCTCGTGCCGATGGGGCCGCAGTCGGCGCACATCGGGTCGCTCAAGGAGTGCCTCGAGAAAGATCCCGATATGAAGCACGAATACGAAACCAACCCGACGGCCAAGCAGGTTTATGATTTTGCTGTGCAGCTCGAAGGGACGATTCGTAGCCATGGCGTGCATGCTTGTGGAACGGTGATTGCCCCAGAGCCGCTCATTAACGTCATCCCACTCGAGGTGGCACAAAAGGGCGTGATTACTACCCAATTCCCCGCACCAGAGGTGGAAGAGATGGGCCTTTTAAAGATGGACTTTCTGGGTCTATCTAACCTCACAATTATTGACGACTGTCTACGTATTATCCGCAAAGTTTACGGCGTGGACATAGATCTCGGCCACTTAGCCTTGGACGACGAAGCGACGTATAAGCTCCTCCAACGGGGTGACACCACCGGCGTATTTCAGCTCGAATCGGCGGGTATGAAGCGCTATCTCAAGGAGTTACAGCCGAACCGTTTCGAGGATATTATTGCTATGGTGGCACTGTACCGCCCTGGTCCGATGCAGTTCATCGATACCTTTATTAAGCGTAAGCACGGCGAAGAACCAATTGTTTATCCAATTCCCGAGATGGAGTCGCAGCTAAAGGAGACCTATGGGGTGTTGGTCTATCAAGAGCAGTTCATGGTGATTTCCAAGGAGTGCTGCGGCTTCACGGGCGGCGAAGCAGATACCCTACGTAAGGCGGTGGCAAAGAAGAAAGCGGCCCTGCTCGCGACGATGAAGCCGAAATTCATCGAGGGAGCTATTAAAACGGTGGGGGCACCGCGTGAAGTCATGGAGAAGTTTTGGACCGAGCTAGAAGCCTTCGCGAGTTACTGTTTCAATAAGTCGCATGCGGCGTGCTATGCGGTGATTGCTTACTGGACGGCATACCTAAAGGCGCATTACCCAGATGCCTTTATGGCGGCACTGATGACTTCGGACGCCAGCAACACCGACCGTTTAACGATTGAGATTTCCGAGTGTAATCGTCTGGGGCTAAAAGTGGTAAACCCAGATATCAACGAATCTTTTAGCGAATTCGCCGTCGTAAAGGGCACGAACAAGATTCGCTTTGGTATTGCCGCCATTAAAGCGGTCGGTGGTACAGCAGTGATTGATATTCTCGAGTCACGCAAAAAGGACGGACCATTCAAATCGGTGGAAGATTTTGCTCGGCGGGTCAATAGCCGCACCTGCAATCGTAAAGTCTGGGAGTCACTAATTAAAACGGGTGCCTTTGACTGCTTTATGACTGACGAGCCGGACAAGAACGGCTATCGGGGGACGCGGTCGGATTTACTATTCAATCTTGATGCCATTATCGCCTTTGCGCAAAAGGTACAAAAAGAGGCAGCGTCGGGACAAGAGGATCTCTTCTCTCTATTCGGCGGGGGTGGCGATGTTGCGGGTGCAGTATCGCATTTAACCTTGGCAGCCTCACCGCAACAAGCCACCAACCGCGAACTACTCGGCTGGGAACGTGAGTTATTGGGCCTCTATCTCTCGGCGCATCCACTGGACAGCTACGATGTATACCTTCGTGAGCAGACTAACGCTATTAACACAATTAAATCCGATCAAGATGGAGCTCAAGCGACGATTGGCGGGCTGATTTCTAAAAATCGCACGCTAATTACTAAATCTGGCACTAAGATGGCCTTTATGACTATTGAGGATAAAACGGGGCAAATCGAGGTAGTTATCTTTCCGAAGACCTACGAGAAGATTCCGCAAACGATTAACTCTAGCGACGTAGTGCTAATTAAGGGACGCGTCAGTGGCAAAGATAAGGACGGCAATATTATGCCTGATCCGTCAATTGTGGCGGACAGTCTGCAGATAATTGACGATGAAACGCTGAAAGCTTATCAACCGACGCATACGCTGATGGGGCCAGTAGATATGTCAACCGTAGGTAAGCGACGGCGGGGCAGTAGTGGAAAGGGCAACTATGGCGGTGGCTACGGCGGTCACAATAAGAGCTATCAGACATCAGCGGCAAGCGTCAGCACGGCGCGAAAATCGAGCACTCCGCCTATTGATATGAGCAAATACAATATCGTTGACACGGCCAAGCCGAAGCGCCTCTTTGTTCATGTCAAAGATCCACTAGATTCAAAGAGTCTAATGGCGATGCGCGATAAGGTAAAAGCGTACCATGGCACCGACCAGGTGATTATTGTAGTGATTGACAACGGTAAAAAGAGTGCCATTCGCATGCCACTCCGCACTAAGGTGTGCGACGAGCTCGAGCGTGACATTGCAGATATCTACGGCGCTGATTGCGTTGCTGTGCGATAGCGTGGACAACTTCTTGACATTGGATTATAATATATCCTAATGCAAGATGATGTGATTCGAATCGAGGGAGCGCGGGTTCACAATCTCAAAAACGTGAGCCTGACGATTCCACGGAATAAACTAGTCGTAATAACAGGTCTGTCGGGGTCGGGCAAGTCTTCGCTGGCGTTCGATACGCTTTATGCTGAGGGGCAGAGGCGCTACGTTGAGTCGCTATCGTCGTATGCACGCATGTTTCTTGGCCAGATGGAGAAGCCGGATGTTGATAAAATTGACGGCCTTAGCCCGGCAATTAGCATCGATCAGAAATCTACCAGTCGCAACCCTCGCTCGACCGTGGCGACAGTGACAGAAATCTATGATTATTTACGTCTACTCTTTGCTCGTCTCGGCGTGCCACATTGCCCGATCTGTGGTAAAGAGGTCAAGCGCCGTTCGCCGCAGGCGATTATTGAAGAAGTACAGGCAATGACGGAGCGGAAAATTTATATCTGCGCGCCAATTGCTCGGCAAAAGAAGGGGACATTTGCTCATATCCCCGAACAGTATATGTCGCGGGGCTATGCCAGGGCGCGCGTGGACGGGGTAATTTATAATCTTGACGAGTGGCCAGAGCTGGATAAGAATTATAAACACGATGTCGATTTGGTGGTGGACCGTTTGGTTGTAAATGATGTGGCGAATAGTCGTATTGCGGGAAGCGTCGAACAGGCGTTGGAACTTGGGCGAGGCGACATAGAGATTATTGATGCTAACACCAAAGAGGCGACTGTATTATCTGAACGCTACGCTTGCCCAGATCACCCGAATGAAGTTATTCCCGATCTCGAGCCACGACTCTTTAGCTTTAATAATCCGATTGGTGCTTGCCCGACCTGTTCGGGGCTGGGGATCCGCATGGTGGTTGACCCAGATCTAGTATTAAACAATAACCTTACCATTATGGAAGGGGCGATTCGCCCATTTAACCGTATCAATATTGAGGCGTGGTGGATGCGTAAGCTGTCGGCAGTGGCGAAAAAGCATGGCTTTAGCCTGCGGGTGCCGGTGGGGCAGCTGAGTCCAGATATTCGCCACTTACTCCTTTATGGCACAGGCAATGAAATCTACCGGGTAAAATTGAGCGATGGGCGCACTTTCCGCACGACCTACGAGGGCGTAATTCCGAACCTTGAGCGACGCTGGAAAGAAACAAGCAGCGACTTTATTCGGCGAGATATTGAGCGATTTATGCGTGAGCTAGAGTGCGACGATTGCCACGGTGCGCGTCTCAGGCCGGTAGTGCGGGCAATCACCGTCCATGATCTCTCGATTGTCGATATTTGCAATCTATCGATTACTGATGTTAAGGATGTCTTTAACAAAATCGACTGGACGGAGCGCGAAAAACTAATCGGCAAGCAGATCTTTAAGGAAATTAATAGCCGTCTCGACTTTATGATTGATGTGGGGCTAGATTATCTAGAACTCAGCCGGGCGGCCAATACGCTATCGGGCGGTGAAGCTCAGCGCATTCGTTTGGCAACGCAGATTGGTAGCGGCCTCAAGGGTGTTCTATACGTGCTGGATGAGCCGAGTATTGGCTTACACCAAAAGGATAACGATCGCCTAATTGCGACACTTAAGCATCTACGTAATCTTGGTAATACTGTAGTAGTGGTTGAACACGATGAAGACACGATTCGGGCGGCGGACTACCTAGTAGACGTGGGGCCGGGTGCAGGCAGCCACGGCGGTGAAATCGTGGCGGCGGGCACACCGACGGAAGTAGCGGCCAATCCGAACTCACTCACAGGGCGCTTTCTCTGCGGTAAAGAGAAAATTGCCGTACCAAAGACGCGGCGACCAGTGGACAAAAAGCGCATGCTAACCGTAGTGGGTGCGCGTGAACACAACCTAAAGAATATCAATGTCAGCTTTCCGCTTGGACTATTCACGGTGGTATCTGGTGTGTCGGGCAGCGGTAAATCCACACTTGTAAATGATATTCTGAGTAATGAACTCTTAGCTCGTCTCAACCGGGCGCAAACTGTTTCAGGCGCGCACCAACGCATCGATGGCATCGACCAGCTTGATAAGATTATTATGATCGATCAGAGCCCAATCGGACGGACGCCTCGTTCAAATGCGGCGACGTATACGGGAATCTTTACCGCAATTCGCGAACTCTTTGCGGCAACGCCTGAGGCGAATATCCGCGGATATAAGCCGGGACGCTTTAGCTTCAACGTGCGAGGCGGCCGCTGTGAACACTGCCAGGGCGATGGTGTAATTAAAATTGAAATGCAGTTCTTGCCCGACGTTTATGTTACTTGCGACGAATGTCATGGTGCACGGTATAATGCTGAGGCATTGGAAATTAAGTGGCACGGCAAGAATATTAGTGAAGTGCTCAAGATGACGGTGGATGAAGCGGCGGAATTCTTTGGTTCAATTCCAAAGATTGCCAATAAGCTCAAGACTTTGCAGGATGTCGGGCTCGGTTATGTTGAAATTGGTCAAGCGGCGACAACGCTATCGGGTGGTGAAGCCCAACGTGTAAAGCTCGCAACTGAGCTTAGCCGTAAATCAACTGGGCGGACACTTTATGTGCTAGATGAGCCGACGACGGGCTTACATCAGGCGGATGTGCGACGACTGTTAGGCGTATTACAGCGGCTGGTTGACAACGGCAATACGATGATTGTGATTGAACATAATCTCGATGTCATTAAATCGGCAGACTACATTATCGATATGGGGCCGGAAGGCGGTCTAAATGGCGGCCGCGTTGTGGCGACGGGCACGCCCGAGCAAGTAGCGGAAAATCCCGCAAGCTATACGGGACAGTATCTAAAGAAGATGCTATAGCATCGATATATTTTATCTCCCGTAACGCTTGGCAAAGTTAAGCGTTACGGGAGAGAATGTCAGCCCACGAGGGCTGACAAAAGAGGGTGAGACCTTATTTCTTTAGCCCCTCATACGCCTGTTCTAATACTTCCGCGCTATGATGTAGTTTATTTTCCTCTTGCTCGGATAGATATGGCGTTAGAATACGCTCGACGCCATTCTCGCCAATGATGGTTGGCAAGGACAGGTAAACATCCTTTAGCCCATACTGGCCGTCGAGCTTGACCGATAGCGGAAAGATCGACTTTTCGTTGCGGACGATTGCTTCGACAATACGGCTGGCACTGGCGGCGATGCCATAATAGGTTGCCTTTTTACGGTTGATAATCTCATAGGCGGCATTGCGAGCGGCGTTTTCGATGTCGATGTAGTCATAATCGCCCATGATGCCGCCAAAATTATCCGACGCCTCGTTAATGTTCATGCCGGCGATGTGAACATTGCTCCAAGCGGCAAACTCGCTGTCGCCGTGTTCACCGAGAATATAACCATGGATATTACGGGCGTCAACGCCGAACTTTTGCGATAGCAAGTAGCGGAAACGGGCGGAATCGAGGTTGGTGCCTGTGCCGATAACGCGTTCGGCAGGGAAGCCAGTGACATCTTGCATCACGCGTGTCATGACGTCGAGTGGATTGCTGACCATGACAATAATAGCGCCAGGGCAAACCTTCTTTAGATTATTGGCGACATCGGTGACAATGCTGGCGTTGCGGTTAATCAGATCCATGCGGGTCTCGCCCTGTCTCTGGTTGGTGCCGGCGGTGACGACAACTACATCGCTACCGCGAGCGTCGTCATATGAGCCGGCATGGATTGTTGACTCGGGAAAGAACGGTGAGCCGTGCTCGATGTCCATTGCCTCGCCTTCGGCGCGCTTTTTGTCAACATCGATTAAAACGATGTCGCTGGCAGTGCCCTTAACTGTTAACGTATAAGCAATTGTGCTACCGACTAGACCAGTACCAACGATGCTTACCTTAACTGCATGTTTTGTCATATTTTGATGCCCCTCTTTTGTTTGTTAAATTATCTTGCTTACGCTATAATAATAGCACAATGACCAGGAAATCGTCGGAAGAGCAGAAAAAAGTAGCAATGGATGCGGTGTGGGAAGGTATCATTAGACGATCCAATGCTAAGAAAGATATTGAAAAGGCGCTCGGCGAGAGTGGCGACAGTGGTGCTGTAAATAAAGCGGCCGTTGACGCTGACACAACTGTAAGTGGCGCGAGCGGGGCATATAGCACCAAGCCGACTGTCTCGGCGGCTCCGGCTGATGTTGCTAGACCAAAAGAAAAGAAGCCATTCAAATTAACACCCAAAATGATCCGGAGGTTAGTGATTGGTGCGGTGGCGATCATCCTGATTGCTGCCTTTGCTGCCGCTTGGCATAATCACGAACTCTACCTCGCCACTCCCGCTGGCCAGGCAAATGCGATTTACAATGATAATAAGAGTGATAAAGCAACGCTAAAAAAGAAATATGGCGATAAATACGACGAATACTATGGTGATCTAAGGCGTGCGGCGGATAGGAGTATTAACGGCGGCGTTAATGCGGTGGGCGTTATCGAAAAAGATAAAAAGGAGCTAAAAAAGTGGGACGCTGATGATGTCGGTAAAGCTCAATTTTGCATGATTTATTCCAAAAAGACTGCCACCAGCGATGATGAAATTACTGAAGTAGCGCTAGTGTATTATTTAGCAACTGTTGAGACGGAGATGGGTGTTAAGGTCTATGGCGTTAAGGGTCTTCCGCTCAAATCGGATAAGTATCCATCAGATACACTAAATTCATTAGTAAAGAATTTAACCAAAGATGATGCGGGTAGTGATGAGACAGAATAGAACAAAATTGTTAAGCATGACGTTGGCGGTGATAATGGCCAGCTTAATAACCATTTTTAGCGGTAACATAGTCAAAGCGGCAAATAAGACAATTCAACAGAGCGGCAGCTATGCACAACTGTATGTTCGAAAATCATGCTATAACTGTAACGACATTAGATTAATTAATGGCAATTCGTACGCTGCGAATAGTGAAGCCAATGCACAGGCGCAGGCTCAGGCCATGTGCAACGTAGGTCAACGAATTGGCTTCGGCACATGGGTGAGCAACATGTCATTGGAAAATACCGGAAAATTTTACTATACAATTCATATGTTCGCCAAAAGCTGTGGCGCTGGGCGGACGCGATTGTTCGCTGTTACTGGCTATCCATGGCACGGCTTCGCTGTTTGCCCAGTGGCTGGCTACTGGCGGTATATAGGTGGAAGCAGGTGGAATCCCAACAGCTACGGGGATGTTTATGATTGTATGAAGTTTCAAGATGAAGGAGAGCTATATGGTCGCATCGGCAACCGCACTGGCCAGGGGGCAGTTAACTGGTCTGAATGGAATTCAATTAAGAAAGGTGGTTCATGGGCTCAACCATCCACTGGCGGTACGTATACTCAGGCAACATTTAGTGGCCAAATCCCAGGTGATGCGTGGTCGAGCGATGAAGGCGAATTTGTTTTTCTAAACGGTGCGGCTATTGGATCATATTATTGGGAGACAAATGGCTATGGTGGACTTCAGCATATTAAGTGCGCATGGTGCGTTGAGGATTCAAGCCCAGCACATATAAACTATAATGATTCAGACGACATTTCACTATATGCAAGCATTAAATGGAAGACAGATTTAGACCCGCCTAAGCCTGGACCTAAGCCGAAGGATGGCGCAGAATCGGAAGTAAGAACCGATAAACATGGTTGGGCTACCTATATTGGGACAGCGCGTCCGGGGCAAAATGCGCAGTGGCGTCATCGCGTCAATGTAGATTGCAAAGGGACGGTGGACAATAATAGATTCTCGTCAGGCGTCAACAAGAGCAGAGATTGGAGTGGTGGCCGTTCATTTGCCATCAGGTGTGGCGATAATACCAATTACAGCCCGCAGAAAGTATTGGTGGCTAGTGATACAAAGAAGACCTACTGCGAAAATGCTTGGTATAAATATAGATACACCTATGCATACGCGTATTTAAATGATTACGGTTATCCGGTAGTACGTAAGGAAGATCGTGACGTCAGAAACGAGACTAATGGTGCCTGCGTCTATATTCCTTACCACGTCCCTGGCTGCCAGGGCGACGACTGTAGTCCTAGTGAAGAATGCCGTGAAGGTGATGGCTCGTCATGCAGTAATACCAACTTAACGCAGAGCGGTGTAGTAGGCTCGGCAGATATTATATCTGGCGGGAAGTCAATTAGCGGCGGCACTGTCTCGTACGATCAAGATATTGATTTCAAGTATACCTTTAATAATCGCTATGGACCATCTAGGTCACCTGATGTAACGTATACGGCGCACATCTTTACCTTGGAGAGTGAATATAATCCGTCAACTAAATATACCGGGTTTAATCACGATCCAGATCCATCGGAACTAGTGCCAGGACATATTAAGGGCTACTTTATAAATGAAAGTTTTCCAGGGACGACAGGTGAACTGGACCCCAGGGCTAGTACATCGAAGAACCATGGTGGTCGCACAGTATCTAATGTCCTCGGCCAACCGGGTGATCAAATATGTACCTATGTAGTGATGGGGACAAACGCAAGCATGGTCAACGATAAGCCGTCAGATACTTACGTGGCGTCACCGATGAAGTGCGTTCGTATCGCTAAACGGCCGCAACTGCAGATTAATGGTAGTGATAGCTATGCTGGACAAGGCTTTGAAGGGACCGGCTACAATTCTGACGCTTTACGTGGTAGTTACACTCAATATAGTCAACTGACCAATGGCGGTGCTTCGTCGCTCTTCGGTTCGGCGGGATACACTCATCTGTCGGGCAATAACTGGTATCGTATGATATACGCTAACACAGATAAGGTGGGCGGCAAGGCTAGCGATACGTTGTTCGGTGGCGGACTGGATCAAGCTTATCTAACCAAGGATGCCATATCACGTCTCGGCGATGCACGTAATTTTGCTATGAATGATTTAGGCGTGCCGAAAATAACGAGTAACAATCTAGATATCAATAGTCTAGATGGAGGCAAATATAATAACATTATCGTTAGTCCTAGCGGAGGCACACTAAATGTCTATGGTGCCGGTTCCGCCAAGGCGGGTGCAATCATGGTTAATGGTAATGTGACAATAACGGGCAATATTGGTGATATGGATAAATATAACGATAACGGCACTCTCACGATCTATGCCACGGGCAATATTTCGGTCAATGCGGGCGTTGGTCTGATCCATGCTAATTTAGCCGCTGGCGGCAAAGTATTAACCTGCGCTGAAGGCGGTGGCGGGAAATCGCAAAAGAATGCGGCACTAGGAAATAATGGCGCCTGCTCGGGTAAGCTAAAGGTTAATGGCGCGGTTATTTCAAAGGTTAGCCCGTCATTTCAGCGGACCTTTGGCGCGGGTACCTGTGATGTTGGTCGCCAGGGACGGATCTGCCAAACTGACTATAAAGGCGAAGCGCAATATAACAATTGGTGGATTGGTGCCACGTCGGAATGGCTCAACTATACCCCAGATTCGTGGTATCTTGCCAATAAGGTAATTGACGGCAATGGGCTAAAGGCATATCAGACTACGACGGTGCTGTCCCGCCCCGCCCGCTACTAGTCCAGTTGAAAGTATGCTATAATCTCAATGGTTGGGCTGATAGCTCAGTTGGTAGAGCACGGGCCTTTTAAGCCTGGTGTCGTGGGTTCGAGACCCACTCAGCCCACCATTCATTTAGTCATACATAGACGTTTTCCTTTCTGCGCCCCGCGTGCGGGGTGTCTTTTGTTATCAAATTAATGTTAAATGAGACAAATACACATTAGCTGGATAATCGCGAGTGCTTGCGGCGGGTTAGTGCTAGGCATTGAACTGTGTCGGTGGAGTGTCTGGCGGGGCATCGCTCCGACTTGCTTGATACTACCCGGTGTGCTTTTGCTAGTAATTAGCGTAATTAGCCGAGCCAAAATCATTATTCCCATGGCAGTGTTTGGCGGGCTGCTTCTAGGCGTGGTACGCGGACGAGCGGCTATTGTTCTAACCGAAACGGCTTGGCAGAAAGTAGTCGGCGATACGGTTATGATGACTGCGACGATTGATGACGATCCAACGCTAAATAAGAATAATTTAACTATGCCATTAGACAATATTGAGATTAATAGGATTGATAATCAGGAGGTCAACCGACCGATAAGTGGTAAAATCTGGGCGAGTCTAAAAGATGGCGCCAAACTATCTGGCAAGTTAAAACGCTACGACAGGATAACTATTACAGGACTAGTAGACAGTGGATTTGGTAGCTATAACGCCACGATGGCACGAGCGACACTCAATAAGATAGAGCGCGGCGTGAGCGTCGATCCGCTGGGACGGCTGAGGGGCTGGTTTGGCGCACAGTTAAGCAAAGTGATGAATGCCGACGAGGCAGCGCTCGGCATGGGGCTAGTAGCGGGGCAGAAAGCAAACCTATCTAGTCAGATGAAGCAAGCCTTTACCGGAGCTTCGCTAACGCATATTCTGGTGGCCAGTGGCTACAATTTAACTATCCTAGTGCGGTTTTGTCGGCGACTATTTGCTAAGAAATCGCGCCTGATCGCACTAATTTCCTCGCTTACGTTAATATTGCTGTTTAGCCTAATGGTTGGCGACTCGGCGAGCATGAATCGCGCCGTATTGGTTTCAGTACTCAGTCTTCTTACTTGGTACGTGGGGCGAAGCATTCATCCTGTAGTGTTATTGCTCCTCACTTCGGCGATCACTGCCATGGTCGAACCGAGCGTAATTTTTGGCGACGTGGGCTGGTATTTATCCTTCTTTAGCTTTGCCGGGGTAATTATCTTGGCGCCACTACTGAACGATTTAATCAATAAACGTGGTAACAGCTTAATGCAAATTATGCTCGAGACTCTGGCGGCAACACTATTGACCGTACCGATCGTCGCCTACTTTATGGGTACCGTTTCGCTGGTGGGAATAATTACGAGCGTTTTAGTGCTACCGATTATTCCGCTGACCATGGCGCTTGCTTTCTTGGCGGGACTTGCCGCCTCGGTATTACCTGTGGCGGTCGCTGACATCTTGGCCCTGCCGGCCAAGTTGCTACTTGATTATATTATTCTCGTGGCCAAATGGGGCGCTAGTTTACCGCTGTCTAGTATCGAATACCAGCCGAGCCTTAGCTTTGTAATCATCTATTATCTGGTGTTTACGATAGGGGTAATTATCCTCTGGCGCACTATAAAGCATAATTTCCGCGGCGATAACGTGGTAGAATAAAGGTAATGTATCAACTCGCAACAATAATGGGCAAGGCAGCGGCGTGGTTATCGCGCCATTTAGGTAAGGGGCATGGCTCGGCCCTGCCGGGGCTAGTGGCGGAGAAGCTTGATCCGAACTACCTCGGCAAATTGCTTGGTGATTTGCCAGAAGGCGTAGTGTTGGTGAGCGGCACTAATGGTAAGACGACTACGACCAAAATCGTGGCGGATTTACTGGCGGCGGACGGTTATAAAGTCTTTACTAATCCGAGTGGGAGCAATTTTACCCGTGGGGTAATTTCGGCGGCCCTGCCACTAATAAAACACCGTAAGCTGGATGCGGATATCGCAGTGCTTGAACTTGACGAAGCCTATGCGACCAAGTTTGTGAATAAAGTGCAGCCAAAATACGCGCTCCTACTGAATGTCTTACGTGATCAACTGGACCGCTTTGGCGAAATTGACCATACGGCAGAATTATTAAAGTATGTGGCGGAGCGAACGACGGGCGCAGTAATTCTAAATGAAGACGATCCGCGCCTAGCTAAATTTGCCCATAGTAAGAAGATTACAGCAGCCAAAGCGTGGTTTGGAGTGGATGGTACCGCGGCGGACAATTATGCGACCGATGAGGAAATTCATGGTAAGAAACAGCATGCTAGGAAGCACCCGCACGATGGCGCGGTCGAGCTAATTGGGCTCGATGACAATGAAGTCAAATATGTGGTAAACGGCAAAGACTATGATGCTAAATTAAGGCTTTTTGGCATTCATAATGCCCTAAACTGTGCGGCGGCAGTGGCGACGGTACAGGCGGTTGAGGGCAAGAAGTTTGACGCTCAAAAGGTGATGCAGCACCTAGCAAACGTGACGCCGGCTTTTGGCCGGGGCGAAATCGTGGCGATTGGCGATGTTGAGGTGCGCCTAGTGCTAGTCAAAAACCCAAGTGGTTTTCAGCTAGCACTCAATTCGTCACATGATGTGCCGACGCTAATCGCAATTAACGATGAGTATGCCGACGGGCGCGATGTGTCATGGCTATGGGACGTAAACTTCCCGCGGTGGCAGTCGCCTATTTACGTGGCAGGGCGGCGGGGCTATGATATGATATTGCGCCTATATTACGCTGGCTTTCCACTACAGCAGATTTATCATAAAATTAATTTTCATCAGTGGCAGTCGAACTATAACTTTGGACTCGGTGACGTTGATACAGCGGAGATTGGCTTGGATAACAATGTTAAGGGCTTCATAAGCGAGCTAAAACAGAGCAAAAAGAAAGGGCAAATTTTTGCGACTTATACGGCAATGCTAGAGATTAGGGATGTGCTAGAGTTAGAGGCAGAACTAGCAAAGCTAAGTAAAGAAAGCGAGGGGATAGAATGACCGCAGAAGGAAAGCCAAAAGCTTTAAATATTCTCGAGCTTTATCCCGAAGCGATGAATCTCTACGGCGACAGTGGCAATGCTGAGATTATGGCGCGGCGAGCAACCTTATTCGGCTATGACGTAAAGAGGCTGCAATATAACTCGGTGGCAGATAAAGACAGCCTTCTCGCGGCGGATATTATCCTTGGCGGCGGCGGCCAAGACTCAGCTCAGCGTGAGATTGCGGGCGACCTGGAAAAGATTAAATATGAGCTACGGGCAGCGGTGCACGAAGTGCCGACGCTGGTGATTTGTGGGCTATATCAACTATTTGGTCATTATTTTGAGAGCAAGGATGGCAACAGATTAAACGGTGTAGATATTTTTGACGCAGTAACGGTCGGTAGCAATGAGCGCATGATCGGCAATATTGTGGAATCAATTGAGCTCGGAATCACGCGAGGCGGCAAAAAGGACGATACACTCGTTAAAATATATGGCTACGAAAATCATAGTGGCGAAACCGAGCTACTAGGTGATCAGGCGCCTTTTGGTATGGTAGAGTATGGCTACGGTAACACTAGTGAGCATAGTGGCATTCGCTGGGAAGGGGCAATTACTAGTGACGGCAACTGTATTGGCACCTATATGCACGGGCCAGTACTAAGCAAGAATCCGCTACTAGCGGATTATATTCTGAGTAAGGCAGTGCGGAATAAATACGGTGAGTCGTTGACAATAGAAGGCCAAGAAGCCACCGCCGAGCTAGATAAGGTCTCAATGCTTGCTGCCCGCGCCAGTATCGCTGCTGACGAGGCTGCCCGCCGCGACCAATATAGCTAGACCCCGTCCCTCTGGGGAGGGCGGCAACGTAGTGGCCAGAAGGGGTCTACTGTATCCTCAAGCGTTTAGTAGTGCACCCATACCGGTGTGCCAATGGATGCCCAGTCATAAACTGTCTTAGCGTCGCTTTGATACATGTTGATGCAGCCATGGCTAATGCCAGTATGCTCTTTAGCTCCAGTGAGCCACCAAGCTTCATGGAAGGCATAACCGCTTTTCTCCCAATAGGTCACCCAGTGAATATTGCAGAGCGGTTGATCTGACGGCGGATTGGGCATGCACTGGTTCTCGACCTTGCGCCAGACAGTGTAAAGCCCTGTGATAGTGGGTGTGTCCGCTTTACCATGGGCAGTGTGGTTGGTTGACCAGACGACGTTTTGACCATCGTAGAGTTTGACCGAGTAGTCGGACAGATTGGCTTCAATCCAATGGCCGTCTTTGGCGATGGTCTTGTTAACCTTATACGGTGAGTCTTTTGACTCGAGATTAATAGTGGCGCTCTTGCCGTTACTAACGGCGTCATAAACCTTGCCTGAAACGCCGTCAACATTGCTGGCAACCTGGCCATTGTGCCCCGGAGAAATCGTGGCAACAATGTTACCGCTACCGTCGGCAATAGCTTTACTGTTAACGGGCTGATTCGGCAATTGCTTTGCTACGGTGTTGCTAATAAAATTTTTTATTTTGTCTCTATTAAATGTGACGGTATACATGCCGCTAGCTGTATCAGCCTTGAGAGTAGCCCAGTCGGCGATGGTCCATGGATCAATTGTCCAGATAGTCTTACCGTTATTAGTGATTATGATGCCGGCGGCCAGTGTTTGATTTAATTTGTCTGCCGTGCGCTCAGCAGATTCGTCACTGATGCCCGGTGCCGCTGTATCTACGGTGATAGTATAACTGCTGAGCCGAGGTGAAGCGAGCAGTTTATCCACGGCCGCGTAAACGCCCTCCATTTTGACTGATTTACCTTGGCTAGATTTTTGTACTACGTATTGATTTAGATCGCCACTATAGGCGACGATGGCGTCAACAGGCTTGGTGACTAGTTCGGGAAAGTTAGCCTCGATATAGGATTTGACTTTAGTCTTGTCATAGGAACCGGCAAGTTTGATATCTGTGTGGCTAAGTAGGGTCACCATTGGCAGATTCTTGCTAGTAGCTAGCGCCTTCTTAGTTACCCCATTCTCGTCAATTTTAATGCCGAGATCGTCAGCGTTGGCAGTGACAGACTTGCCGCCGTATTTGAGGCTGAGCTTGATATTACTACGTAGGCTCTGAATGGTTTTTCTTAGCTGTGCCTCATTCTGTCCGCCAACGGTGGTATTGGCGATAGTGGTATGTGGAGCAGCTTTATTCTTATAATAAGTAGCAGTAAAAACCTGCGAGCCAATTAGCAAAATAACCGCGATAGCAATTACCGCGAACAAGACTTTATGACTGTCAATCCAGCGCTTAATTTGGTAGCCACGCTTAAGTTGCAATCTACGAATATTTGTTTGTACCACCTATAGTCCCTCGTTAATAAAATCTGGTCGGGGTGATCCGACTTGAACGGACGACCTCCGCGTCCCAAACGCGGCGCGCTACCAACTGCGCCACACCCCGACACCAATTGAATTATATCAGATATCCGCCGTAATGTCAGCATTTGTGTGAACGCTCGTGACATCATCCATATCGTCGAGGGCGTTTAATAGCTTCATTACCTTTTCGGCGGTCTCTTTGTCGCTAATTTCGACCTTGTTTTTACCAACATATTCGAGGCCAGCATCGCTAACTTTGAGACCAGCGTCAATAATAGTCTGGCGCACCTGGTGGAGGTCTTTCATATCGGTATAAGCGACAATCTCGCCATCTTCCTCTACGGCGTCTTCGGCGCCAGCGTCAAGCACAGTCAGCAAGTTGTCGTCACCTGTGGCATCAATGTGAATGACGCCGAGGTGATCAAATTGGAATAGCACGCTGCCAGCATCAGCGATGCGACCGCCGTTTTTTGCCAGAGTATTTTTAACGTCCGGCAGGGTGCGATTGCGGTTATCTGTTGCTGTCTCAATAATAATGCCGATACCGCCTGGGCCGTAGGCTTCGTAAGTGATTTCCTCTAGTGCGGCGGCATTTTTGTCGCTAACGCGATCAATGGCGCGCTGAATATTAGCGGCGGGCATGTTGGCATGCTTGGCCTTCTCAATTGCCATAGCTAGTGACGGATTCATATCCGGATCGGTGCCGCGACGAGCGGCGATGGCAATCATGTTGCCGAGCTTGGTAAAGGCAGCGCCCCGTTTGGCGTCGACCACGGCCTTTTGCCGCTTAGTAGTTTCCCATTTGCTATGTCCAGACATCTTTACCTTCTTTCTCTAATAATTCTTGGTTATATTTTAACATATATTTACTGGCGGTACATACTTATAGTAGCTGTAGCATAGGGCTTAGACGTGGTACTTTACATTAAATTTTAGTCTCAACATCGAAAATTCCCGAGATAAAATTCTCTCTAATCATGCTATAATACGTTTATGATAATCGCGGGGATGATGCGATGGTGGTACTTAGACGGGTGGAGAGACCAGGCCGCCAAAGCAAGGCTCGCTTTCTTGAAGGTAGCAGATTATTTCAGTATCGGGCTACTGATTCGAACTCTATTTGCGCCCTTTCGACAGATTTCTGCCAACGAAGCGGGGCGGACGCTGGACGAGAAGATGCAGGTCGCCGTTGATAAAGGCATTAGTCGGCTAATCGGCTTCATTGTGCGGTCCCTTACAATTATTGCGGGGCTAATCGTCCTCGCGGGGTTAGCTATTGTCAGCGGTGTGCGACTAATTATCTGGCCGCTACTACCGGTAATGCCAGTAGTGGGTCTAGTCCTAATGGGAACAGTGGGGGCGCCATGGACCTTAATCTAGACTTTAAGAATTCCCGCGCCCAGGCGGCGAAGTTCTTCCGCTTATACGGCAAATTAATTAAGATATTTTGTCCAATTGTAGCGGCGGTGCTAATGTTGGCGGGCGTGGTCGGCTTACTATATGGTAAGGCAATCAGCTGGCTGGTGCTAAGCTGTGGGTTATGGGTACTGGTGCCATGGCTTTATACTAAAAATTACCTCGAGAAATCGCCAGCGAGTCGAAAGCAGGCAAATATTGCCGATGTACTATCAGGCGAAGTGCTGGGCCTATTAGAGCCGGATAAATTATCTCCCCAGGATATTATGACGGCATTGAAAGATACGTCGGGCGCGCGATTCTTGTTTAACCGCTTAGGTCTGCCCGCTGAGGTGGCGATCGCTCAGACGCCAACCGATAAGACTCTCACAAATAGCATCTGGCAGCAGGCGATTAGTCTCTGGACACATACGCCCGAGCCATCTAACACGGTTTCGAGCATCATGGTGGTAGCGGCAATCGTGCGGTTGAACCCGCTGATCGATGACACTTTGCAGTCACTCCGCGTGGATAACGACGATGTTTATATGGTGGTCGATTGGTTCGAGCACATTGGCGCGATGAAGCGAAGCTATGACCAGCCGCGGCTAACCGGTGGCGTGGCGCGTGATTGGTCGTTTGGCTATATTCCTACATTAGAGCGGATGGGTGTCAATCTTAGTAGCCGTTATAGTGCTGGCGGGCGATCGATGGCGAGCAGTCTTAGTACTACGCACCAGATCGTTGACCAAATGATTGACCTGCTGAGCCGTGGAGCACGGCGCAATGTCGCCCTAATCGGTCAAGTTGGCGTGGGCAAGTCGACGATGGTCGATGCCCTGGCCGAGCGCCTGATGGATGCCACGGCAAATACCCCTAAAAACGTGAAGTTCAACCAGGTAATTATGCTGGATGCCTCGTCAATTATTTCGGCGACGCAGGGGCGTGGTCAGGTGGAAGGGCTAGTCAACCAGATTATGGTGGAAGCCTATCGGGCGAAGAACATCATTCTCTTTCTAGATAACGCTGAGCTTTTCTTTGAAAATGGTACGGGGTCACTGGACTTGAGCAACCTCTTGCAGCCGGCGATTGAAGGTGGCGGACTCAAGCTAATTCTCGCAATGGATGAACAGCGATATCTACAAATAGCTCAGGCTAAGCCTGCCCTTGGGGCGGCGCTAAATCGCATCGAAGTAAAACCGATGAGCGAGCAAGATACGCTCCGCGTACTAGAGGATCAGTCAATTAGCATTGAGTATCAGAGCCATGTTTTCTATGACTATCAGGCGCTAAAAGAGATTTATCGTCTCAGTAGTCGCTATGTTAACGATGTGGGTCAGCCGCGGGCGTCGGTGCAACTGATGCAAAACGCTGTGCCGCAGGCGCAAAATGGCTTAATCACTCCGCCGCAGATTTCGGATACGATCGAAAAAACGCTGGGCATAAAGGTAGGTGGCAACCTCATGTATGGTACAGCTGATAGCACAGCCGAAAAACAGAAGCTTCTAAATCTCGAAGACCTCATTCACCAGCGGATGATCAATCAGTCGTCGGCGGTCAAGGCGGTATCATCGGCGCTTCGACGAGCCCGAGCGGGCGTGCGGAACGAAAATCGCCCGATTGGTACGTTTCTGTTCCTTGGACCGACGGGCGTTGGTAAAACTGAGCTTGCTAAATCTCTGGCGGCCGTCTATTTCGGCGGAGAGGATAACATGGTGCGAATTGACATGAACGAATACACCCGCAATGAGGATGTGGCGCGTCTCATTGCTGACGGGGCGACCGACCCGATGTCACTCTCGGCACAGGTGCAAAAGAATCCGTTTAGTGTGGTCTTGCTGGACGAAATTGAGAAGGCGCACCCGAATGTACTGACAACCTTACTCCAGGTGCTAGATGAAGGAGTTTTGCGGGATATCAATAACAAGCCAGTGAGTTTCCGTGATGCGATCGTGATTGCCACTAGCAATGCTGGCGCTGATCGCGTTCGTCAGTATATCGAGGCGGGCTATCAGGTGGAACAGTTTAGCGCCCAGATTCAGGACGAACTAGTGCGAAGTGGCCAGTTTAAGCCGGAATTTCTGAATCGTTTTGACGAGATTGCCGTCTTTCGTCCGCTAACTAAGGATGAACTCTTGCAGGTGGTCGACTTAATCCTGATTGGCGTCAACAAAAACCTGGCCAACCAAAAGGTAAGCGTGGCGGTAGACAAGCAGGGCAAGCAGCTACTAGTCGAGGCAGGCTATGATCCGCTACTAGGAGCGCGTCCAATGCGCCGCGTAGTGCAACGGTCGGTTGAGAATATCGTTGCTGAGAAGATGCTATCGGGCGAGCTAGTGCCAGGCTCGGGAATTATGCTAACGGCGCAGGACATCTATAAGAGCTTATCTAATCAGTAAACTGGCGTGAAGTGCAAAAGCGCCCCGCAGCGATGCGGGGCAACAATTTAATTATGTCATGGGGCGTCTAATAGGACTCGAACCTACGACCTCCGGAGCCACAATCCAGCGCTCTAACCAAACTGAGCTACAGACGCCATAAAAAGGAGCTACCTGCCCGTTAGGTGCATAAATAGATGACAGTTGCAGGTAGCAATAATAGAGTATCAGATTTCACGGAATGTTTCAATGCGGGCGCCGAGTGAATTTAACCGATCATAGAAATCTTCGTAGCCGCGGTTAATATTGTAAACGTCGCGCAAGGTTGAAGTGCCGGGAGCGGCAAGCATGGCAAGTAAGATGACAACACTCGGGCGAAGGGCTGGTGGAGCGACGATATCGGCAGCTTTCCACTTGGTTGGACCAGTAATATAGACGCGGTGCGGGTCAACTAGCTCGACATTAGCGTTGAGTCGATTGAGCTCCGTCAAATAAATAGCACGCTTTTCATAGGCCCAGTCATGAATCAGCGTGCGTCCCTTAGCGGCGGTAGCGATTAGCGCAATAAAGGGTAAGTTGTCTTGATTGATGCCGGGAAATGGCAAGGCGGTAATTTTATCTTGTGGCGCCGTGAGGGCTGACTTTTTAACGATCACGTCGACGAGACGAGTCTTGCCATTGAGAGCGGGATATTCTGGGCTAAGCTCATACTGAAGCCCCATTTGCCCCAGCGTGGCTAGCTCGAGCTCGAGAAATTCGATCGGGCAGCGCTTAATCGTTAATTCAGAGTGAGTAATCACGGCGGCGGCAATAAAGCTCATCGCCTCAATTGGATCCTCGCTGACATCGTATTCGACCGCCTGGTTAATTTGCTCTCGTCCATGGACACGAAGCACCGTTGTGCCGATGCCATCGATTTGCACGCCGAGCTTTTGCAAAAAGAAGCAAACATCCTGCACCATATAATTTGGACTGGCGTTGCGAATAACGACGTCGTGTGGACAGAGGGCGGCCGCCATGAGGACGTTCTCTGTGGCGGTATCGCCTCGCTCAATTAAAATAGTGTCACGGGTCGGCGTTTTGGCGTTGACCGTGGCGTGGTAATAGTCCGCTCCCGCAGGCACGTCGACATTTAGACCAAAGGCGCTGAGGGCGGCAAGGTGCGGCTTGACGGTGCGGACGCCGAGTGAGCATCCGCCGGCAAAGGGCAACTTAAAGTCGTCATATTGATGGAGCAAAGGACCGAGAAACATCAGAATTGAACGGGTGCGCTTGGCGGCGGCAATATCCATTTGGTCAAGCTTTAACTTGGCAGGCGGAATGATTTCGAGATCATTGTGGTTTGCGCCAAACCAACGGGTCTTTACGCCAATTGAGTTTAGCACCTCTATAATGCGATTAACTTCCTCAATGCGGGCAACATGATGGAGTGTCGTCTTGCCCTTATTTAGTAGCGAGGCGCAGAGCAAGCCAACACCAGCGTTTTTGCTAGTATTAACGGTAATTTCTCCGCTAAGTGGTAATCCGCCGTGGATACGGAGGCTGAGCTTGCTGCTGCTGCCGAGGGTAATAATTTCACTATTGAGCACCTCGGAAATGCGAGCGATAAGCTCAATGCTGATGTTTTGGGCACCTTTCTCAATGCGGTTGACAGCTGATTGTGAAGTGCCGAGCTGGTGAGCAAATTCGGTTTGAGTGAGACCGCGGCTAATGCGAAGTTCGGAAATTAGACGACCAATTTTGACCTGATAATCATTTTTCATAACCGTAATATATCACAAATGGTATATTACGCCTAGTGGGCAAGGATAACGCTAGCGAAGGTAATGACCATGCCAATGACGGCGAGATTTGTACCGAGCCCGAGAGAGCTAAAATTGCTAATGACACTTGTCAAGCTGAGCCCCGATGGCAAGAGCCACATGATGATAATCGCGAGGACTAATAGACCACCAATAACTGATAATTTGCGCGAATTTAGCACCGCGCTAGCAATGATAATGACGCCGATAAAGAATAGTAGCACGGCGACAGCGATCTGGTCGATGACACCGAGATTGATCATAGCGTTCCCGCCGCTAATATACTTAACGAAACCTGATATTAGCGATCCTATGCCAACTCCGTTGGGCGCGGCGCTGTTAATCCACGGCAAGCTACTACTACAGAGAACGGCGATGCCTGCTAGCATTGTGCCGAGGCGGCGAATCTTTTCCATGTGGATATTATAGCACTTAAGCTATGTGCTATAGTAGACATGAAATATGAAATAAATATGCAAAAATTACTGAAAAGCACCTTGGTACTAGTCGTCTTTTTAATAACGCTCAGCACGCAGAAGTCAACCATTACGCCAGCGATTGCTATCGATGGAAATTCATCTGACGCCGATCCGTTTAGCCTCGGCGTCTCGCTTGACGGTGATAAAGCGGTTGTTGATTTCGGCACGATTAAGCCTGACAATAAGATCAATTTGGCGAGCCAGACTGTGCACGTGGCGGTAGGCTTCCATATGGGCTATGACCTGTCACTCGAAGCAATAAATAATGGAACTAGACTAATTGGTAAAGGCGGGGCGTTAATAAATAGTACGCCGAGTGGTGACGAGCTGAAATCCAATAGTTGGGGCTTTCGTGAAGATAAAGCTAATAGCAAGTGGCTAGGGCTGCCCGCAAATTGTCAAAAGCAGTTGATCGCTGGACGAGACAACGCCGGTGAGCCACAAAGTGACGAAATAACGGTCCAGTACGGTGTACGGGCGAATGCGCTAACTAAGTCGGATAGTTATGAGAATGCTGTGCGTTATTCGGTAACGGCGCGGGAATTGACGACGCCAGCGGTGCGATCGATTAGCCAGAACCGTCTCGTCTTGGGTGGAAGGCAGTCGCTTGAAATAACTGGCGCGGGCTTAGATCGCGTCGAAATTGGCGTTGATATTAACAAGAATGGAAGTCTGAATAGCGCCGAAGGCTGCGAAAAAATAGATAGTGCAGCCAATGATAAAAATCACCTTTACTGTCAGATTGAAATGGATGACGGCAACCTAATTGATACGCAGGAAACATTCAATGTGCTAATGCGGTATCAGAGCGACGAAGGTAAGGACGTTGTGGTGCCAACAGGGCAAACCATAACTTATTACCATAAACCGAGATTAGATAGTCTAAATTTGGGACATGGCGCAGTAACGACGGCCGAACTAAAAACTTACCCCAAGGTCAAGATCCGGGCGATCGAAACAGCAGGAACGTCGGCCGTAATCCTGGGCACTGACGGCACTGTGTGGCAGGATGGGCGGAAAATATTATATGATGGCGGACCCAGCGATGACGCCAATCTGTCAACTCGCCCGTCGGTGACAATTCAGCCGCGGTCGGATGGCGTTGTCTCCGTAGCTGCGGGCGTCACGTCTAATGGAAAGCCGACCTTTTTTGCTATTGATCGAGGCGGTGCCATTTATGATTGGGGCGATAATACTGATAAACGGCTATTAATTGACGGCGGCGACTATGTGGGCCTACCAACCAAGGCTAATTACCATGCGAGCGTTGGCAAACGGCCACGCCAAATTGCGGTCGGCGGGGATTTCTATACGCTAATTGGCGAGGCGTCAGATCGTGATAGTTGTAAACTCGGTCTTTACTCGTGGGGAAATGGCGAGCATGATGCGCTTGGTATTGAGGGATATGAAGGAAAAACACTCTGGAATAAAGATGGTCAAGCACCAAAGCAAATGACACGCGACAATATTAAAAACGATTTAGAGGTGGATGACTATTTCACTAAGGTAGTAGCTGGCGATAAACATGGATTAGCCTTAACGAAAAATGGGCAAATTGTTAGCTGGGGCGCGTGGGGCGACGGCAACGATGTTGACGGTCGTCTAGCATGGAAGACAAAAAGTGATGCTAATCAAATCCACAATATAACTCGTGATGGCGAGGCTGATAGCAAACACTATTTTACCGGAGATGTCGAGCCATTATTCGTTGATGTAGCGGCGGGCGACAACTTCACAATTATCCTAGATTCAACGGGGCTAGTTTATACTTTTGGGCGAAATGACTATGGGCAGCTAGGGCGAACGACGACCGGAGAAGAGACAAAGACGACTGGGCTAATGCCGTCATTCGGCGATATGTTAAATGGTGATAAGCTAATCGGCATATCGGCTAAAGAGCACATGGCGCTGGCGTGGAGTAAAAATGGGCAGTTATTTACGTGGGGGCTAGCCTACACCTCAAATCTGCCTGGGGCTACTAGGGTCAGGGTGGACGAACCTAGGATTATTCAAGGCGGGAAAGTTAAGCTTGCGGCAGCGGGTGAGAACATCTATGCAGTGGCTAGTAGTGATAATGATAATGACAAAGTCTATCGTTGGAGTAAAAATGGTAGGGAAGATATAACGAGCGGGCTGCATCACCCAATCTATAACGCCAGGCTCACCGGAGCTAATCTTAACCACATTGGGAATATTTGGATTGATTATGACGGCGACGGTGAGTTTGATAGCGATGAAGAGTCGAGCATCATGGCGCGAATTGAAAATGATAGTACTTCTAATGATATCCAGCTAAGTACCGATAACGCTCCTACGGGTGGTGGTGAGTATAATCTGTGCGCCGATAACGGCGTAGGCGATGTCAGCTGCGATGGCGTCAAAATCAGAATCAGCGCAGCAAGGCAGGCGGAAATAAAACCAATTAGCGAGACTGTTCGCTCGTCATCAGCGAAAGAAGTGTCTGATCGGGGCGGTGAAGAAGAAGATGAAATAGTCGAGCCAGAAGGGGATCTAGAGGATAAAGATAATGATACTGTTAACGCAAATAACAACGAAAGTGTCCAAAACGGGGTCGATAACAGTGCCGATGGTGGTGGAAGTAAAAGCGCCGCAGACGAAGCCAATACTATAGGCGATGCGGGCGATAATGAAAATAAAACTGGGCATGAAGACGTCACACCGACTACTGCGCCAATAAAGGGCGGCGATGATGCTTTGCCCAAAGTAGAAACCGATGGCCCTGGCGTGCTAGACGAGGTGCCCATAAGCGATAAAGCAGTTTCGCTACTAGACGCTGGCTTGACATCTAGGCGTCAAAACGCTATAATGTTAGCCCCATGAGTAAAGTAGAATCTACTAACGCTAAAACCGTCAAGACGACGGTTTACTTGCCCGATGGTCTGAGGCGCGAAGTTAAAAAGCACCTAATCGATACGGGCGAAACGATGTCCGCCTTTACGGCGATGGCACTGCAAAAGCAGCTCGAGTTTGACAATTCGCGTGCTGGACGTAAGCGGCTAGAAGAGAAATCGAAGGTCGAGCGTCTGAATGACGTCATTCGTGGCCTAGCTAAGGATCAATAATGCCGGAGCTACCTGAAGTTGAGACGGTGCGCCGCGGCCTTGATCGTATCTTGGTCGGTAAACAGATTCTGTCCGTCGATGTTCTAAATGACAAGACACTACAATTTGCTCACACCGATCTAAATACTTTTGTGATTGGCGCTAAAGTGGTAGCTGTTCGTCGCCGGGCTAAAATGCTGATAATTGACCTAGATAGTGACTATAGCCTTCTCGTTCATCTCAAGATGACGGGACAAATGGTTTGGCGTGGCGCGGAGTCGTGGGCGGCGGGCCACCCGAATGATTCAATGGTTGGCGATCTACCCGATCGGACGACCCGGATTATTTTTAACTTTGATGATGGCCAGTTATTCTTTAATGATCAGCGAAAATTCGGCTGGATTAGGTTATACCCGACCAATACGCTAAGTGACACACCAGAACTAGCTAAGCTCGGCCCTGAGCCACTAACCAGTGATCCGACAATCTCATTCTTGCGGCGGATTCGACGCCATCCACGGACTTCGATAAAAGCGGCGATCCTTAATCAGCAGGTTATTGTCGGCGTGGGCAATATTTACGCCGACGAGTCGCTGTGGCTAGCTAAAGTCCACCCGCAGACTAGAGTAGAAGGGCTGTCCGACGATGAGCTATTGCACCTGCTGGAATGCATTCAAAAATCGCTCCAGGCGGGTCTCAATTCTGGTGGGTCAACCATGCGTAACTACGTCCGCGTTGACGGCACGCGTGGCAATTATCTCGACAAATTCGCCCATGTCTACGGGCGCGAAGGTGAGCCGTGCGATCGGTGCGGCCACGAAATAATTAAAATTAAGGTCGCAGGGCGCGGTACGCACATTTGCCCAAATTGCCAAAAACTACGATAATAGAGATGTGATTTATTTCTTATATGGCGATAATCAGTTCCAAATTAGGCGGCGCCTAAGCGAGTTAAAGGATGCATTTGGCAAAGAATATGGCACTGACAATATAACTAAACTCGATATCGCTGAAATGGGCTGGGATAAGGTCGCCAATTACCTAGTTGGCGTGAGCCTCTTTACGCAAAATGAATTTCTTTACCTGGAAGAAGCGACAAATGACAGTGTAGTGTGGCGTGATCTGGAAGAAATTATCTCCCGTATACCTGACGAAAAAGAGGTTGTGCTAATCGATGATAGCTCGACGCGGACGGTCAAGAACTTGGCGCAGACGAGAACGTTCAAGGCGATCAAAGCGGCGGGCAAGGTTGAAAAATACGACCAGCTAAAGTCCTATGAAATTAAAAGGTGGCTCGATGAGGCGGCAAGGTGTGCTGGCATCAAGCTCGATGCGGCGGCGAGTCAGCGGCTTATGGCGGCCACTAACGGTAGTGACGATCAACAGAACCGCCTAGCTATGATACTAAAGGTGCTAAAATTTTTACCACAGCCAATTACTGCGGAGCAGATCGATTTGTATGTCGAGCCTGATCTCGAAACGGCGACGTTTGACATTTTTAAGCAGATAGTACAGGGTAACAAGTCTAAAGTGAGTGTGCTACTAAAGCGGCAGACGGAGCACGATGTCGACCCTAATCAGTTAATTGGCATCTTGGCGTCGCAGCTCATTAACTTTGTAGCTGTCATCGCGGGAGCGAACACTAAAATGCATCCATTTCAGCGTCAGCAGATGCAGGAAATGATTCGTGATATGGGCGGAAGCCAAAAGGCGCTGGCTTGGGCGAAAAAGGTCACGAAAAAACTCGCCGCCACTGACGCAAAAATGAAGCGTAGTAGCGGCGAGGACGCCAGTCAATATCTAGTGGATGCTATTTTGTTTCTGGCTTAGCAGCTGTCTTTTTAGCGGTCGATTTTTTGGCTGTGGTTTTCTTGGTAATCGCCTTAGCTGGGATTTTAACACCAGCTTCTTTGGCGGTGTGGGCCACGTGGGCAATGCGACGAGCGGCAGCCTGCTTGCTCAAAACGTGCTTTTTGGCGGCGGTGTCAATGGCGCTCTGTGCCTCGCGCATAGTATCAAAGCTCGGCTCAGACTCGAACTTTTTAATGGCACTGCGCATGGCGCGCTTAGTGCGAAGGTTGCGGGCGTAGCGCTTTTCGTCCTGATGCATCTTCTTGATAGCCGAATGAATTAATGGCATTTAAACTCTCTTTCTGAGCGATCCTAGGACCAACTCGATTAATTGACAAATATATGATAGCACACCTCTTGCATTTAATTTGGCTTATGATATGATTAATTTATATAACCACGTGGAGATAAAATGAAAAATGATGAACAATTTAAACAATTAATCAACAAGATAGAGTCGGTTGACAATATCCTGGTGACTGTATCGCGTAATCCGTCAGTGGATGAGCTGACGGCGGCTTTGGCGCTCAGTCTGGCGCTAAATCAACTGAAGAAGCGCTCGGTGGCGGTGTTTAGCGGGCGGATTCCATCGGCTATGCACTTTCTCGATCCGGAAAAGACCTTCGAGAGCAATGCAGACAGCCTGCGCGACTTTATTATTAGCATTAGCAAAGATAAGGCTGATCGCCTGCGGGTGCTACCAGAAGGTAATTTTGTCAAAGTCTATGTTACACCTTATCGGACGACTATAACAAAGGATGATTTGCAGTTTAGTGAAGGCGACTTTAATGTTCAGCTCGTCATCGCTTTTGGTGTGACTGATCGTAACGACCTTGATGCTAGTATTGCGAGTCACGGGCGCATCTTTCATAATGCGGTAGCGGCAACGATTAACCTTAGCCGACAAGCAGATAATTTAGGCTCAATTAGCCTGCAGGATATTGAGTCGGGTTGTTATTCGGTGAGCTGTTACCGGCTGATAAAGGGGCTAGATAGTGGCAAGCGCAACCTAGTCAGTTCAGCAGTGGCAACAGCGCTTCTAACGGGCATCGTGTCAGCGACTGATCAGTTCCGCAATAACGTGACGAGTCCGAATATTATGACTGTTTCGGCGGAGCTAATGACAAAGGGCGCCGATCCGCAGCTAGTGTCGAGCGAGCTCGAAGGCAAGTCATCAGAACAGCGAGAAATAATTGACGATAAACCGTCGGATGATATTAGCGATAATGCTAGTCTGAGCTTTTCGCGCGAGCAGACGCTTCAACCAGCGTCAGACAGTAGCAAGGAAAGCACCCAAGAAACCATAAAAGATAACACTGAGTTTAAGGGAGATAAGCGATATACGCTAGAGGGCGACAATAACGCCCCTGAGCATCTGGATAATCCGATCGAGAGACGTCTGTGGCAGGATACGATGGCGGTTAATCAAGAGAATAGTAATGATGCACTCAAGGAGGCGCAGGCACAGTTAGCGGCGAAGCCAAATAGCACACTGCCCCCTTCGCAGCTAAAAGAGCCTGAAGTAGTTCGTCTAGCCAGAGAAGAGCCTGCTCGGTCAGTGACGCCAGCTAATCAGACGGAAGTCGCGCGAGTAGCAGAGCCAAAGGCGCCAAAGCCAGAGCCAACAATTTTGTCGGTAACACCTATGAGTGGGCAAACTAATGCCCCGGCAAACGACCCACGCTATAGCGGACCATCCGTTTCGACGCCACCACTGAACGTACCAAAGGTTCAGATGCAGGATAATGGACTACCATTCAATGAGCCGAATCATGTTTCACCTATTCGTCCGATATTTAATAATGCGCCGAGCGCGCCAAACGTGCAGTCGACCCAGCCGGCACCAGCAGCCGCTGCTCCTCAGGCGCAGCCGCAAACTCAACCAGCTATGACTGTGGCGGCGACGGCGACGGCGGAAGCCCCAGCTTCTCAGCCTCTTGTAGCCAGTAGCTTGCCGATGCCACCCGAACCACCAGCACCAGCTACCCAAAGTCAGTTCGCTGGTATGCCACCAGTCCAAGATCTGCAACCAGCCTTAAAGCCTGACCCAGCGCAGTTTGTTATCCCAGGTAAATAGCCCTTGCGTTTTAAGTGGATGCTGTCTATAATAGCTATTAAATGCCCCATTGGGGTCTAGTTAGATTGTGATTAAAGGCCAAAAACGAAAAGAAAAAGTTTATCTAATGCTAATGACACCGAGGAGGAATTGGTGACAAAGACAATTGATGCGGCGGATTATATTGATGACTACGATGAGCCAAGCGGTAGCGATCTAGATAACATTGACGAGGACGATATCGCCGATGACACTGTTATTCAGCCGACGGATTTAGAGGCGGGCACGGACGACAGTGTCCGGGTATACCTGCGCGAAATTGGGCGTATTCCACTCTTGACACAAGAGGAAGAGCGAGAGCTGGCTCATCAAGTGGTTCAGAATGCTGAACCACTGCGGGAGGCGGAGAAGGACCTAGCCGATACAGAGAAGAAGCTCAGGGCGGAAACTGATCCAGCCGCGAAAGCTAAACTTCGTAAACACGCTAGTAGCTTGCGCTTTAAGATAAAGAAGCTCAAGAAGCCAAAGGACAAGATGGCCGAGGCTAACATGCGCTTGGTTGTTAGCATTGCGAAGCGCTACACGGGGCGTGGGCTTGACTTCCAGGATTTAATCCAGGAAGGTAATACAGGCTTGCTTCGTGCGGTCGAGAAATTCGATCCGGACCGGGGCTTTAAATTCTCAACCTATGCAACGTGGTGGATTCGCCAGGCTATTACGCGGGCAATTGCTGACCAGGCACGCACAATTCGCATCCCAGTGCACATGGTGGAAACTATCAACAAGATGATGCGTACCCAGCGGAAACTAACCCAGCAGCTCAATCGTGAGCCGACAGTGGAAGAGCTTGCTAAGGCAATGGACGAGACGCCGGAAAAGATCAAATACGTCTTTAAGATTAAGCAGGATATCCAGAGCCTCGACGCTACTATCAGTAGTAGTGACGATGACGATTCATCTGAACTTGGCAACTTTGTTGAGGATGATACGGCGGTGCGCCCCGAAGATGCTACGGATGAGCAACTTCTTCATGAGCAAGTGGCCAAGATGGTGGACGAACTATCTGATCGCGAAAAGAAAATTGTCAGGCTGCGCTTTGGGCTGGACGGTGAACGTCCGCACACGCTAGAAGAAGTAGGGGCCGAGTTCTCGGTAACGCGCGAACGCATTCGTCAAATTGAGGCTAAGGCGCTGTCAAAGCTGCGCCGCAATAAAGAGACGGAAAAGCTACACGACTATTTGAGGTAGTATGACGACGGACGAAGCACGCCTAGCGGGTAAAAAAATTCTGGCGGTTATCGATGGTAAGTCAGTTTACTATCGCGGCTATTATGCAATGCCTAATCTGACAACTAGCGACGGTCAGCCGACGGGCGGGGTTTATGGATTTGCTAGTCTGGCGCTCGAGCTGGTGCGGCACATTCACCCCGACTATGTTGCAGTGGCGTGGGACAAGCCGCACACCAATATCCGGCGGCGCAAAGCAATTTATGATGGCTATAAATCCAATCGCCATCCTGCTCCACCAGATTTTTATGCCCAGATTCCAACTCTTATGAACCTACTGTCGGCCCTTAACTGGCCGCTCTACCAATACGACGACTACGAAGCGGATGATATCATGGGCACACTGAGCGACAAGGCCAATGCGGTTGGCATTCATACGGTACTAATTAGTAGCGACCTTGATATGCTACAGCTCATCGACGATGACACAGAGGTCTACGCCATGAAAAAAGGACTGCGTAACCTAGAAAAGTTTGACGTAAACGCCTTTGAAGCGAAATATGGGTTACACGTTAGCCAATTTTTAGACCTCAAGAGTCTAAAAGGTGACAGTAGTGACTGTATCCCGGGTGTGCCGGGCGTGGGCGAGAAAACTGGTATTAAGCTACTGCAAAAATATCAGACGCTCGATGGTGTCTATGGCCATATTAACGAGATAACAGGTAGTCTGCACGACAAGCTCGTTAAGGGCAAAGATAGTGCCTATATGTCTAAGGAGCTGGCGAAAATTTGGCGTGATGCGCCCGTGCCGCTAGATCTCGAAGCAATGGACGTACGGAAGTTAGACATCACTAAGCTTCGTCAAGTGCTAACCGATCTGCAATTCACATCGCTACTGCGTAAGGTTTCTGAGATTCTGGCACCATATAGCGCAAAATCTGAAAATGCTAGTAGCGAGAGGGCAAATGCTTCTCTCCTTGCTGGCGGGAAAGAACAACAGCCCGCAGAATTAACGAGAGAGAGTGGTAGCGCTAGGCCCAAATATTCGCCTTTACCTCTTCAGCCCAACGCGGCTATTGTCTACTTAGCGGATGACTCAGTTTTCGTGCTTCGAGACGATAAAGTCGCCGAGCTCACTGCTAATGAAGCGGCCGATTATCTGGCGGGCAAAATGGTAATTGCCCACGATATTAAAACGCTGACTGAATATCTCTTATCCGAGAATCTGCCGATTAATTATATGGCTGCATGGGATACGCGCCACGCCGCCTTCCTAATTAATAGTCGCATCAAGCCGAAGACGCTGGACGATATTAGACTCGAGCGTGGCATTGATGATAGTCCTAAGAACTGCCTAGACCTAGTGCGGACGCTTTATGCTGAGCAATCGACCAAAATGCAGGAAATGCCGGAAATGCTATCCCTGGCTCGGAAGGTCGACTTTCCTCTGCAAATAGTTTTAGCTAGAATAGAAAATCGCGGTATGCTGCTCGATCCGAATATCCTGCACGAGCAGTCAGCGGCAATGGACGACGAAATAGAATCCTTGCGGCGCGATATCTATGCGCAAGCGGGCGAAGAATTTAATGTTGCTAGCGCCAAACAGTTATCTCATATTCTATTTGACGTAATGAAGCTGCCACCGGTTGGCAAAAAAGGTACCCAAGGAGCTTATTCGACGAGTGCTAAAGTGCTAGATAAGTTAGCGCCGAACTATCCAATTGCCGCTCTCATTGAACGTTATCGCGAGCTGACTAAACTAAAGTCAACCTATCTCGATGCGCTACCACAATCGATAGCCGGTGATGGTCGTATCCATACGACGTTTGATCAAGACGTGACGAGTACAGGGCGTTTGTCGTCGAGTAGTCCTAATCTCCAGAATATTCCCACTCGTAGCACGCAGGGCCACATGATTAAGCGGGCCTTTGTGGCGCCAGCGGGACGGATCATCGTTAATGCCGATTATGCTCAGTTTGAGCTACGCCTCGCGGCGGCACTGGCACATGACGAAGATATGATCCAGATGTTCGCCGATCCGAAGAATGATATTCACACTATGACGGCGGCGCAGGCTTATGGTATTGATCCGGAAGACGTTACGCCTGAACAGCGACGCCATGCCAAGGTAATTAACTTCGGAATTCTCTATGGCATGAGCGCCAAGGGGCTGTCTGACGCCACGGGGATGAACATGAAGCAGGCGAGTGACTTTATTAAGAAATATTTTGCGGCGCGGCAGCCAATAAAAGATTACCTTGACGCGACGCTAAATAAAGCACGGACGCTTGGTTACGTCGAGACACTTTTTGGGCGGCGGCGCTATACACCCGATGTTAAACTATCTAATCCAGCGATGCGGGCAGCGGCTGAACGGGCGGCGATGAATATGCCGATTCAGGGCACGGAGGCAGATCTAATGAAGATGGCGATGCTCAAGGTCGAAAATATCACGGGTGCAAGCCAGATTATGCAGGTGCATGATAGCATTATGGTGGAATGCGCTGAGACTGACGCCGAACGAGTAGCGAGAGAGATGAAGGATATTATGGAGAACGTTTATCCTGAAATTGGTGTGTACCTCTTGGTTGATGTCAAATATGGCCATAGCTGGGCTGAGCTGTAGCTATGCTATAATGTTTATATGAAGCAACCGAATGACAAAGTTGGCCTAATTATTCTCGTGACACTCGTTACACTGGTGCTAATTGGGGGCGTGGTCTTTATGGTGCGAGTTATCCTGAGTGGCAGTAACAAAAAGCCGTCTAGCCAGCTGAAGCAAACAGCGGTGGTGGATTTATTAGAGAATCCGACGGACACTACGCGAGTAGAGGTCAAGGTCCGTGGCTCTGTCGTGGCACGCGAGAACCACTATGATATTGATATTAGCCTCAGTAGCTCGAGTCGTCAGGTTAAGGTTTATCAGGGCTATGGTCGTAACAATGTGGCCAAAGAGATCAATCTCGGTAATGATAATAATTCTTTTAACGCTTACCTCAAGGCGCTAAAAAACCGTGGTTTTAGTAGGGAAACGACTAATAAGGTAGCGACAAAGAACGATGGTATTTGTCCGGGGGGTCAGCTAATCGAGTATATTGTGCGAGACGATAGCACGGTTGGTAGCGACCTCTGGACAACGTCATGTAATAACATCCAAGGCAGCTTTGGCGGCAATAGCCAAGGTGTAATTGATCTAACGTTGGCACAGATTCCAGGGGCGAAGGACGCCATTGATGAAGTGCAGCGCCAACTGGGCGGCAATAATTAATTAGAAAGGAGATAGAATGGCAAATAAGTATACGGGCACGCAGACTGAAAAAAACTTGCAGGCGGCGTTTGCGGGGGAGTCGCAGGCACGCAATAAATATTATTTTTTCCAAAGCGTAGCTAAAAAGGAAGGCTACGAGCAGATTGCGGCCATCTTTGGTGAGACGGCAGATAATGAGCGCTATCACGCTAAAATGTGGTTTCGTGAACTTGGCGGTATCGGTACAACGGAAGAGAACCTAAAGGCAGCTGCCGAGGGCGAGAATTACGAGTGGACCGATATGTATGCTGGCTTTGCTAAGACCGCCGAAGAGGAAGGCTTTTCTGAGCTTGCTGAGAAGTTTCGACAGGTCGGTGAAATAGAAAGGCATCACGAAGAGCGTTATCGCAAGCTACTACAGAATGTCGAAAAGGGCGAGGTCTTTGAACGGGGTAGCGTCAAGATTTGGCAGTGTCGTAACTGTGGTCATATCGTAGTTGGTACGTCGGCGCCAGATGTCTGCCCGGTGTGTGGGCATCCACAGGCTTACTTTGAAATTAAAGCAGAAAATTATTAATAGTTAATAGAGAATAGGAGGAGCAATGTCAGGAACAGTAGTTTTGCTTCGTCACGGCGAGAGTCAGTGGAACAGTCTAGGTAAATGGACGGGCTGGACTGACGTTGATTTGACTGATGCTGGTGTCAAAGAGGCGCAGGCTATGGGCGAGCAGCTAAAGGATATTCACTTTGACCACGTCTACACTAGCAAGCTACAACGGGCAATTCATACGGCCGAGAACGTTCTGAAGACGCAGGGGCAAACTGACTTACCACTAAGCGAGGTAGCGGCAATTAATGAGCGTGATTATGGTGACTATACTGGCAAGAATAAGTGGGAGGTTAAAGCGGAAGTTGGCGACGAGAAATTCAATGCTATTCGGCGCAACTTTGACGAACCGATTCCTAACGGAGAGACGCTGCATATGGTTTATGATCGTGCTGTACCTTGGTTCAAGGAAACGGTCGTACCAGAGCTAGAGAAGGGCGAGAATGTACTACTAGTTGGTCACGGCAACAGCATGCGTTCGCTCGTCAAATATATCGAGAGTATCAGCGACGATGGTATCTCTAAGTTTGAGATGCCGCTTGGTATGATTCTAGAATATACGGTCGATGATAACGGTAAGATGACTTCGCGCAAAGAACTTCACGTCGCCACCGGCGCCAGTAAAGCTTAACTAAGTCCTAGATACTTCCGTGCCTTCATTGTTACTATGCGTCCGCGCGGGGTGCGCTCGATGAAGCCAATTTGCATCAGATATGGCTCATAAAAGTCCTCAATGGTGCTCGCCTCGTCGCCCGTCAGGGCGGCGATGGTATTAAGCCCCACGGGGTGATCGCGGTAGCTATCCCACATCGCCTTGAGCATACGGCGATCAGCTGGGTCGAGCCCGAGCTCATCAATCTCGAGAAGCCTTAGCGCCTCGTCAGTTGCCTTCATGTCAATAACCCCACTGCCATGGACTTCGGCATAGTCTCGTACCCGCTTTAAGAGGCGATTAGCAATGCGCGGTGTCTGGCGACTGCGTTTAGCTAGGGCCAGGGCGGCGTCGTCCTTGATCGGCGCTTCGAGAATCTTAGCGCTTCGTTCAATAATCTTTTTAATATCGTCCACGGAATAAAATTCGAGGTGGAATAGATGGCCAAAGCGGTCACGGAGCGGTGCGGCGAGGCTGCCCGTCCTAGTGGTGGCGCCAATGACGGTAAATTTCGGTAAATCTAGCCGCACCGAGCGAGCAGCAGGTCCTTTGCCGATAACAATATCGAGTTTGAAATCCTCCATGGCAGAATAGAGTACTTCTTCTACGGCGCGGCTGAGGCGGTGAATCTCGTCGATAAAGAGAATATCGCCATCCTGCAGATTAGTTAGAATGCTGGCTAGATCGCCGGCTCGCTCAATAGCTGGTCCGGATGTGACGCGTAGCCCCGTGGCCATTTCGTTAGCAATGACTCCTGCCATGGTCGTTTTACCGAGTCCCGGTGGGCCATAAAGTAGAACGTGGTCAATTGGATCGCCACGCTTTTTAGCGGCCGCGATGGCAAGTCTAAGATTCTTTTTCATCCGCGGCTGGCCAATGTAGTCTTCAAAGGTCTGAGGACGTAGCGTTTGTTCAACGGCAGCCTCCTCTGTAGCGCCCGGCTGCTCGGCCGGGATAGCAGTCGGTTCTACCATCCGTTGAATTCCCATAGCACTATTATATACCACTAGCAAAAATGGCTAGCTAGGCTAGAGCTGAAGGTCCTTTTCGGGCGCCACACCGCCACGACTCATTAGATCGTGGGTAATGGCGGCGGCAAGGGCGTCGGCGGCATCATCGGGCTTAACGATCTCTTTCATGCCGAGCTGCAAGCGTACCATTTCCTGAACCTGCTTTTTCTCGGCGCGACCGAAGCCAGTGAGGGTTTGCTTAATCTGCAGCGGGGTATATTCATAGACTGGCATATCGTGCTGGGCGGCAACGAGGATAACTACGCCGCGTGCCTCGGCGACGCTGATAGCAGTAGTAATGTTGCGGGCAAAGAAGAGCTTTTCAATTGACATGACATCGGGATGATGTGTGTCAATAATTTCGTTTAGTGAGTCATAGATATCGAGCAGGCGCGTTTTAAGTGGAGTGTGAGCGGGAGTAGCCACAACACCGACATCCAGAACGACAGGCTTCTTGCGTGGCTGAAAGTCAATCACGCCAAAGCCGAGAATACCCGTTCCGGGATCGATGCCAATTACGCGCATGCTACCTCTGTTTGACGTGCTGTTCGCCCGCTAGCTTGCGGTAAAAGCGGCCGATTTCTGCTCGATATTGCCATATCAAAATGATAACACTTATTCCGCTGACGACGCCGAGAATAATTAGTAGCCCCGTGGTGCTAGTCGTGCCACTCCCACTGCCATTTGTCGATTTAGTGGTGACGGGAAACTTGGCACCATTTGTGCTATTCGATTTACTACTGCCGGACGACGATGTTTTCTTGCGGCAGCGATTTGTCTCAGGACTACGTTCATAGCCCTCTTTACAGGCCTTTAGATTAGTTGAGGCGGCGGATTTCTTTTTAACACACCTATTAGTAGCGGGATTCCGCTCGTAGCCGTCCTTGCAAGGTATTAAAGTCTTTTGACCAGACGACGAAAAGCTACTGTTAGTGCCTGAGGAAGTCTTTATCTTGATGCACCGATTAGTGTCAGGATTCCTTTCATAGCCACTAGCGCAGGGTGTCAGGCTTGACGAGCTGTTAGACCCACTATCGGTGGTGATTTTGCGGCAGCGATTTGTCTCAGGACTCCTTTCATAGCCCTCACGGCAGGGCTGCATGGCAGAGGAATTAGAGCCACTAGATGAGCTATCGTCAGAATCGTCGGTGGGAATTGTGCGACAACGCCCCGTCGGCTCGTAGTAATATTTCCCCTTAGGGCAGGCCTTATTTTTATTGGTGGAATTATCCTCATCGTCCTTGTTATCATCTTTATCACTATTCTTAACGCAACGATTGGTTTCGGGATTTCTAGTTTGGCCAGTGGGGCAAGGCTCCTCGGTGATGGCGTTTGTTTCATCTGGCGTTGGCTCGTAGGTAATCTGCCATTCACTCTTATCGTCTAGTGCTAGAGCAGTGTTCTTCTTTGGCGTAGCATAGCGTCTATAGTCCACAACGGTTTGGCGATCGGAATCAACGAGATAGATAATGCCCCGTGTCAGGTTGAGGCTATCTAGGCCAAGCATTGTCGGATCGGCGCTTGTAATTTCGCCCTTAGCAAGTATAGCTTCGCCGTCAGCGAAGGCGACCATATTGTCATTTTCGTCCTTGCTATTGGACAAGTAACAGTGGCTGAGGTTGATATCTTCGTCGCCTATATTCTTGACCTCGATAAACTGTTTATTGTCGGTATTGGTATAAATTTCGTTTAGCCGCAAGTTCTTACACTGATGATCATCGATATCGTCTTCACCGAGAATGCCGTCGGGTGTTTCCTGAATGCTCTTATCGCTACAGAGGATACGCTTGCCGGGCGACTTTTTGCCATAATAGAACTTATCGGAAATAGCAGGCTTATTCTCGCTAATCTGACAGCGCTCGTAGGCATAGCCGTCCATCTGGTTAAGGGCATCTTCGACTTCGGAGAAATATTTATCACCGTACATCACATCAAGGTATTCCTTGACGGCCCAGCCTTCCCAGCCATCTTCGAGAGAGAGCTTTTTATAGCCGTGTGGGCGGTAATTGTGAATACCGTAGACCGGTGGCAATTCGAGGTCAAAAGGTAAGTTAACAACAAAATCCTTATAGCCGATGGTGCGCCTATCGGTATTATTGTAAATTTCGAGATAAGCACCGTCGTAGTCGTCGCCACTGCCCGGATAGAACTCGCTAATTACCCAGCGTTCGTCGGTGACTGGCTCGACATTCGTGGTGTCAATTTTGGCGCTAGCGGTCGGAGATAAGAAAACTGCACTAGTTAAAATGAATAAGAAAGCAAGCAAATGGCGCGTGTGGTGGATTTTGGTCATGCTTATTTAATGTTAGCATGCTTTCAGCTAATTTTCCGTTGTGGAATAATCATAGCCCGAGATTTCCACTGTGCGACCGGCGTCGGGCATGTAATTGATGCGAATAATGATATGATTTTTAGGCAGAACGTCCTGAATGCTCTCGCCCCATTCAATGACAGTGATGGCGCGTGGGTCGCTAATTGATTCGGCGAGCTCCATGGCGACTACGCCAGGATTTGACAAACGATAAAAGTCGTAGTGGTTGAGGCTGAGTCCGCCTCGTGCGGGGTAGCGGCAACTAATCGTGAACGACGGGGAAGTGATGGGGCTAGTGATGCCAAGTCCAAGAGCTAGACCGCGTGTAAACGTGGTTTTGCCGGCGCCGACGTCGCCGATGAGCTCGATAACTTCGCCGCCCTTTAGGGTGGCGCCAATCTCTCGTCCGAGCGTCTCCATCTCTTCTGCCGTTTTGACTAACATACCTTAATTATACTCTATCTATTCGGCTGGTAATTTCTGGTCGGGACAAGTTTTCAGTACGCCCACCATTGCGTTCCTTTCGCTAGCAGTTACCCATAAATGGTATTTGATCTTAACGGCAATTTGGCGGGCGATGTATTCGCAGTGAAAGGCGGTATTTTCGGGTAGCCACTCGCTGGCGTCGCCGTCGGACTTATCCTGGTTAGTCTGGCTGCTAACGGCGATAAGTTCGAGGTCGTCGTTAGCTAGCTGATTGCGCTCTTTTTCACTAAGGTGCTGGGCCCCAGTGCGCCAAGCGTTGCTGAGGGCGACGACGTGGTCAATCTGCACCTTGTGAGTGACGGCAGATTTGTTGCGGAGCTCGATGACTTCACCACTATACGGATCATCTAATTCACCACTCGTAACCGTACAGCCGTTGCTGGCATGGGTAATTTTCTTGATATCACGATTAAGAATCTTTTGGCGCACATTGCAACCTGTTACCCATTTGCCCCACGAAGAAAGAAATTCACCGCGGTCATAGTCTTCACCCGACTCCTGCGCCTTGACTTCTAAATTATTTAAGGCGTTGACAGCAAGATCCTTACTGCTACTGTTCACCGTAATAGTGACAGGCTGGCTATACTGCTGATATATACAATAAACACCAATAGCCAAGCAAATAATGAGCGCTAGCCAAGCGATAATTTTCAGAATGCTATTAATTTTTCTTTTCTTCACCTAGATTGTATTATACTAGAATTATGAAGAAGTTGGCGTCTGTCCTAATGACTATTCTAGCTTTGGCTAGCGGTTTAGCCATGCCGGCGGTGGCAATGCCAACTGAGGATACGCTTAAGGCTGCTTGCAGCTCGGCACAGTCACAACTCAACCGTGTCGAGAAGTCGGATGCAGCTCTCCGGATTAACCGCGGGAGAATCTACAACGAGACGCTGGAGCTCTTTTATGCGATGAATGCCCGTCTTGCGTCAAATCAAATTGCGGCGGCGGAGCTAGCATCCATTACGGCGGATTTTGATAGTGAACTAACGCACTTTCGGGAAGACTACAACGATTACGACGATGATATGACGGATTTGATTGAGATGAAGTGTGACAAAAAGCCAACGGAATTTTATCAAAAGCTCGAGGATGTGCGTGACCAGCGGCTAGGGTTAGATAACCGAATTAAGCGACTGAGCGAATTGATGAGCGAGTATCAGTCAAGCTTTAAGGAGCTAAAACTCGATGAAAAGTAAACTAGCAAAGGCCAAAGAGTTCTGGCAGTCACACCAATTCGCATTGTTCGTTATCGCCTGTATTGCTTTTGCGATATTAATGACGAGTGCTAGCCTGTGGCTCTATCGCCAGAGTGGGGCAATGAAACTAGATATGAGCCGTCCCGGATACGAGAAGGTACGTAAAAAGGTCGAGAAGAGCCAAGACGACGAATCGTATCCTAGCAGTGGCAAAATTGACAAAAAGGCGGAGGATGATTTCAACAAGAGGCTCAAGAAATATCAGGATGACCTAGGCAAGATGGGAACATTTGACAATTCGTCAATTAGCGATGAGACGCTAAACCTCAAGAATCCAGGTGAAGTGACGGTTGATTCCGGCGAAACGCAGTAGGTACGTTAGCACTCTTGCATAGTGAGTGCTAACGTGCTATGCTTTAATCATGATGACGGATCGTCAAGCAAAGATATTAGCGGCGGTAATTGAACAGTACGCCGAGATGGCTGCTCCGGTGGGCAGCGTGCTACTAGCTAAATTATTTGATGTGTCCCCAGCGACAATGCGATCCGAAATGAAAAAGCTGGAAGAGATGGGCTATTTGACTCAGCCGCACACTTCGGCGGGGCGCGTGCCGACGGACAAGGGCTATCGCCTGTATGTTAATAGTTTAGTTGAGACGGGCGCCATTAAAAAAGCGAACGAGCGCACCGAAAAGCAGCGTCATGCTGACAAGGCGATTAAGGCGCACGCTATCAGTGGTGGACGGGCGGATCTGGCGATTCGAGCAGCGGTGGATAGTCTAGTTGAGCTCACACATGATATGGGTCTTGCGACCATTGGTGAACAGTTATATATCAGCGGGATGAGTAACCTCTTTGAGCAGCCGGAATTCCTCGACCCCGATCATGTGCGGGCGGTGGCGCACCTTTTGGATAACCTTGAGCCATGGCTTAAACAAATGACGCCTGACCAGCCGGTGAATATCTTTATTGGTAGCGAAAACCCGATTGGCGCTGGTAGTGAATCGTCGTTGATTATCTGTAAGTTCCGCTCGCCACTGGCAGAGAATAGTTATATTGGCGTGCTCGGCAGTACGAGGCAGGACTACGCCCGTGTAATCCGTCTAGTGAGCCAGACGGGGCATATGCTAGAGCAGTTACTAGGTAGCAGTAATAATTTACTAGGAGAGTACAATGGATAGGAATTTGGATGATATCGCGGGCAAGAAAACTGCTAAAGGCACAGACGGTGATAATATTGCGAACAATGCGGACGCCGATTTGTATGATACGATTAACCAACTAAATGCTGATAAAACGAGCTTGATTAACGACTTGCAGCGCACGCGAGCGGATTTCGAAAACTACCGCAAGCATACGGACGAGGATATCGAGCGGGCGAGCCAGCGGGCGACGGAGAAGGTGATTAAAAAGCTACTGCCGGTAATTGACATCCTAGATAGTGCTACGGCGACTGCGCCGGATGAATTAAAGGATAACGATTGGGCTAAAGGCGTCTTGCAGGCGCACAAAAATGTGGTCAAACTGATGAACGAACTAAAAATTGCCCCAATTGAGACTAAGCCGGGTGATAAGTTCGACCATAATATCCACCAAGCGGTGGCGATGGAAGATGGTGATGGTGAGACAGAAGTTGTCGCCGACGTTCTACGTCAGGGTTACACCTACCACGGCCGCGTTCTCCGCCCCACGATGGTCAAGGTGACAAGAAAATAGGTGCAAGATTGTATTCTTTCTCTCGCAAAACGTCTTCTGTACTACGTAGAGCGAACTCCATAGATGCCTCCCATTCGAAATGAACTAGGCTTAACGCCTCACTAATATTTATACAGTCTAGTGTCAATATGTGGCGGTAAGTTTTGCTCTATCCGCCAAACTTACTATCAAATTACGGCCAAATTTGCCAACGATTTTCCGCCAAATTTGCCAACGCTAGTGGTAATAAGCTATAATTTAGCTATGAATAACGGCGCGAAGAACACGTATAAACCGCGCGTAACTGATAAGATACTTGGCTTTAAGCTGCGTAGCTCAGGGGCGGTCGTCATTGAGGGTGCTAAGTGGTGTGGCAAAACTACTTCGGCTAAGCGAGCGGCAAAGAGCTATTTGAATGCTCTTAGCAATATTTTTGCCGTTGAGAGCATAAAGGCGTGGAGCCCTAATTTGCGTTCGCGAACAGCGATTCGTTCGACGGATACACATTATTATGTCGACCCATCAATTGCGGCGAGCTCCCTAAAAGCTACGCCTGATGGACTGATTGGCGATTTAAACACCTTTGGCTTCATATTTGAGACCTTATGTATTCGCGATTTAAGAGTTTACGCTTACGTCAATGGCGGCGAAGTCTATCATTACCGTGATAAAAATGATTTAGAGTGTGATGCGGTGGTGACGGGCAATGACGGGAAATACGGTCTAATCGAAATAAAGCTAGGTCAAGATGATAATACGATTGGATCGGCGGTTATCAGTCTAAACAAACTGGCAGATAAAATAGATACAACAAAGATGCGCGCACCGACATTTAAAGCGGTTTTGACAGCTAACGGTGTAGCCGCCTACCGTCGCCCTGAGGACGGCGTCTATGTTGTTCCGATTGGTTGCTTGAAAGATTAGCTAGTTTACTTGACGTCTCACGGCAAAACCTTGTATACTACTAATGCCTAAAAATAAGATTTAATAAGCACTTTATCTATATCTATGCACCTATTCGTTCGTCGAAGTCAAACTGGACATCCCAGTCGCTGGGCAGAGACTTTGACGCAAGTGCTTAGGCTCTATTTTTAGGCAACCCGGCGTACAGGGCTATCCACTTTTTGCTATAGGGTGCCACGTCGGTAAAGGATAAAAGTAGATGGGCGTTAAAAAGAAAATTTCTCAGATATTATTGGCCGTCGGCATAATGGCGGTGAGCGGATTTGGCGCAAGCGTGTCGCTAATGCTGATTTCAAATCAGAGGATTAAGTTAGCACGGGCGGAGACAACTGGTATGGGGCAAATATCTGGTGTGCAGATATTGCAGGCAGGTACTGGAGCTAGCGTAACGATACGTGGTGAAACACTGAATGAAAATGACTATGGCGCGGATAATGCTTCTCGCCGCACGATATTGAATAATAACGTGGTGCGTTATCGTGTGAACTATACGGCGAGCGGTGGTTGGATCAAGCTAACGTTCACTATGCCGGTCAACAATTATATCGACACAGCCTCGGTTAGTGGTTGCGATAGCGACGAAACGCATAAGAGCGAAGTCAAGGCAGCGGCCGTCAATGATAAGGCTAGTATTGTGGCTAATCAGGCGATTTGTTATATCAATGCTGACGACGGTATGGTTAGTTCGAGTTGGGATATAACAACCAAGCCGTGGGGCGGAAATGGCGACACTATAACACCAAGTGTGGCCGTGAACGATGGAGCGGCCAATGTGGTGATCGATCCGATAACCGTAGTAGGGAGGCTGAATTATGGCGTCGTGCTCGGATCTTCGGGTGGATCGACGCATTTTGAAAGTGGCTACACCCATTTTAACCTAGACGTTGGTATATACATGAAGACTGACGGTCGAGCCAATAATCTTGGCATTGAGCCAATTAAAGGCGGCAACTATTCATTCGATATCGACATGAGCGAGTTGCCGTCTGGGTGGTATGTTCATCATACCGATGTTGGTGGTGGATTTGATATCTATGAAGGTGGACGATGGGGCGCACGGACTGGCCAGAGCGGAAAAGTAAGCGTTTCTAAAAATGGTGATGACACGCTACATATTGAAACGACCGGCGCAGCTACGGCGATAGCACGATGTGCCCGTAATATAGATGCCTCGGGAAACTCGCGAGCAACGAGCGATACCCGGTGTACGCAGTCCCTGATGCAGATTGGTATTTATGTTCCGCTGACTGATATTCCAAAAACGTCCAAGGCCTACAATGTTAAGGCTGAGGCGTTTGATTTTACTGGTGTTAATAGTGCTCAGGAAGCGGATATATCAGATGCCACATATTCGTATTGGCTAACTAGCCAGGTGACTGGCTCTATGACGACCTTCGTCGATGATAACAATAACCAATATTATATCACTTATAATCCCACGGAAGAAGTTGACTGGTGGGATAATCACCATTATTACGAAGGACAGATAGTGCCACTAAGGGCGGTGATGTCGTCGAACAGCGCAACCAATGACTACAGTTCGAATAATGTTGGCTGCATTGCGTGGAATCCGAGTAGTCTTTTGTTGTATAGCGTGGCACATGCAGATTATGCTGGTCGAACGCGCAACAACAATTCGCTAGTAAGCGCCGCTAAGCTGGGGAGCGACGGATTCCCTGATATTTCAAATGGCTGTGGTGCATACGGCTTAACTACCGACGACAATGGAAATACTTATCAAAGCGCATTGACAACTGTTGGTTCCATTCTTAACTTATCTATGCTGAAAATAGAGAGCGAGCGCTATAGCCTTGATGATGCTTATTGGTTTAATCACATTGAGTTTAAAGTGCTTGATAAAACTATTGACGGTAAGGCCAAGGAACTGACGCGCGCAGTCGCTAGCACTACCGAATGGAACAGCTTTAAAAACGTTGGCGTTAGAAAATATACCATGATACCGGGGTTGTTGATGATTGACCTTGCTGCAAATGATTCGACCAATGTCTCTTCGACAGGGACTTTATCAATCACGCCGAGAACGTATAATCAGGATACCAATAGTAAAATTATTGTCACCTTGCCTAAATACTTGACGGTAGTAAATGGGTCACTAAAGACTGGCGAATACACACTAAAAAAAGATACTGATTACGCCTTGGCGTCCAACGATGATGGTACGTCAACGGTAACTATTGACATGGACAAGCTGGAGGCGAACATGGTGGCGGCGGGCAAAGAAGCGCATATTACGGGCGAGCAGCCGACTTATGACAGTAATGGCATTCCAGCGGCAGCGGATAACGGTGGCAAAGGCGTTGAACGGACGCCGATTACCTTAGATTATCAGGTGGATGCAGCAGCAGTGACGCCGGCGACGGCGACAATAACGGTTGAGACGACGGGCGACGGAACGGCGCATGCGACAACGATTGCCCGGCGCAAGACGGTAAACGTATCGCTCGCATCACAGCCAAACAGTATCGGCATGACGACGCGGACTAGCAGCGGTTCAAATAACGCTCTAAGCCTAACAGCTAAAGTTGGCGGGGTGGCGACTGGCTATATCGACAGCTCCGTGCGAACGAATGGTATCGAGGGTGGATACTCGTTGACCATGAACGCGGATGGCGACGCAAGCTTGTCTGATGGCAAACACGCCTTGTCTACAATAAATGAGCCAGTTGCAGGGCAAAATGGCTGGTCGCTCCGACTTGACTCAACCGACGGTACGTCGACAGGGCAGTGGCGAAAAGTGCCAGCTAGCTCTTCGCCACTGACTATTCTATCTAGCGCTGAGGCAACTAGTGCTGCAAGCATTCGCTCGACATTTGGCTTCGCAACATCTGTTACTCAGCCAGCTGGGACTTATACTGGCAGAGTCATTTATACACTAACATCGGGTCTGTAAAAATCTTAATTAGCACTCTTGACACACGAGTGCTAACGGACTATATTAGAGATAGTTGGCAGTCGATAAGGTAAAGCGCCAAGCGTTAGCGAGATAGAAGGAGGCCATGGGCGCGGATGGCTAAATCGGCGAGCCGGATGAATAGTTAACGGAAAGGGTAGTTATGGCAATAATTGGAATTGATTTAGGAACGACCAACAGCGCGTTTGCTTATCTCGTGGCGGGCAAACCTGAGATTATCACGAACAAAGAGGGCGACCGCACCACACCGTCGGTAGTGGCAATTGATAAGAAGGGCGAGCGCTTGGTCGGTAAAGTGGCGCAGCGCCAGCGCGTCGTCAACGCTGAGAACACGATTTACGCAGTTAAGCGTTTAATGGGACGCCGCTACAATGATCCAGAGGTGCAAAAGGATAAGGAGCTCGTGCCGTTCAAGATCGTCAACAACAAGGGTAATGCGGCGGTTGAACTAAATGGCAAAGTCTATAGCCCAGAGGAAATCAGCGCCATGATTCTGAGCAAGATCAAGGCGGACGCGGAGAAGTATCTCGGCCAGCCCGTTACCGAGGCGGTCATTACGGTGCCGGCTTACTTTGACGACAGCCAGCGCCAGGCAACAAAGGATGCTGGTAAGATCGCAGGGCTTGATGTTAAGCGCATTGTGAACGAGCCGACAGCGGCAGCACTAGCCTATGGCCTAGACAAGAATAATGACGAAAAGATCGTGGTCTTTGACCTCGGCGGCGGTACGTTCGACGTCTCAATTCTAGAACTCGGCGATGGCGTCTTTGAGGTGAAGTCAACCAACGGCGACACCCATCTAGGTGGCGAAGACTTCGATAACCGCATCGTGGAGCACTTCCTCGCGAAATTTAAGAGCGAAACAGGCATCGACCTGAGCACGGACAAAACAGCGATGCAACGTCTGAAGGATGAAGCTGAAAAGGCAAAGAAGGAACTCAGCACGACTACTTCATATGACGTTAGCTTGCCGTTCATTACGGCTGATGCTAGTGGTCCAAAGCATTTCGAAATGACTTTGACTCGTGCTGATATTGAGAACTGGTGTAGCGATCTGCTAGACCGCTTGGCGGTGCCATGCGAGAAGGCAATGAAGGATGCCGGTCTAACCGCATCAGATATCGGTCATGTGGTGCTAGTCGGCGGTATGACTCGTATGCCAGCCGTGGTCGAGAAGGCAAAGAGTATCTTTGGCAAAGAGCCGATGCAGGGTGTGAACCCGGATGAGGTCGTGGCTGATGGTGCCGCGATTCAGGGCGGTGTGCTGTCTGGCGAAGTTAAGGATGTGCTACTGCTAGATGTCACTCCGTTGAGTCTCGGCATCGAGACGATGGGTGGTGTGTCGACTAAGCTGATTGACCGTAACACGACTATTCCGACTAGCAAGTCCCAGGTGTTTAGTACGGCATCAGATAACCAGCCTCAGGTGGAGATTAACGTCTTGCAGGGTGAGCGTGAATTTGCCAAGGACAACAAGTCGCTCGGTCGCTTTATCCTAGATGGTATCGCTCCGGCGCCACGTGGCGTGCCACAAATCGAGGTGACGTTCAACATTGACGCAAACGGTATTTTGAATGTGAGCGCTAAGGATAAGGGAACTGGCAAAGAACAGTCGATTACGATTCAGAACAGCGGTAATCTCAGTAAAGAGGATATTGCTAAGGCTGAAGCTGAGGCGAAAGAGCACGCTGCTGAGGACAAGGCGAAGCGTGAAGCGACTGATGCCCGTAACACCTTAGAGAACACAATCTATCAGGCAAAGAAGATGCCAGATGAGTTCAAGGATAAGATTAGTGACGACGACAAGAAGGAGCTAAGCAAGGCTGTCGAAGAAGCCGAAAAGCATCTAAAATCTGAGAGTAAGGATGAGCTAGAGTCAGCAACGAAGGAGCTATCAGAGAAGATGCAGTCGATCGGTGCCAAACTTTATCAGACGGCGGCAAAAGAGAGCAAAGATGATAAATCAGATGGCAAGGACGATGGCCCTGTAGAGGGTGAAGTCGTAAACGATAAAAAATAAGGCGCGTTAAGATTAGCTGCAGCCCCTTCACAGCGCGAAGGGGCTGTTTGCGCTTGCACTAAGCTTATGATAACCTGAATACCGGCGTGCTAAAACAAAGATATCAATATTTTCAAAGGCAATTGTGGCGGGTTGCCGTGTTTTGTTTTTTATTGATTGCTGTGTCAATAGGCTTGCCGTCTCATTCAGAGGTTGTCGCCGGTGAATTACCGGACGTGAACGAAGTGACGGATTTTGGATTAGGTATTAATTTACCTAATCCAAATATTATCGAAACGATTGGTTGGCGAGACGGTCGAAACTTGCTTTCGGCTAGTGGGAGAGTACTTCTGGTGATGAACAAAGAAGGGCGAGTGTCTCAAATTAACACCGGAAGAGGCGTGCCGATAGCGACGATTTGGCCGAGTGGCGCGCAGCGTATTTTTGCGGGAGCTAATTATAGCTACTTTGCAACCGCCGATCAACGCGTCAAACGAGTGCGGCTGTCGAGCACCGTAAGCAGCTCTTCGCCAGAAATAGGTGACACAACCGATTACCTAAAATATCCAGAGTATAATATTTGACTTCGTGGATATCACCTAGGATCAGATACTTTTGCATGGCTAGATTACAACGACAACGGGCGTAAGGCCAAGACTAATTCGTCGGCCGACGATCCTATAGCCACCACCACTATGGCGCCTCAGGCGGCAGATTGCGTTACGCAATTAGTGGCTGCGGGCATAATCGAAAAGTGCGTCATTAACGATGGCGATGGTTTCATCGACGGGGCCAGTTGCGTCGATGTCGATTGTCAGGCCCAACTGACGATATTTTGCAATGACGGGCAATGTTTTAGTTTGGTATTCACTAAGGCGGCGCTCGACGCGTTCGCGCGTTAGGTCGTCAGCTCGCCCGCCGTTTCGGGTGGCGCGGACATTATCCCAACGGCGCCACACTTCGCTGAGCGAAATATTAAGGACAATGACGGCGGCGAGGTCGTGACCGCTGGCGTGCAGGGCGTGCATAACGATGTCTTCTTCGCCAATCCAGCGACCTACTGATCCAAGAACGAGCGGTTTGCCAGCTAGTTTAGGATCGGTTAGATATGGCACTATTAGACGTCTAAATTCCTCAGTTGGCGCCAAAACTCCGCTCTCGGTAATTTTAGCGGCCTTTTTGATGGCCTGATCGGTGCTGTTTTTTGCGGCAGCTCTTACAATGTCGCCACTACTAATAAATTCGCCATCTAACTCTTGAGCCAATGGCGTGCCAACGCTATCTTTACCAGCAAATTGAATGCCGAATATGTTGATACTTCGGCTGCTAAGCCAGCTTTTAATCGCAGAAATTTTAGGATCCATAATGATTAACTAGATTATACCATGTGCCCTATGCGTCAAATAACGAGCTGTCATAGTAATACTTATTACTGTGCTAGAATATGTTCAGCTATAAATTAACATCTACGGGGAGTGTCTTTTGGCAAAAAGTGACAATAAAACAGAAACTGAGTCATCAACGTGGCGGAACCTTGGGATTCTGTGGCGCTACACCGCTGGCAAACGATGGCTTATTGTTGCCTATACCGTAGTCGCTGTGGTGAGCGGCTTAACTGATGCCACAGAGCCGTACTTTACCGGCAAAATAGTAGCCTTTATTAGCCAGAATAGCCTAAGACTAGCTCTAGTCTATGTACTATGCGATCTTGGACTAAGAATCGTAGTTGCGATTACCAGCTATCTTAAGACTAAAGTTTATTTCACACTTAACCCGTATGTGCACATTGGGCTAGTAAAGCATCTGACGCGAGAAATATTTAAACTAGAACAGACAGAGGTTGACGAACGCGGCACGGGATATTATACCGAGCGGGTGGTTAACGATTGCGGCTCAATCTTCAGTGATGCGACTGATCTGATCGATGCTGTATTTGAGGTTGTGCCCAGATTATTTGTAATAGTTTTGGTGGCGATGATTAGCTGGCAGTTCTTCGTCTATTGGCTAATTGCACTAACCGCGTTAATTCTGTTTTCATCTCGTCGCAATGCTAGTTTTCGTAAGACCAAACGTCAACAACGACAGCTAAAAGACGAGAGCGTGGGCCTGCTAACAGAGATTATCCGCGGCTTTAGGGATGTGCGTCTTTTGAACGCTGGCACTGCGGCGAATAATCGTATAAGTAAAAAAGTAAATCAGGCGATTATGGCCAGTAATAGCATAACGGAGAGTCGCAGCAACCTTAATGTGCTATATTCGCTTTTTAGGGGTCTTTTATATACGGGTAATATTGCCCTGGGCATATTTTTAATTAGCCATGGCTGGCTGAGCGTCGCCAATATGCTTATTATTGTAATTTATTGGGGAAGGATTGCTTCAATTACAGGATGGGTCGCTGATATCGTGAATAGCGCCAGTAGCTTTAACGTGAGTTGCAATCGAATCTTTCAAATCATTGATGGTGAAAGCTACCAAAAAGAGGAGTTCGGCGTGGCCGATCTGCCTCGGCCGCGGGGTGAAATTAAGTTCGAGCATGTGAGCTTTAGCTATAGCAATTCGCCAAATCGTAAAGTATTAAATGATGTGGCATTCGACATTAAACCAAATACTAAAGTGGCTTTCGTTGGTCGTTCAGGCGCTGGCAAAACGACAATTGCTAATTTAATAACGCGCTTGTACCACAAAGGAAGCGGCGAGATCTATATTGATGATGCGCCAATTGATAGCCTAACTAAGGATGCGATTCGGGATAACATTACCGAGATTAGCCAGTCACCGTATATATTTAATTTTTCCGTACGCGACAACCTGGAACTTGCCAAGCCTGACGCGACGCTCTCGGAAATTCGAGCCGCTTGCCAGGTAGCGCAAATTGATGATTATATTATGAATTTGCCCGATAAATATGACAGTGTCTTGGGCGAGAATGGCGTGGAGCTATCGGGCGGACAAAAACAACGAATTGCTATTGCGCGGGCGCTCCTCAGGGGTAGTAAGGTGATAATCTTTGATGAAGCAACGAGCGCCTTGGACAATGAAACGCAGGCTGCCATTAGCGAGGCGATCAATACTCTACAAGATAAAACTGTGATCATGATTGCTCACCGCCTGTCTACGATCGTGAATGCCGATATGATCTATATGCTAGATAACGGTGTTATTGCGGCCGCGGGGAACCACGATGAATTAATGAAATCCTGCAGGGCGTATCGGAATCTGTATAAAAGCGAAGAACTAACGGCCGAGGCTGGTTCGGCGCTGAGTTAGTCAAGGCCCTCGGCGGCTAGGCGTCGCCGAGGGTGGCGATTTGGGCTATAATAAAACAGTGTATCGGACAAATCTGAATTCCAAAGTAAAGAAAAGTCTTAAACCATCGGCAAATAAGCGCCACCACGCTAAGCGTATCTTGAGCGGACTACTTTTTGTGGGGGCTCTATTTGGCGCGGCGCTAATCGCATGGTACGTCAATAGCGTAGTTAGTAAAGATAAAATCAATAAGGGGCAGAGTAGCCGGCTGGCATCGACGGGTAAGGCGGAAGAAAGTCTAAAAGTGAATAATTTCTCGCTCGACATACCCTACTCTAAAACGATCGGCTTTGTCGGCGATTCGCTAACCTATGGCTGCTGCGCCAAAGCGACGCCAGCACCGACCGACGAAGTGAAAATGCTGGGCAAAGGTTACAAAGCGATTAACACTGGCCTCAATGGTTCGACAACGACCGATTGGCGGGATCATTTGTTGAGCAACGCCCTGACTAAATTTAAGGATAATAAAGTGGAAATCGTGCAGATTATGCTCGGCACGAATGACGTGGGACAAAAGATACCAGCCGATGAGACGATTAGCAATCTCAGAAATATTACGGAGCGGCTGCGGGATGAAGCTGACGCTAAGGTAATAATCGTTAACGAAGTGCCATTCACTAGTCATAACGATGATGCTAAAATGCGCGAGATTAACGCCCGTCTGCCTGAACTAGTGGATGGCAAAACAGTCTTTCTCGGCGACCGTGCGGCGTACGATTATTTTGCAAAGAACCAAAGCTTATTGGTCGAGGGGCTACATATGACCGAGCAGGGCTATAATGAGCTAGCGAAGCTGTGGTTAGCAGCATTTAAGAGAATTGTCGTTGAGCCGAGAAACGTGCGCGTGGCGCTATCGGATAGCCGCTATTATAAGAACAGCACAAGCAACTTGACCTTTACGGTGGACAAATCGTCCGAATGGTGGGGCATTAGTGACTATGCGGGGCTTTTTATTGATGATAGCTTTGTGGTGGCGGACGGTA
>JAKPIF010000019.1 GCA_029549925.1 bacterium | reverse complement strand
GAACTGAAGGTCGTAGGTTCAAATCCTGTCGGGCACACCAAGAAATTATTTGCCCTCCGCCATTGGCGGAGGGTTTTTAGAGTCCTCTCTCGTCAGCCTTGCGGCTACCAACTCTCCCCCCGCTATGCAGGGGAGAGAATAGAATTATTTAGCTAAGTATTTCGCTAGCTTATCAATCGCTATGCGCTCTTGCTGCGTTGTATCGCGGTCGCGTACCGTGACGGCGTTATCTGTCAGCGTGTCGAAATCTACCACCACGCAGTGTGGCACGCCAATTTCGTCTGCCTTGCGATAGCGCTTACCAATATTACCGCTGTCATCCCAGCTGACTTTGCCCGGCATCGCCGAAATCAGGCTATCATAAATCTCACGGGCTTTACCGACTAGTTCTGACTTATTCTTTAGTAGTGGCGATACGGTTACCTGAATCGGTGCCAGACTCTTTGGTAGCTTCAAAACCTTGCGCTGGCTGCCGCCAACTTCGTCCGTCTGATAGCATGCAGTTAGAATCGCCATAATTAGGCGTTCAACACCGAACGACGGCTCGATGACGTGTGGCACGAACGGCTCGCTGCCATCCTTTGGCCGGTATTCCATCGACTTGCCCGTCGCCCGCTCGATATTGCGAAGATCAAAGTCCGTCCGATAGGCAATACCCATTAGCTCTTCCCGCCCGATTGGATAGTCGAACTCGACGTCAATTGTGCGATCGCTATAATGTGCCCGGTCCTTCTCTGGCACTTCGTAGTCATGAATCATGTCGGCTGGTAGGCCGATTTCCTTCTCTAGGAAGTTATGCACCTCGTCGTGCCAATGCTCAAACGCTTCTTCCCATTTATCTGGGTGAACGAAATACTCAATCTCCATCTGTTCGAACTCGCGGCTGCGGAAGATGAAATCGCGCGGGCTAATTTCGTTACGAAATGCCTTACCCTGCTGGGCAATGCCAAACGGCACCGCTGGATAAACCGTATCCACCACGTTCTTGTAATTAGTAAAGATACCCTGAGCCGTCTCAGGACGAAGATACGCCACCGCGTCATCACTCTCCGTCGCCCCCACTGTCGTGCGGAACATCATGTTAAAGCGCTTCACCGCGCCCAGCGGATTGCCGTCGGGTGACTTAATGCCATTATCTGCAATTAGCTTCGTTAGCTCAGCGTCGCTCATGCCATCATCGGCTTCGATGTCCGCATCCTTAAGCAGGTGATCCGCCCGATAGCGCCGGTGGTTCACCATATCCTCAACCATCGGGTCAGCAAAGGTTGCCGCGTGACCGCTCGCCACCCAGACCTTTGGATTCATAATGATCGCCGCATCCACGCCGTACATATTCGTGCGCCGCTCAACAAAGTAGCGCCACCACGTCTGCATCACATTACGCTTTAGTACCACACCTAAGGGGCCCCAATCCCACGTGCCCGCCAGACCGCCATAGATATCTGACCCCTGAAAAATAATGCCTCGCCGCTTACATAGTGAAATAATATCGTCCATGTTTAATATTATAGCATTATTAGCAGCTCTCGATAGCCACCGTGGCGAGATATAGCGCATCAGCCAAAACGTCGTCATCCACTTTGAGCCGTGCTGCTAGGCTCGCTTCACCACGGCTCAAAACGCGCAGTAGCTTAATAATATTGGCGTCATACTTACCCTGCTCGCTTTGGTGTAACGCTCGATTAGCGACGCTGAAATTATATTTGGTATCTGGCACTAGGCGATTTCCTTCGTCGTCATAGGATAAATTCAGCTCACCTCCCCTGAGCCGCGCTAAGTGTAGATAAAGCCACGCTTTCGTCAGGCGTACATCGACGCTCGGAATATTGAGCATTTGCAAAGCGCCATCAATATCCACAAATAGCTCTGGCGTTTCAATAAAGCTACTAAGGTCGTTAGCCCGCTTTAGCACCTCGTAGCCAAATTGCAGGCGGTTGTAGTCACTTAAAATACTCTGATAGAAAGTTTTTATACTCGACGACGTTACCGTCCACATGCCCGATGTATTGTTATCACCTTTAACTAGGCAAAGCTCGCACAGAGCAAATAGCTCAATCCCGCCCGCCAACTTTGATTTAGTTCGCCGTACACCGTGGGCGATCGCTGCCACTTGGCCGTTATCTGGCGTTAAAAGCGTTAGCACCCGATCAGCTTCGCCGAAATTTACCCTCCGCAATACTAGTGCCGGCGTTTTTAAATTGATTGGCATAGCTCCTCAATCGTGTAATAACGCTTGTCAAAAATCGCTTTGACGCCAAACTGTTTAAAATCACCCAATTTCAGCTCACTGCCGCTGGCCGACAAGATAACCTTCGGAATTTTTAGCGTGTCATCGTAGGATGCCAGTTCATTTAATAGCGAGATGGCGTTGGATTCGCCTAGGTGCATATCAAGGATAACCGCGCCAATCGGACAGAGGTCGAACATCTGCGCCGCCATACGCGGATCAGTGCTGGTCACGACGCTATAACCTCGCGCCGTTAAAGTTGACTTGAGACTACCGAGAAAAGTCTGATCGTCATCAACAATTAAGAGGTATTTACTGCTCATTCGCGCCCCGCAGAAGCGTTAGCTGCCGACTCCTCATTAGTCTAGTCTCAATCGTTGCCCCGCCCTGCCGGTGGTTGTGAACTAGCAGTTCGCCGTTCATTGCCTTTAGGGCATTATCCGCGAGTAGCAAATTTAGCCCACTAGACAAGGGGCGACCGTCGATCGTTGCCACTTGACTAGTAGCAAGATTGGCAATACTTTGCTTTAAGTTAATAGCTGGACCATTATCTCGGATTAGAAACGACACCAGACCATCACCGTGCGGAACAACTTTTAGGGTTAGTTCGTTTAACTGGCCATCTTTACTACTTGGCGTCCTAATATAGTGCGTAGCATCCGTTAAAAAGCCGCGCATAATTGATTTAAGCGCATTATAGTTCCCCGTCACGACAATATCGCGGTGTGGCACAGCAAAGTGCAAGGCGCAGCGACGTTCGCTCGTTAACGGCTTTAGCTCTTCGCCGATATCATGACATAGGCCATTAATTGATATCGGTTCAAGCGCAACTTCATGTTCACTGTCAGACAAAAGTTTTAGCTTATCCACTAATTGAAAAGCCTGCTCAATGATTGTTCGCATCTCGGCGGTCGCATTCGTTGCCGCCGCTGAACCGCATAGCTTAGCGTCATTGTCTAGCTCAAAAGATAACTGCCGCATCACCGACAGGGGCGCCATTAGATCCTGCGCTACGAGCCGTAACGCCGCCTCACCAATGTCAGCCCCCTCCACCTTCATTGGCTTTATTATAGCACAGCGAGGCTAGTTAGATTATGGCTGGAACTGCAACGTCTTGAGAATGGTATTATTGAAATCGTTCATATAATCCGAACTATCACAAAAGAGTTCGAGCGTCTTGTCGCGCACCTTAAAGATAACTGCTGCGCCAGTAATAGTGTCGGTTACCTGGCCATCAATGCGCACGCCATCATAGCCGCTAAAGGTGTCGGTCTTGCCAACGACAATAGTCGACGCCGTCGCCTTGCCATCCTTAACTCGACTCTCAAAATTCTTTAGTACGTCATCATAGGACTGCGTGACAACCTTGACGCGGAGTGCGTAGACGCTGACGCCATCCTTGATAACTGGCACTATATAGGGATAGAAGTAAACCGCTAGACCTCTGCTATCATCACTCTGCTGGGTGAAACCTGCCCACGTCTTAGGATAGTTAAAGCGCACCGAACCAAGCTCTGATGGACCAACATAACTGCGATTCGGCTTTTTGTCCTCTTCCTTAAAGTGCTTCTCGTCGGCATCCTGCTGCACCTTCTTAGCATCAGCGACCGCCGCATCGACCATTTGCTGGGCATTATTCTTATAATCGGTCATCTGCATATACGCCCAGACGAAGCCACCGGCCGCCACTATCAAGAGCGCCGAGAGCAAAATCGTCACAATCAACATTGGATTGACGGCTCCACGTTGATCACTCGCCTTGCCCCACCATTTTTGGATAAGTTTCATGCCTACATTTTAGCATAAACGTATAAAAATAATAAGAATCCCCGCCGAGACTAGGTGGGGATAATTTAACTCGAGATAGGTTTAATCTGATTCGTTTGGAGTGTAGTCAGGGATGATTAAGGTGTCACCCGGTTGCAGCTCCCCAATGTTCTTGTCGGGATTATCGTTCTGGATATCCGTCCGAATTATATCGAGGCTGGCGTTACCGCGAACTGGGTTATCGGGATGCTCTTCATTGTAATCATGGATATCCTGTTTCGCCGCCTTGGCGTAATCCCAAGCGGTATCACCCGAATGGACCTTAACGCGCTCAGTTGCAACTTCTTCCACCGGCTGAGTCTTCTTGTAGGCATTTGCGATTGCATCCGCCCCGCCCGTCACCATTGTGACGGCGAAGATAGCAGCGGCACCCGCGCCGATAACTTTCTTGAGACGACTCACCTTCTCCTCATGCTCGCGCTGTTCCTCACGATGAGCTTCGCGCGCCGCTCGACGTTCGCTATAATAGCGTTCATCTGGCTGATAACTACTGTTGTAGCTTCTATTAAAATTATTCATAGTTATTTTTTCAACTCCTAAATCAGTTATTCACCTGAAACACCATTATAGTAGCACAAGCATGATGAAATGTCAACATGAAGCAGTCATTGCCTTCTTCTCACAGTTGCCACCCCCCCCATAGGGGAGAGTGAAAATTGCTACTTCTCTAGCCTGAGCTTGATTTGGTTGATCTTATTTTCCGTTACCGCCAAACGGGATTTAATTTCGGCGACTAGGCGGCTGCCATAATCGAATTTCTCGGTCGCCGCGTCGATATTCACATTGCCACTATTGAACCATGCCACAGTTTCATCCAGCTTGGCCATTAGTTCGTTTAGGCTGAGAGCGACAAATTCGCCATCCCCCGCGCCGCCCTTGTCACCGTCTAGCTCTCTCACCTTATCATTTACGACTTTATTTGTCTCGGACACTCTTCACCTCCGTCTCGATTAGTTGCTTTGTCGTCTCAACTGTCAAATTATCGCCCACGCCCGCCGTCTGAACGACATGCTGATCGCGCCACACAATAGCATAACCCCGCTTTAGCACCGCTCGCGGATCATACGCCGTTAAGGTCTGCGCTAGCGATTTAGCCCGCTGCGTAATTTCTTGATAGCATCGCTGCATAGCGTTAGTCAGACGATCAGTCGATCGTACTAAGTGGCTTTGCTGGTCCTGCAATTGTCGCTCCAGGCCGTCCACCATTCGGACTAAGCTGTCATCCGCTCGTTGAATTAGTTCACGCCGATTAGGCACGAGTAGCTCCGCTGCATTCGACGGAGTCGATGCCCGTTTATCCGCCACTAAGTCAATTAGCGTTGTATCGACTTCGTGTCCCACGCCCGTAATCACCGGGATGCGCGACGCCGCCACAGTGCGGGCGAGCTTCTCATCATCAAATACCGCTAAGTCATCTCGGCTACCGCCACCGCGTAGAATCGCTAGCACTTCGGGCGGGTCGGCTAGCTCATTAAACTGCCGCACCGCCGTGATTATTTGGTCAGCCGCTGCCGCACCCTGCACCTGCGTTGAAATGACGTCAATCGTTAGTCCGCCCATGCGCGCCGTGATAATTTTAATAAAGTCTTTATAGCCCGCCGCGTCCACCGATGAAATTACGCCGATATGGCGGGGCAAAGTCGGTAGTGGGCGCTTGCGGCTCTGGTCAAAGAGACCTTCTTTGCTAAGCTTCGTCTTTAGCAATTCGAAGGATTTCTTAATTGAACCCTCACCTATCGGCTGAATGGTTAACGCCGTTAGGCTAAATTTACCCCATTTAGTAATATTTGGGCGTGCTCGCACTTTTACCTTCATGCCGTCCTGAATGGCTACTCTGAGCTGCCATAGCGGCAGAAAGCAACTAAGAATTCCGCTGTCATCCTTGAGGTCAAAGAAGACCCATTTACCCTGATTAACCTTGTAGTTCGCCACTTCCCCCGTAACAATAATGTTCGGCGTCGCCGTCTCAAGAATTTGATTAAAGACGGCAATCGCTTGACTAACGGTGAACTCAGGCGTGTTGTCCATTATTTAGTCGCCTCGGATTTTTTGCCAGAGCTGGCACTTGACGTCTTCTTAATGCTGCTCTGCTTCATCTTTTCTCGTTCGTCGTCCCGCTTTTTGTCTGCCTTGCTCGCCGCCTGGTAATCAGGCTGGCCGTATTTTGTCATCGTACGATGATACGCCACAGCACCCACGACAATCGTGCCGATAATTAGAATAACGCGCGACAAGATCGTACCCGCTGACGCCATCTCGGTCGGCGCACCGCCCGCCACGAGAACACCGATCATTACCGCTTCGTAAGCACCCACGCCGCCCGGCGTCGCCATCGCAAAGGCACCCACCGAGGCCGCTCCAAAGCCAATTAGTAGTAAAGCGAGGTCGATCGGATAGCCTAGCGACCAGAAGGCGATCGCAATGAGCATTACGTCCAAGAGGTTACTGATGAAGCCCCAGACAATCGGTCCCTTGAGAAGCGCCTTGTCCTGCTTGATCGCTTGAAAATCATCAAAGAAATCGTTGACAAAATCTTCTACCGCCTGCATCCGCATTGGCGGCTTCTTTCGCTTTAGCACCTTGTGGCCGAAATTATTGATATGGCGTGCCAGCCACTTACCAAAGCTCATCAGGCGTTCGCGACTGCCAATTAGGAAACTGCCAAAAATTAGCACAAGCACCAGCGCTACCGCCGCAATCGTCGTCGCCATAATTAGCCAGTTAGCCGCCTTGTTCTCGGCTGTAGTAATGATTAACGAGATAATCATCATGATGATAAAGGTGCTACCGAGCGAAATCCAGTTGATAATCTGCGACATCATCGCCTGCCCCGCCGGCACGCCGAGTTTGCCCAGGCGCCAAATCATATATGATGCCCCGCTAACACCTGCTGTCGGGAAGACGTGATTGACAAAGTTAAACTCCAATGCCATAGAAGTTGATCCCACTGTCGAGACGTCCTTTAGCTGCCCTCGACCACGTAGATAGGTCAAGAAAATTTCGGCGCTGGCGAGATAAGAGAAAAATTGCACTGGAATAATCAGTAGTAAGACCCAAATATTCGCCTTCGTCATTAGCTGAAACGCCTGCGCCATCTCGCTACGCGTATTCCAGATAACAATCGCAATCAAAATGAAAGTAACAATACTGATATAGAACCGTGCGCCCCGTTTTTTGTGGTGCGCCGCCTCTTTTGCCTCAGTATAGCTCCGCTGAAAGTCCTCCCGAAACTTTGACATAAGAATATTATAACATTGCAAGGTATAATAGAACTATGATTTTGTTTCAACTGGGCAGACAGCCAGAAATTGGTTTAGCAGAGATAGAAGCGGTTTACAGCAAAAAGCCACAGCAGATTGAACGGCGATTTGCAATGTTAAATATCGATAAAGATGCAGCCTTAGCTGACGCTTGGCGACTCGGAAGCGCAGTCAAGATCATGACCGTAGTCGATGACGATTTCTCGCTTGATGCTAGGTCGGCTACCACTTTGAGTAAAAAAATATTTACTGGCGTTTGCGGTAAAGTGACTGTGGGGCTGTCGCTCTATGGCTTTCATGACGCCAACAAGACGGCGCGGCAAATTGGTGCTATCGCCAAACAGACTCTCAGTGAAATGCTGGATATCAGCAGCGTGCGACTCTTATTAGATAAAAGCGGCACCCTCTCTACCGCCACGGTTTTGCATAATGGCTTGGCACGCGGGAATAATAAAAAAGTTGAACTGAATTTCGTCAAGAACGGCGACAAAATCATTGTTGCCACCACATTATTTGTGCAAAATATCGATAGCTACACCGTGCGCGACCGCGAGAAGCCACGTCGCGATGCCCACAATGGCATGCTGCCGCCCAAGCTAGCACAGACTATTATCAATCTAGCTGTGGGCGCTAGTGATCTATCAAAGGATGCGCCGCTTAATATATATGACCCGTATTGTGGGACTGGGACGGTTCTCATCGAAGCAGCATTAATGCGAGACGGCGACCACGCTTCACCACTGTTCAAAAAGCTAATCGGCTCAGATCTAAATCCGCAAATGATAGATAATACTAAAGCCAATCTGGCGTGGGCGGACGAGAGATTGCACGCCAAGACAAGCGAAAGAACAACGCTATTTGTAGCGGATGCGACGGGCGGCAAAAGCGCGCCTGATAAGCAAAGCTCATCTGTCCCCTCTAAAGAGAGGGCTAGCTATGACGCCAATATCATTGCCACCGAGTGCTATCTAGGACGACCGTACACTACTCCACCGTCGAATAGCGAGTTAGAGCAAAACATTAAGACCTGCGATATCATTATTGGAAAATTCCTACAAAATATCTCGGTGACACTGCCACAAGGTGCGGGGCTGTGCGTCGCTGTGCCATGTTGGCAAGTGAGGGGTAAGATCTATCATTTGCCGTGTCTCAAGAGCATTGAGCGCTATAGGTACAATAAGCAGCTTGGCTATGGCCTAGTCTATCGTCGCCCTGAGCAGATCGTCGGACGAGAGCTAGCGGTTGTGAGAAAAATGCTGTGAGAAGAAAAAACTTAAGCCCTCGCGATAGCGAGGGCTTAAGTGCAATACAATGCAGTACTACTCTACGCTGACTTGAACACGTGGAACGGTCTTACCAGTAAAGGTGCGCACCTTGCGCGTTGCCATTTTGACGACACCATCCTTAGCGGCATGGATCGTGAAGTTGCGGCTAGTGTAAGTGCCAGGACCGGCAATCTTACTCGCTCCAACTTGACGGACGATTACCTCGCCAGCACTAACCTTCTGACCACCAAAGCGCTTAACACCTAGGCGATGGCCGGCATTATTGTGATTATTTTTTGAGCTGCCACCAGCTTTAACATGAGACATACTTAATACTCCTTCAAATTACTTAGTTCAATAATACACTAGAAATGGATAGTTTGCAAATAGACCCCACCCGATGAGTAAATTTTATCTACCCTCCCCTGGGGGGGGTGAAAATTATATTAAAGTTTTATTTTCTGAAAGTCGTCTAGCAAGGTTTGGCGCATGCCACCGTTGTAGAGAGCGGCGGCGGGATGATAGAGCGGCAAAACTAGCCAATCATACTCGCGCCCATCACGTGTCAGGCGCACTTTGCGGGCATGACCATGGTCGCGCGAAATGTGAATATCTGGAATAAAGCAGCCACCCGCATGTCGCCCGAGTGTGACGATGACTTTCGGATCGATTATTTCTAGCTGCCGCATCAGATAGGGCCAAAACGCCCGCTTCTCTTCCGTCGACGGGTCGCGGTTGTTCGGCGGACGATACTTTACGATGTTAGTAATATAGACGTCCTCGCGTTTCAGATTAATTGACGCCAACATCTCGTTTAGAAACTTGCCCGAAGCGCCTACGAATGGTTTGCCCTGCTCGTCTTCGCTTTTGCCTGGTGCTTCGCCAATAAAGACGATATCGGCGTCAGGGTTGCCGTCGCCCATGACGAGCTGCGTAGCAGTATGAGCGAGATCTGGGCAGACGTTATCGGCGAGGATTTTAGAGCGAAGTTCGTCGAGCGCAAGAGATTTATCCATAAGAGTATGTTAATGCTTCTTGCTATAATTACCGTTATTTAGATACCACATCGTAAAGTGGCGCCGGCAGGCGATCGGGCCATGGTCGAGCCACCAATAGATAATCTTCCAGCGGATTGTCGGCACTACTACCGCTTTGCCTTTTTTCGCGCCTTTTAGCGCTGCCTGCACCACCTTAGTCGGCTGCATATATAGCCAACTGGGAATATTCGGTTCGCCGAGGCCCGCTTCACGGTGAAAGTTAGTCTTCATCCACGACGGACAAACCGCCGTCGCCCAAACACCTGTGCCACGAAGGTTTAGCGCCACGCTCTCGGTAAACGTCACCACGTAGGATTTAAGTGCCGAATAATGTCCCTGAAAAGTCAAACTCGCCGTGCTGGCCACATTAATAATGTGGCCGTAGCCTTGCCTTTTCATTACCTTAGCAGCCGCAGTACTAAATAGCACCACATTAATGCCCATCACCTGCGCCGCCGCTTCGTGCGCCCGCCGTGCCTCTTTACTATCATCCGTCATGTCGAGATGCACAGCAAAGCCGGCATTATTGACAAAGTAGGCTAGGTCATGAGTATGATCGATGAGGCTCACTATCTGGTCAGCTACACGTCTATCGGATAGATCCGCCGAAATGCCCCGCGCTTTAATGTGGTACTTTTGGCTAAGCTCACCGCATACGGCCGCTAGCGCTGCTTCGCCGCGAGCGATAATTGCTAGATTATAGCCCTGGCTAGCTAGAGCTCGTGCGAACTCGAGCCCTAGGCCACTACTCCCACCAGTAATTATTGCCGTTGCCATTTTCTACGCTAACTTATCTTGATCTACGCCCAACATCGTGAGGCTCAGGCGTCCTTTGTCATCAATCATGGTGAGCTTGACATTAACCTTTTGGCCCATCTTTAGCACGTCTGCCGGCGACTTGATACGGTGATCTACAATCTTGCTGACGTGCAGCATACCGTCGACCCCAGGCATGATATTAATGAAGGCGCCGAAGTCCTTTAACCCCACTACTGTACCGCGGTAAATTTTGCCAACTTCTGGCTCTTCCACAAGGCTCTTGACCCAGTCTACCGCGTGCTGCATTGCTGCCGCATCATTAGTCGCAAACGTCACTAGACCGTCCTCAGTAATGTCAATCTGCACGCCAGTTTCGCTGGTAATCTTAGTGATAGTCTCACCGCCCTTACCAATGACCGTGCCAATCTTATCCGTTTTAATCTGCAGTTTCTCGATCTTAGGTGCATAGGGCGATAGCTCCTTTCTAGACTCAGGAATGACGGCTAACATCTTCGCCAGGATCTCAGCCCGCGCCGTTTTCGCCCGCTGTAAAGCTTCACTCAAGATATCGACGTCAATGCCGTGCACCTTCATATCCATCTGAAGCGCCGTCACACCCTCGCTAGTGCCAGTGCACTTAAAGTCCATATCGCCGGCAAAGTCTTCCTGGTCGGCGAGGTCAGTCAGCACATAGTGCCGATCACCGTCAATCATTAGCCCCATCGCCACGCCAGATACTGGACGCCGTAGCGGCACACCCGCCGTCATTAGTGCCATGCAAGATGAGCACGTCGCTGCCATCGAAGTGCTCCCATTTTGGCTCATAATTTCCGTCACTGAGCGAATCGCGTAGGGAAAGTCTTCCTTGCTCGGTAGCATCGGCAGGAGCGCCCGCTCTGCTAAATATCCATGCCCGATCTCGCGTCGGCCTGGTGCACCCATACGCTTCACTTCACCCACGGTATAGCCCGGCGCATTGTAGTGGTGCATATAACGCCGTTCACCATCAGTTACTTCCATGGTGTCAACTAGCTGACTATCAGATAGCGGCGCAAGTGTTACAATGTTGAGCGCCTGCGTCAGGCCGCGCGTAAAGAGCGCTGAGCCGTGCACCCGCGGTAGCACATCAACTTCGCAAGTAATCGGGCGAATTTCGTCCAATTTCCGCCCGTCAGGCCGCACGCCCTCGGTGATAATACCCTGACGTACATTCTTCTTGACGGCCATGTCAATCGCTTCAGTGTAGTCAGTCTCGACTTCCGCCCACTCTTCATCAGTGTAATCGGCAGCAAAATGTTCTAGCGCTTCGCTCTTAATTACATCCACCTTTGGATTTCGTTCTGGATAAGGAATATGCAAATCGTCGGTTAGCTTATCCGTCATGTATTCATCAACCTTAGCGATAATCTCTTCGTCGGGCAAAGTTAGCTCGTATTCCTGCTGGGCAGGCTGAACTTTGGCGATTAATTCACGCTGCAGATCAAGAGCCGGTTGGGCATTCTCCACCACCCACTTCATCGCGTCAATTAAGGTCTCTTCGCTAGCCTCCTTGGCGCCCGCTTCAACCATCATCACCTTTTGATCCTTAACGGCGACAAAGAGATCGAGCTTGCCCGTCTCTAATTCGTCTCGGCTCATAAAGGCCTTAAACTTGCCGTCTTTGTCGAGACCAACCCGCAGGCCTGCGACTGGTCCATCGAACGGCACGCCCGCCAGTAATAGGGCGGTCGACGCCGCAATCATCGCCACTGCATCTGGGCGGTAGGCCGGATCGTTCGCTAGCACCGTCGTCACCACCTGGCATTCATTACGATAGCCCTTTGGAAAGAGTGGGCGGATTGGACGATCAATGAGGCGTCCCACTAGCACCGCTTCATCTGACGGCTTACCTTCGCGCTTATTAAAGCGGCTGCTACTAATTTTGCCACTGGCATAGAACTTCTCTTCATAGTCCACTGACAGCGGGAAGTAATCGAGTGCCGGATTAACATCGCCGCTATTAACCATGCCGAGCACCACCGTGTCGCCATAACGCACCACCACTGAGCCACTGGCGCGAAAGCCAACGTGATTAACTTCGAGCGACAGTTCTCGCCCGAGCCACTCGGTCGAAACTTTGATAATATCCTTGCCCGTCTGAATCATTTTTGTCATGATTTCCTCCTTGGGGTTAGTAGCGTATATAATCTCACGCTGACACTCGGCAACCTGAAAGTATATCCACCGCTAACCCAATTTAACTAACGCTACTATTTTAACATAGGCGGGGCTATTTATTCATCTCAGTGTTAATCCACGCCGCGAGCTGCGCCACATACTGCCACGATTCGCCATTGGTCATGATGACGAGAATATAGTCACCCTTGCCCCCATGGACAATCGCCGCATCGTTGACAATTTCATCGAGCCAGCCAATTTTATCGTAGACAACGGCCTTATCGCCTACGCCCGTTGGAATGCCTTGGCGAAATTGCTGGCGCGACATCAGGCCATAAAGTTTGTTTTTATTTTCTTCGTTCATTAGCTCGCCTTTATAGAGCTTTTGCAGAATTAAAGCAAGGTCACTCGCCGATGTACGCATATTGCCCGGAGTGAAGACGGTTTGCCCGCTCATGCCGAGTTTCGCCACCGTTTGGTCGAGCTTGTCATAGCCATTGGCAGATAAGTAGGTCTCGGGACAAACATTGTCACTATTGACGATCATTTTGGTAAAGCAATTATCCCAAGTCGTGCCGTTAATTCGGCTATTCCAGGTGCGGCGCCCCGACTCGACATCCCGCACCATCATATATGCCACCCAAAGTTTATAGGTGCTAGCACTGGTAAACTGTACGCTGCCGTTATAGTTGGCACTACCCCGTCCCTTATCGCTCACGTCAATAATGACCACAGCCGTTGAAGTATTTGTCGGCAAGTTCGTCAGGCTGCTACGCTCTTTGATACCGAGATTGCCATTAATTTCAGTAATTTTATTTGGCAGAGCTGCTATGATCTCTTGCGCTCGCGGGGTTACGTTCTGTTCTGCAGACTTATTGTTGGCCTCGTTAGCGCCGAAGCTCTGCCTCGTGGATTTAGCGGTAGATTTCTCGCCACTAAATTCGATTCGCTGGTGGCTAAGGTAAATTACGATAAAGACAAATAGCGCAATCAATAGAACCGCCGCAAAGAAAGCATTCAGCCTCGTTCGCGCCGCTGCCCGCTGCTCCGCTTCACGGCGTAAACGCCGCTCGCGCCTTGTCTCATAAGCCATTAGCGGTATTATAGCATAGAAAATCCCCACTCGTAGCGGGGATTTTCTTACTTACGTAGGCCTAGGGTCTCAATGACTTTCTTATACTGGTCGTAGTCGTTCTTTTCTAGGCTACGCAGTAGCTTCTTGCGTTTGCCGACCATCTGAACTAGACCGCGTCGCGCCATATAGTCATGCTTATTCTGCTTCATATGCTCGGTAATTTGATTGATACGCGCGGTCAAAACTGCCACCTGCGCGGACGATGAACCGACATCACCGTCGTGTAATTGCGTCGATTGAATCGCCGCCAACTTTTGGCTACTAGTAATCATACTGTATAATTTATCAGAAATTTAACTATTTAGCAAATTAGCAGCCGAGCTTTTTCTTAATTCGCGCCACCACGTCGCCAATTACCATCTGTGATTTGACGAGGAAGTCATCTGCACCCAGTTCGCGCGCCTTTTCAGCATCCTTGGGCTGGCTCAGTGCCGTGAGCATGATAATCTTAGCATCCTTCGTCTCGGGTGTATTGCGCAGAATATCTAGCACGTCAAAGCCATTTAGATTAGGCATCATCACATCCAGCAAGATTAAATTGGGGTGGAAGTTGATCGCGTCCTTGAGCGCCCGCTCGCCGTTCGGACTACGCCAAGTGCTGAAGCCTTCGAACTTTAGACGCTGCTCGTAGACCTCAGCTAGGGTGTCATCATCCTCGACGATTAGAATTCGCTTCTTGCCTTCGTCAGCCGATTTCTCGGTGGGGGTGCTTTTCGCCCCCTCGATATTGCTACTCATTATCTATAATCTCCACTGCTTTATTTCGCTGAGTATCGTTACCGCTATTGTATTCTTCGGTTGTCATCTTGACTTCGGTATCTGGCTTGAGTCCAGACTTATTGATATTGACGCCACTCGGCGTATACCACTTGGCCACTGTCACCTTGAGCTTATCACCATTTCTGAGGTCGACAACCTCCTGCACTAGGCCCTTGCCGAATGATTTGGTGCCGACTAGCTTTGCACCCGCATTGTCTCGCAAGGCACCGGCCGTAATTTCGCTCGCACTGGCCGTCGCACCGTTAATTAGCACCACGGTTGGCACGCCTTTGAGTGGGCTGTCACCCGTTGCCCTAACAGTATCAATGACGCCCTTGTTGCTACGTTCGGTAGTAATCACCGTGCCCTCGTCGAGCCAGAGGCTGCTCACAGCCTTAGCGGCGTCAACATAACCGCCAGTATTATCGCGAAGGTCAAGAATAACGCCCTTAACGTTCTTGCTCTTGAACTCGTTTGCCGCCTTCTCAGCCAATTCCGCCGTGTCTTCGCCGAAATCAGAGATACGCATATAGCCAATATTGTCCTTGATCTCCCATTTGACGCTCGGATTGCTAATCGTGTCACGTGTAACAGTATAGGTTTTCTCTTCGCCGTCCCGCACTACAGTAATCTTAACGTTCGTTCCCTTATCGCCACGAATTGCTACGGCTGCCTGGCTAGTCGTCCACTTGGTCGCGTCCTTATCATCAACCTTTTCGATTAGGTCGCCCGCCTTGAGTCCCGCCTTTTGAGCTGGGCTGCCATCCAACGTGTTAATAATACTTAGCACGCCGTCCTTGTTCGGACCGATTTCGACACCAATCCCGCTAAAGCTACCAGATAGCTCACCTTCGAGATCGTTATATTCTTCCGCCGTCATATACTCGGTATAAGTATCACCCGCAGCATCAACCATGCCTTTAGCAGCACCAACCAGCAGCTTCTGCTTATCTAGATTGCCATCAAATTTCGCCGACAAGGCATTATAAACATCGTTTAGGCTCGAATAATCCAGCTTCGTCACTGAAACATTCTGTGCCCGCGTGCCAATCACAAAACCCAGTAAGCCCGCCAGCACGCCGACCAGCACCGTGACGTAAACACCGTAACCACGCCCCGACTTCTTCTCTGGCCGATCGCTATGCGGCCGCTTGCTATCTTTCCTTACCTTGACATCTGGCAGTTTCTCTTCCGTAGCCAACTTATTCCCCTCCTTGCTTCAACATTCATAACCATTTTAGCACAAAAGCCAGCAACTAGCTGAAGGCGCACATAGCGCGGGCGCTTGTATGAATATTATTCTTGGCCGCCTTATCCTAGTGGATCATAAAAGCCGCCGTTAAAGGCGCTAATTGGCGCCCAACGCTCGGTGTAAGAATACGGTCGCCAGTTATACTCGGACACATAGATTTGCCCTTCATACGCACCCGTTCCGACCTGCTCAACCCAGACGATGTGACCGTTCTTGCCACCCGTCATGATACCGGCCGTGTTAGCCTTGGCGCTACTGTTGGCAACTGCCGACCAGTCCTTGGCGTTGCCGTGAAGCTCGTTGCGACCAGTCAGCCGGTAAATCCGCCACTGGACATAGTTCACGCACTCACGAGCATTACCGAACGCCTGGAATCCACCGCTGCGCTGCGTCGAGTCTGGCGTCGCCTTGCAGAAAGGATAGCCACCGCCACACTGGCTATTAGCGACAATCTGCCCCGCCGCCGACGGGTTCGACCGTTGAAGCGATGCGATCCAGGCCTGCTGCTCTTTCTGAATCTGAGCTTTCTTAGCACTCGCCTGCTTGCTAAGTTCTTGGTATTTGGCCTCTTGGCCCTGCGTTTCGTTTAAGAGCTGTTGTTGCTCCGCTTGGCTATCGGCCAAATCCTGCTTTTGTGATTCCTGCTGCGCCTTGAGCTGATCAACTTGAGCCTTTTTGCTTTGCAGATCCGCCTTGAGCTGTTTGATTTCTGCCACCTTGCTCTGCGTCTGATCACTAATCGACTGCTGGCGCGTCTGGCGATCGACATAGTCACTGACTGATTCGCTGTTCATTAGGACGTCCAGTGCCGATGTCTGGCTACTATAATATTGCGCCTGCAAAATCTTACTGAGCGCCTGCGCCTCGGACTTAATTTTCGCCTCGGTATCAGTAATTTGCTGGCTAAGCTGTGCTTGTTGCGCCGTAGTGAGATCAATTTGCGCCTGAATGGAATTCTGCTGGTTCTGAAGTTCGCTAATCTTTCCTTGCAAGGTGCTGCTCTGCGCCGCTAGCTCGCTCGACTTTTGGCTATATTCGTTAATCTGATTCTGCAGCGCCTTGATTTCGGCGTTATAATCCCGCGCCTTGGCGGTCTGCGCCTGATTGACCATGGCCAGCCCCGCTGACATGAGCGTTACCGCCGCAACCCCAACGAGAGACATTTTTACTTTGGCTGCACTCTTTCGCTTCATCATTTTAATTGCCTTTCTTTAAGTATTTATGTATAGCTAGCCGCGCCGAAACGTAGCCCAGTATCCAGCCGATCGCCATCATAGCGAGCAAAATCACCGGCCACCACGTTCGCACAAACATTTCTGTTTCGTCGACTTCAATATAATTAGCAAGGCTTGGCAAGAGCTTGGTCAGAATAAGATAGCCGAGCGCCATGGCAATCAGCGCCGCAATTAGCCCGTACAGCTCCGCCTCGACGAGGAATGGTCCACGAATGAAGTAGTTGTCCGCCCCAACGCTCTTCATCATGGCGATCTCGTCGCGCCGGCTAAAGATCGTCATGCGAATTGTGTTAAAGATAATCAGCACCGAAATTCCCATAAAGATAATGCCGGCAATGAGCCCGCCACGGCGTGCCACGGTTAAGATGCTCGACAGCCTTTCAATCGTCTTTTGCCGGGCTGCGATATCCTGAGAGTTGCTAACGCTGGTATCGATCCACTCTCGAAAATCCTTATCATTCTTAACATATTTATCTAGCGTCTCACGCTCGTTCATGTCATCGAGTTTGACATGTAAAACCGCTGGCAGTGTCGGCCGAATGCCTTCACTAATCACCATCTCCCAGCCGTCGACGTTGTCGTTCGATGCCTTCTCGTATTCTTGATGACTGGTGCTATAACTAACGCTCTGAACATGCGGCTGCGCCTGTAATTTCTTCATGAGATCAGTCAGAGTCTCGTCGTTAACGTTATATTTGATGTAGTAACTGAGATCCATTTTCGCTTGCTGGCTCGCAATTGTCTCAGATAGCACCGAGTTGGCAATTACCGTTACAAAGATAATTAGAAGCGTGATTACCATCACTAACGTGGTCGCCACCGTCAGCCAGATGTTACGGCAAAAGCTATAACAGCCATAACGAATTACCCGTGCGAGATACCGACCATAGTGGCATGGCCGCGGATCTTGCAGGCGAATTTTCTTTGCTTTCCTACTCATGCCTGAAACCCCTCCCCGCCGTGTTCAACATCGGCCACGATCTTGCCATGATCTAGCTTGATCGTTCGCGTGTTGAGACGGCGCACAATTTCATTACTGTGTGTAATTAGCACCACCGTTGTGCCAAAGCTATTGATTTTTAGTAGTAGCTTAACAATCTCCCATGTGTTGCGGCTATCGAGGTTGCCCGTCGGCTCATCGGCAAATAATATCTTTGGCTGGCGCACCATAGCACGAGCGATCGCTACACGTTGCTTCTCGCCACCAGATAGGTGACTCGGGAACTTGTCGGCCTTGCTACGTAGACCCACTACCTCGAGCATGCGTGGCACGTTGTCGCGGATTTCCTTATTTGAATAACCAGCAATTTCGAGGCTCAGCGCCACGTTCTCGAACACTGTCCGATTGGGCAAGAGGCGAAAATCCTGAAAGATAACACCAATACGTCGACGCAGTAAGGGGATGTCGCGATCATCGAGCTTGTCATAGTCGATGCCACCCACGACAATTTTGCCCTTAGTTGGCTTCTCTTCCCGTGTTAGCATCTTTAAAAGCGTAGACTTGCCGGCGCCACTTGCTCCAATAACGATGGCAAACTCGCGCGGAGCTATACTGAGCGAGACATTGTCTAGCGCCAAGAGGCCGTCGTCCTCATAGCGCTTGCTCACTCGATCCATCATAATCATGTTGCACTGGCGGATTGGACGGCGTTGCTTTGTCTCGACAACCGGTTTCGGTGTCGGAGCTGTCTCTTTCTTTGTCTGTTGAACTCGCCAATCCATATACTTCTCCTTAATTTTGTATTGCGTAAATGATAAACCTCTTATCCGCCGTCTGAGTGCGGTAATTAAACTTGCCGGCGCAAGTCATGAGGGTTAGACTCTTTTTTGCGCCACTAATGGGATTCAGTGCCTTACTCATATCAACCTTATCGGCAGCCACCGTCTCGGCTGAGTGAACAGTATAGTTAATCCGCTCGCCGTTACCCTTTTCAATCGTAATCGTGTCGCCTGATTTTAACTTGGGGAGATCGTTGAAGGCGGCCGCCAGCGAGCGATTAAAGCTGGTGTGTCCGTCGATAAAGACGGCACCATTCTGACCCGGTTTAGCGCTGCCATCGTACCAAGCGGTATCGTTCAGGTTGCGCGGCGTGTCAATGTTGCCTTTGCTATTGACCCCCACGCTCATCACGCGCGCCTGGTTCAGGCCGATAGCCGGAATATAGAGATAACGCGGCTGATCGTCGGGCACGACGTAAGCCGCCTTATCCTCTTGACTAACCGCCGTTTGATCGACCGTCGCCGGATTAGTACCCGCAATTGAAGCAGCACTGCTGCTATTCGAGACCGTTGCCCGCACTGCTTTATTCGTCATATAGGTGTCATAAGCGAGGTAGCCACTGACGAGGACAATAGCTGCCACGGCAACATAGCGCAGGAATTGTAAAATACGCTCTTTGTTAAATTTAAAGTTAATTGTCACGTGCGAAGACATTAGGTTCGCCAGCGGATTGTCGCCAACTGCCGACACTGGCGCATTGCCGCCACCAGCCATTACACCAACGGGGACGGGCTCGAATTGCGCCGTCATCATTGGCTGGACAGCATGTTCACGTTCAACCTGCGACTCGGGAATCTCTTGTTCCTGTTCTCGCACTTGGCGCGCTAGGGCTAGCTGGCGCTTTAGCTCGGCATTAGCAGCCGCTTCAGCGCGACGCTTTGCCTCTTTGCGCACGATGGCAGCTTGCTGCATGATATGCTGACGTTCGCTCGATATCCGAGGAGTAGTAAGTGTATTCGTCATATGATCTAGCGTTACCCCCTTGCGGCGAGTTTGCCGCCTGTAAGGGGTCGCTGTCGCGATTTGGCGCGCGCGAGGCTGGACCTTTGGCACCTGGCTATATGACATGGCGCTAGTATGTATTGGCTTAGCACTGGACTTCGCCACGGTAGTAGCAACTTTCACGTTAGTCGTCGCTGACTTTACTATATTTGGATTAGTTCTTTCGCTTGGCGTTACTTCGCTTCTCTGTGGGGCATGGCTCACTGACGACCAAACACCATAGTGCTCGGCTGGCACCACAATGCGCCCATGACGCCCTTGGTATCTTTCGTTACCACTATTTTGCATACTGTTTATGTCTCCTCGTTTTCTGGCTGTTTATTTTTTGCCTATGCTTATATGTTACACGCATTGGCGAATTATTGCAAATAGAGTTTGCCTCGTATTGCGCCCCGCTTTTCTCCGCCCCCCCCTCTACAGGGAAGGTGGCTGCGCTAGCAGCCAGAAGTGGTTTCCAAAAACGCCAATTGGAAGCCGCGGATGTTGCCACTTAGGACGCTATCCACATCCTTCTCTTCGTACTTGGTACGAGTATCCTTTACTAGTTTGTACGGATTTAGCACATAGTTACGAATCTGGTTACCCCAGCTGGCGCTCTCGCCTGCCCGTAGCTCGCCAATGCTGGCCGCATGCTGCTCCGCTTGCATCTGAGCTAGCTTGCCTCGCAAAATTTCCAGCGCCTTCTCTTTGTTCTGAATCTGACTTCGCTCGTTCTGGATTGCCACCACTGTGCCAGTCGGGATGTGCGTCACCCGCACCGCTGAATCAGTCGTATTAACTCCTTGGCCACCGTGCCCCGACGCCCGATATATGTCCACCCGAATGTCCTTTGGATCGATTTTAACTTCATCTGGTGCATCGATTTTGGGCAAAACTTCTACTTGGGCAAAAGATGTCTCGCGCGTATTGCCACTATTAAATGGGCTGAGACGCACCATGCGGTGTACGCCGTGCTCGCTCCTCAGCCAGCCATATGCGTACACCCCGCCAATTTCTATTACGCTAGTCTTGACGCCCACTTCTTCACCGGGGCTGCGACTGATAATCTCCGCCCGATAGCCGTTCCGTTCCGCCCACCTGAGATACATCCGCTCGAGCATCGCCGTAAAGTCCTGCGCGTCGTCACCACCCACACCCGCCGTTAAGCGAATCACGGCGTCGCCAGCATCGTATTTGCCGGTAAAGAGTAGCTGCTGTTTTAGCTCGTTAAAGGTCTGCTCTAGCGCTGCTACTTGCTCGGCAAATTCCACCACCAATTCATCATCAATAATATCTAATAAGTCGAGACTATCGTTAATCTGCGTCAAGAGCACTGTCCACGGCTGCAGCTGCCCCTTTATCTGGCTTAAACGCTTAGTGGTCGCCGCCGCTTTGGTCGGATCATTCCATAGTCCCGGCGAAGCAACCGCCTCTTCTAGCTCTGCGAGCTCTTTCTTCTTATTGGCCAGATCTAATTTAGCTACCGCCGATTCGGCATCGACGGATAGCTTTTCTAGCTTAGCCCTTAGCTCGTCTTTCACGCTACTATTATATGCTAAAAGGTCTGGCTGCGCATAACCTTGTCAAAGACGTCGTCAACATTGCGTGGAATCGTCTGGTCGGCGATGTCCACAATTTCAGCAATGTCATCAGTAATGTAATATAAATCGCGCGCGCTCTTAACTAGGCCGAAGTCGGCCGCCTTGATGTAGCTCATTTCGCTCATCTCGTCATCACGTCCCGTCTCGATTAAACTCCACTCACTCATCTTGCCAGCGAACCAGTCATCTAGCCCCTGCCAAAATTCTTTACCGTAAAGGACAATCGGCGAAGCAGGTGTCTTGCCCGTATGAACTAGTTCGAGAATCTCGCTAAATTCATCCATCGTGCCAAAGCCACCCGGGAAAAAGACATACATCTTTGACCCAATAGTCATCATTACCTTGCGGGCAAAGAAATAATTGAACTGCATCGATATATTGGTGTAAGGATTGAGGTCCTGCTCAGTGCGCAGAATAATGTTAAAGCCAACCGATTTGCCGCCATTTTCATAGGCACCTTTGTTTGCCGCCTCCATAATGCCCGGACCGCCACCAGTTAGCACTGTGTGGTTATGCCTAGCTAGACCAGCGCCAAGCTGCTCTGCCGCCTGGTAATACTTATTGCTCTCGTGGAAGCGTGCCGAGCCAAAAATTGTTACACCCTGCGGGAACTGCTTGATCGTCTCGAGCCCATGAACTAAATCGCGCGTATAGCGACCAAATCGTTCATCGTTGTCGAAGTCCATTTTCTCCGCCGCTAGTGTGTCCGACCAGGGACGGTTATCGCGCGGATCGGGCTCGACCGGGCGGCAATACGCCGCGAGGTTATCTGTCGAGTTGGCACCCATTAGGCTGATACTCTGGCGCGAGCGGCGGCCGTTGCGCACCCGCGTCTTAATAATTGCACTGTTTGTTTTGCGATTTGTCATACTAGGATTATAGCATATGCGAAGGAAACACCGCCCGATCGGCTGCACCAGTCTACCCTCTCCCGAAGGGGAAAGTGAAAATGTCAAAATAATTTACTTAGCTTTTCTTGTAAGCTGTCTGCCATCGCCTTATCAGTTGAACCATAAAGACCCAGAGTCCAGCAGTTATGGCGGATAAAGTCACGTGTCGTCTCAATAATCTGTTCCCGCGTAACACTCTCGATGCGCGCGGGGATTTCGTCCGGGTCGTCAATAATACCATCAAAGAAGTAACGGTCCGCCAGATAGCTAACAATCTGTCCCACCGTCTGCGTGTTCATCTGGTGCCGACCAAGCAGATAGCTCTTCGCCTCGGCGAGATCCGCCTCGTCCACTTCACCATCGCACACTCGCTCGATTTCTTCCCGCACCAGATCGACTACCGCTGGCAGGTTGTTGAGGTTTACCTGCGCCCCAAAATCCCACGACGAATTATGCTCAAAGGTACTCAGCTGCGACCACATATAGTAAAGCAGACCCCGCCGCCGCGCTTCGCCCTGAATCCGGCTATGCAAGGTGCCATTTAGGATATGGTTCAAAACGTCCATTGCTTGCGCCTCGATGTCATTTAGCTTGCGCGGTACGGCGATCGAAATACCCAGACCGATACCGGGGACATCCTTGCGCCGAATGGCGAAAGCTGGCGCACTGTGAATTTCGTCCACTGGAATCGGCAAGCGGTCGCCGTCGCCCAGCTCGAAAGTATTCAGGATATCCCGTAGCTGCGTCAGCCGGCCATCAAAGTTCCCCGCCACGACAAAACGCATGTTGCCCGCCGTGTGGGTGCGAGCGTAGTGCTGCCGCACGTCGTCCACCGTGATATTCGAAATGCTGTCGAGTCCCTCTTGGAACGTCTTTGTATCTTCACCCATCGCTTGCGCCATGCGAGGCCATAGCACTCGCTCGGCCTGCGACAAATAACCAGTTAGTTCGCTACGCACAGTCCCAACTTCCGAAGCAAAGTCGTCTTCGTTGAATTTTGGGGCACAGATAGCATACCGTTGCAGCTGCAACACCCTATCCCACTCAAAGTCAGCACAGGTTGCTTCATAGACCATTGAGATATCGTCAGTATAAGCGTTGTGATAAGCACCGTTGCGAGTGAAGGTCGCATCATAGTCATGCCCCGTGGCAAAGCCGTCGCTCGCACCAAAGGCCATGTGCTCCATAATATGCGCCGTTTGAGACTTGCTTGCATAGTCCTTAACGTAACGGTTGCCCGCCCGAAACTGGAACTGCGTCACCATCACGGGCGCGCCCGACACGTTCACAATCAGTCCGCGCGAGCCACTGCGCAGCTGGTATTCAGATATCTCGCATTTCATCTGGTTCTATTATACACAGAAACCCCACTGTGAACTGGGTTAGAATAACATCCCCAGCTTCTCTTGCAAGCTGTCGGCCATCGCCTGGTCGGTTGAACCATAGAGACCGACGCTCCAGATATTCTTGTCAAAGAATTCCCGCGCCAAACGCACGATTTCGTCCTTATTCGCCGCTTCAATCATCTTCGGCTCATCGGCATAATTCTTAATCGTACCATCATAGAAGTAGCGCCCCGACAAATAGTTGGCTAGCTGCCCCGCTGTCTGGATTCCCATGCGGAAGCGCCCTAAGGCATATGACTTGGCGTCAGCCAAATCTTCATCGTCGATTTCGCCCCGCTTGACCCGCTCTAGCTCCTCTACGATTAGATCGAACACTGCCGGCAAATTATCATTGGTCGCCCGGCCGCTGAACCACCACTCGCTATGATCGTTCGTCGAATCCGTCGCCGAACCGCAACCGTACAGAATCCCCATCTGGCGCGCCCGGCCAAAAATGCGACTGTTCATCGTGCCAGTCAAGATATGATTCAGTGCGTTCATGTTATAGCATTCTGGGTCACTCAGCTCGCGCGGCGTTTCCATGCAGATTAAGAAGGTAATCCCTGGCACATCATCGCGGTGGATCAGCGCCGCTGGTGCCGAATGAAGCATATCGCCAAAGAGCTCAAACCGCTCGCCGCCAGTCGACAAATCGATTGCTTCGAGCGCCGCCTTGACTTCATCCATATTATCCTTGAAATCTCCCGCCATGACAAAGCGCATATTCTCAGCCGTATGCGTCTTGGCGTAATGGCGGCTGAGATCGTCTAGTGTCAGGTTGTCGACCGTCTCGAGGGCTTCGGGATAGGTTAAATCGTCAAACCCCATGTTTTCGGCGACCAAGGGACCAATCATGCGACCCGCCTGCGATAGGTAACCAGCCAGCTCGCTTCGCACATTGCCCTTTTCTGTCGCAAAAATCTTCTCGTCAAAGTTTGGCTCGGTTAGCTCGTAACGCATTAGCTCCATAATGCGGGGCCACTCAAAATCGGCACAACTCGCCACATAGCTCATGGCGACATTACTCGTAAACGCATTATTATAGGCGCCATTTTTGGTGAACGCCTGCTCATATTTCATTGGATCGGGATAGTGTTGATTACTGCCCGCCGCCATGTGTTCCAAAACGTGAGCCGCCTGCGCCTTATGCCGATAGTCTTCCACATAGCGGTAGCCAGCGCGAAACTGGAACTGCATCGAAACAACCGGCGCCTCGGCTACGTCCAGGATTAGACCCTTACTACCCCTACTTGTTTTGTATTCGTTTACCGTATATTTCATAAGAGTATTATAACAAAAGAAAATCCCTTCCCGCGTACAGGAAGGGATAATCGATAAGAGATAAGAGATAAGAGATAAGAGATTAGCGACTAGAAAAGTAAGCCAATTCGTTAGCGAGACCCGTCAGTCGATAATCCGGCATAATGGCGGCAAAATCGTCTCTCGGACCGAGCCACCGTGCCCAGTTGACAAAACGTGGCGCATGCCGGCGATCGTCATCGGCATCATAAATGCACCAGATTTTCGACCTGCCGCCAATGCGCCGAAGGATACCTTGCGTCACCTTCGGATCAGTATCAAACACCAGAAATAGCGTTTGATTGTAATCCTTAATATTTATATCGACCTCTCCGCCTTCACTTAAACCCTTGTTGGGGCTAATGTAACGGTGGCGACAATCGTCGGCATAAACCACCCGCTCGCTTTTGTCGATTTCACGACTAGTCTCAGACGTCAACTTGGAAAAGTCGATTCGACCACCATAGCCTTCAAAGGTAACGATGGCAATCTGGCCGTCAAACTTCAACGCCTCCTTCATGACGTCCTCGAGCTCAAAACGCTCTCGCTTGCTATAGCCGATCACCTCGAGCTTAATGCTATTATCCGTCATGACGTTCCGCAGGCGACGGTGCATTATTTCATCTGGCACCTTCGTGTACGGAGCTCGTGACTCAAACGTCCGCGGCGGATATAGCGAATAGCCGTTCTCCTTACTCTTGACATGAAGCTTTTCGTTGACTTCTTTTTCGACGCTATAAAGAAGGATCATAGACAATCTCCTCTCGGAAAGAACTACAATATTGTCAAGTATCATTTTATACCACAAATAGCATAAAATGCAATGGCTAGTCAATTGACCGACTAGCCATCACGGCATTACAGCAAACAAGGAGCCAGTCTCGGAGCCGCTTTAAAACTTTAGAACGCGCCTGCAGTGATGATCTCTGGTCCGTCGTCGTGAAGCAAAACGGTGTGTTCGAAGTGAGCTGCCAGCGAGCCGTCGCGAGTCTTATAGCCCCAGCCCGTGGGGTCATCAGGGTCATTAATCACCTTCCAACTGCCAAGCGTTGCCATTGGCTCAATCGCAATCGCATTGCCTACCGGCACTAGCATGCCCGTATGGCGGTGGCCATAGTTCGGCACATCCGGCTCCATGTGCATCTCACGGCCAATACCATGGCCGACGAGGTCGCGCACCACACCGAGATGAGCTCGGTCGAGCACTTGCTCCACCGCTGCCCCCACATCGCCCGTGCGCACATCGCCGTGAATGGCGTTAATGCCGGCATAGAGACTCTTTTTAGTCGTATCTAGTAGCAATTTCTTTGCGCCAGTCGGTTCTTCGTCGTCAGCCAGCATTGTAAAAGCACTGTCTGCCTTCATGCCTTGATAGTCAATAACCAGGTCAAAGCTTACCACGTCGCCCGGCTGCAACTGATATTCGTTCGGTACGCCGTGTACCACCATGTCGTTCACGCTGATGCAAATTACACCCGGAAAGTTCACATCGGGGTCTAGGTAGGTTGCATGCGCCCCACGAGCGGTGATTTCTTTAGCAAACCAGTCGTTCAGTTCGCGTGTCGTCGTACCCGTTTTAACTAGGGGTCGAACATCACGGTAAAGGCTGGCTAGAATCTTACCCGCCGCCCGCATATTGTCTATTTCTGCGGCGCTAAACTTCGCCGCTGTCACTACTCTCGTCATAAGATTAGTATAGCACTTAAGAGATTTTGGCATTTTATGTCGGAGGACTCGATCATTCTAGATACGCCGATGCCGCTCCGTGAAGGTGGCCCTCACAGTTTTAGCCCTGGGTAGATTCTGCGAGTGGTGTCGCTAATCTCATAGCGCATGGTCGGGAACGGCACGCCTTCACGCGCCGTCACACCTTCAAACGCCCAGAAGACACGCTCGCTCCAGCCCCAGCCACAAGCCGGCGGCATGCCGTACTCTAACATCTCAACAAAGTCGATATCAAGCATCATCGCTTCTTTGTCGCCCGCATCGCGCATCGCCTGTTGCTTTTCAAAGCGGTCTAGCTGATCGATTGGATCGTTCAGCTCGCTGAAGCCGTTACCCAGCTCTGAACCAGCAATTACCGGCTGGAAGCGCTGCACACTGACACCGTCGGGGTTAGACTTGCTGAGCGGCGAAATAAACTTCGGCGTATTAATTAGCCACACCGGCCCAGCCACGTCCTTACGGATATTTTTCCACAGTTTATCCACGCCGCGGGAAATGTTCTCCGCTCCGCCGAGCTCAATATGGTTGTCCTTCAGTGCCTGATGAATCTCCGCCACGCTCGTGTTGTAAACGTCGATACCATAGCGCTTCTTAATCACTTCGGCGTAATCCCACTTCTCCCACGGCTTATTTAGATCGACGTCAAACTGACCTAGCTGGAAGTGTAGCTTACCAAACGTCCGCTGCAGTACGTATTTGTACATCTCTTCCATGAACTGCATGCCGTCCTGCCAGTTCCAGTAGGCAGCGTACCACTCCATGGCGACATGTTCTGGTAGGTGCTCGTCGTCAATGCCTTCGTTGCGAAAACGCGGGCCGATGTCATAAACTTTCTCGTAGCCGCCGCCCAGTAGGCGCTTAAGTGGTAGCTCGTGACTAATACGGAGATACAAATCCTGATCCAGGGCATCCATGTGCGTCTTAAAGGCGGTCGCATCCGCTCCGCCAGTGGTGTGTTCTAGCACTGGAATGTTGATTTCGATGAAGCCATGCTGGTTGAGAAAATCCCGCGTTGCTGTCCAGAAGGTCGAGCGGCGAATGAAGCGCTCACGGACTTCGGGATTAACATTCATATCAATATAGCGGCGACGTAGGCGCTCTTCCTTATTGGTAAAGCCTTGTCGATCCGGCATTGGCCGTAGGCTCTTGCCGATCAGGCGCAGATTCGTCACTTTTAGCGATACTTCACCCGTCTTCGTTTTAATTACTTCGCCGGTCGCCTGGACGAAATCGCCCGTATCTAATAAATTTAGTTCCGAGATACCCAGCTCGCCTTTTTCGGCGTTTAGTTCGCCTAACGTGCCAGCCTGGATAAAGAGCTGCACACTGCCGCTAAAATCTCGCACCACAATAAAGGCTAGCTTGCCGAATTTACGCAGGCTCGTAATTCGCCCCACCACGGTTTCAAGTTGGCCGCTGAGTTCATCAAACCTGGACGCGATCTCACCCGCGCCAATCGTGCGCTCAACTTTCGCTGGATAGGGGTTAATCCCTAACGCCTTAATTTTTTCGAGCTTCTTTAGTCGCTCGTCCCGATAATCCATTAGTGTCGCCATAATTATAGATATTATAGCATGCTAGGGCTTGGCTAAGTTCCTGATGTTAAATAATCAGATAATAACACAGATTCATCATTTTGCGGCGTGACTTCTCTATTATCATTGCTAGTAGAGGAATTATGTTGTATTATTGTGAAACATTCGGAGGCAATTCCAGTGTTGCACTTTTAGAGATAAGGAGAGGCTATTTTTTGTGCGATACTGTAAAGATATTTCCATACGTTTCGAACAAGAGGAGCTTACTTTGAGCAAGAACTTGGCCCAAAATTACCCGGAAACCGCGTTTGTCATCGATTCCAGTGCCGTCTTGCGCTGGGGTGCTTGGGCGCTAGCCTGTTCATTCAAAAAGGCAGTTTATATCATTCCTGCAGATACGATGAATGAGCTGCGCTTGGCAGCTAGCGACAGTAAGTGCGAAGAGCGCACCGACGAAGAAACCGCCGCTATTGACGCTATGACGTATCTCAAGAACGTTCTCGGCATTGGCGAGAATCAAGACATCAATATCGTTAGCCTGCAAGATTGCTGGCTAAGCACTAAGACGGGTGATCAGCTTGTGATCGCTAGCGAAAACGAGCTAGAGGCGATTGACTTTGCCGAGATTAATTGTGACAAAGCTTGGTCGCAGGCAATTGCCGTTTTCGGTAGTCACGAAGCAGCGAACGAGACGGCTGAGGCTTATCATCAGTTCATTGATAAATACCCCTGCAACCTGCCCATTAATCGTTCGTTCCTGTCGCTGACGCTAGAAAGCCGACCGGGCTGGCCTGGTTGGCTATCGGCCAAGGTGCTTACCAGCGACGAAATCACTGATAACGACCTCATCCATCGTTATGTAATGGCAGAGTTTGGCATCGACGGCGCACCAGCGCATTTCGCCTACGTCAAGGATAATGGCGACGTTGCCGCCACGATGCGGCGGCGTGTTCAACACTGCCTCATGAATAGCCGCGTCAAGGTGCTAAGCCTTGGCGTGCACGACCAGGGTGAGTACAATGTCACGCCTGAAATGATTAAGGGGCTGGACATTTACCGTGAATGGGGCTTTGCCCGCACTAACCGTGCGATCGAGTGCCTGTATCCAAGCGAGGTAGATAGCATCGTCAAGGACGCGAATGCGCGCGAACACATCTTCAACCATGACGTACGTTGTGTTATCGTCAAAGACTGCGAAACGCTGAGCTACCCTCAGCTGGTTGACATTATCAACCACATGCAGGATGTACCTGCCACGCTAGTACTGCTCTATCACAACGATCATCCCAAGAAAACGCAGCCAATCACCGAGCTAAACCGCGTTTATGCGCCGCATAAAGAATTCGCTGTGGTGCAATATTAGCTCTACCTCCTCATTAGCATTTCCTTTCTCAAGTGACGCCAGAGCCTCGGCTCTGGCGTCTTTTTCTTTATCTCTTGTCTACACCTTGCAAAATTCCTGATAAGTGTTATTATAATTTAGGCACTTATCCAAGTGAGTCCCTTTAAGGAGGAGCTTTATGAAGCACAGAAAGCAGCAAAACATTCCGCGTGGCCCCAACCGCGAGGAAGTTATCGGCAACCATTACTGGAACTTCGTCATCGACATTAGCGCATTTTACGAATGCGGTCTCTACCCGATTAATATCGCAGCGTCCGCCATTGACGCCAAACGGCGCATCATCATCTCATACGACGTTATCCGGCAGATGGATCGCGACAAGGAGACGAACGTCAATTACCAGCGGGTCTTACACTTTCTAAGCACCTACGTTTTGCCGCACAAGGATGGCGAAATTAGGCTCGACAACACGAGCTTTAAGGTAACCAGCGATAGCACCATGGTGGCAACGACTCGGCTAGTGCACGATCTCAACGAATACGTTGCCCTGGTCGTGAGCCAACAAAAGGTCAAGAATTTCAACGGCCTCGTTGGCGCTGACGTCATCCCTGTTGCTAAGGGCTATTTGCCTTGGCGTGGCTGGTTCGAGTACAAAAAGGATATCGGCAGCCGTCACGAGGTGCGCACCGACATTCGCCAGTGTTATAACGTCATCATGCCGCGGCGCTACGTCGCCATCTCGGACGCCGTTAGCGACGATCAGTGTGAGGCTCGTATCTACCACGGGCAACTACAATATAGTATTCAGGCAAAGCCCAGTGAGCTAAGCAGCCGCATACTGTTAGAGTACCTCAGCGACCCTAGCGTACGGATTTTGTTTGTCGGCACGCAGCCAGAGCGATACGATGATTACGGCAGAATGATCTTCTACAATAGCAAAGTCGACGGTCGGCACATAGTGAGCGTTGAACCAAACGAGGTCCGCGATTTCATCGCTCACGGTATCGGCCTGCTAAGCAGTATTAAGAAGTCGTGTTTCGTCATACAGCGTGCACAGAACCTCAGCTACAAGACTATCAAGGATATCTACGAGTCGCTCGATGATATTCCCTACGGCCAGCAGTGTCGTATCGTTTTTCTTTATCGTAATAACGAGCCATTTGAGGTACCAGTGCAAGAGTTTGCACGCGATTACGCCATGCACGACCGCGTCGCCACGATCGAAGAATATGTGCCCAAAAAAGAGTAAAGTTTCCACCGCTATCCCCTTCCATCAGTGGAAGGGGATTTTTCTTACCGCTAAAAGAAAAGCCCCCTCCCACTAGTGGGAGGGGGCAAAAGGATTAGTTGTCGGACGGGTCGGTGCTATTAATTGCTCGGCCGTTGTGGTCGTAGAATCCCGACATAAAGACGCCGTCAGTGCCTACCACATCACCCGGCTGCGGGCTATCATCAACCGCACCAGACAGACTCTTCTCGAGCTCGTAGGCTAGATCACCCATAAACTCGCGATACGATGCGCGACCAGCGTCGCGAACGGTCATTACAACCGCTGCACAATAGAACCCAATGTCGAACACTCGATCGCGCGTCCACTTCTTGGCTTGCTGAATCAGCGGCCCAATAAGCGACTCGTTGTCCGTAGCAGGCGCCAGCTTGTCACCCAGATAGTCAAAAAGCACCTCAGCTAGCGAGTCATTGGCTCGATCGAGATAGGACTTCCGCTCCTTTCGCTTTTTGTCCTTGGCCGCTTCATTGGCATCCATATGCTGCTTGACAGCGTTTAAGACGCTTTTTTGGAAGGCTTCAGCCGAAGCTTTAGCCTTCGCTTCCTCATCGTCGTTCTCGCTAGTGTCACCGTCGGGCACCCCATCCGGCGAGAATCCGCCGTCAGTGGCTTCTACGTGATACACTACATTTTGCGCCGACATAACGCCGCCGATAAACGCGGCAACGCCAATGCCAGCGCCAACGACTAGGCCTCGCTTGACCAACTTGCTAGCCGTGCCTTTTGGCTGCACTGTTACACTCATACAAATCCTCTCTAACGAACTGTCGGAACGCCACCCCGACCATATAATTGGCGTTTTATTATCTTAACGCCAATTAAAGGATTTAACAAGCATAACAATATTAGCGAACCAGTTTGAGGTTAATTGACCTTGACGACTTTATACTCTTTTTCGCCCTTTGGCGTCTGAGCCTTAACAGTGTCGCCTGCTTTCGCGCCCAAAAGAGCAGCGCCCAAAGGACTTTCATTACTGATACGATTAGCCATCGGATCGGCCTCGATCGCACCCACTACGGTATAAGTTTTCTCTTTGCCGCCAACCTCAACCGTCACCGTGTCGCCGAGGCTAACTTTACCGTCGTCATCGGACTCGATAATCTGAGCGCCGTCCAGGATCTCTTGAATCTCGGCGATGCGGTTCTCGGTTCGCCTCTGCTTTTCACGAGCGGCGGTGTATTCGCTGTTCTCGGACAAATCGCCATTCTCACGCGCGGTCGCGATCTCGTCAGCAATCGCTGAACGGCTGTCGATTAGCTCCTTTAGCTCTTTCTCTAGATCGGCTTTACCTACTTTAGTCAAATGATAAACTTTCTTCATTTTTTAAATCCTCCTTCGTTATACCGGACAAAACGGACCCAAAGGATCCGCTTTTCACTAACTTGAAATCATTCTAGCACAATAATTTTGCTATGCAAGAGCTTTAACCACTTCGGCAAGCGGTTTAATTTCACTCTCGCCGCTCGTGCGGGCCTTATATTCCACGCCACCTTTCTCGAGTGTCTTTTGGCTAATTACCACGCGGTGTGGGATGCCCATTAGATCTGCATCTGCGAACTTCTCGCCAGGGCGCACGTCGCGGTCGTCCCAAAGTACATCAATGCCAGCCTTTTGTAGCTCATAGTAGGCTTTCTCTGTTTCCGCTAGCACCATCTCGTCCGTGCCGATATTTACTAAGTAGACCCTAAACGGCGCCACACTGTCTGGCCAAACTAATCCTTTATCGTCCGCAAATAGTTCAGCGATGACACCCATGACACGTGTCACACCAATGCCGTAACTGCCAAACCAGAACGGCTTCGCTTGGTTGTCCCGGTCGGTAAAGGTGATACCCATCTGTGCCGCTTTATCTGTACCAAAGTTAAAGATATTGCCCACCTCGGCACTGCGGCACTTCTCTAACTTGCTCTTATCTAGACCTAGCTCCGTTACGGCATCGTCTAACACTTCTTCGTTAACAGCGATATTTTTCTCTCTGTCGAGGTATAGCCAATCCTCGCCTGCGTCGCACAGCGTCTGGAACTCATGGCTAAATTTAGTAAACGCACCGCCCGCGGCAAACGTCACATAGGTGCGATCGCCAATACCGAGCTGGTCATAGATGTGAAGGTATGCCGCCTTGACCTCGTCATAGAATTTTTGTAGGTCCCGCTTCGTAGCGTGCACGCTATACATGTCCTTCATCAGGAACTCGCGCCCCCGCATGATACCAGATTTAGCTCTTAGCTCATTGCGTAGCTTGGTCTGGAACTGATACACCGCCACAGGTAGGTCCTTGTAGCTGTGAACATAGTCGCGTAGCATACTTAGAATCGGCTCTTCGTGGGACCAGGCAAAGCCCACGTCTTCACCCGACTGGAGTTTTGACTTGAACCAAATATCAACCACGTCATCGTCCCACCGTCGAGTTGTCTGCCACACTGCCTTTGGCTGTAGACTCGTCATTGAGATTTCCTGCCCGCCAATGCCGTCCATCTCTTTGCGGATAATAGACTTGATTTTCTCAAGGGTGCGTAGACCGAGCGGCAGATAGGCGTAAACGCCCGCCATTTCCTTGTGCACGTAACCCGCCCGTATTAATAGCTGGGCATTCCGGCTCGTCTCGTCGGCTGGCACAGTTTTCGATGTTTTAGTAAAGAGTTTGGTCCGTTTCATGCTACTAGTTTAGCACAGGCCATTTCGCTAGAGGACGTAGCGCAAAATATCCGCCACTGTCACAACAATAATTAGGATAAATAGGAAGGTCATGCCGCGACCAACAATTTCTTCTTCGCGCTCTTTCGTTAGTGTCCTACGTCGGGCGTGATACCATAGCGTTAGATACAGACGCCCGCCGTCGAGACCAGGAATCGGCAAGAGGTTCATGACAGATAGCGAAATCGCAATGATCCCCGACACATATAGTAGTACCGTTGGACCCGCCATTACCGCCGCCGGGAAGATCTGACCCAGGATGCCCACCGGGCCAGAAACGCCGCTGGTGGCTACTTCAATTTCCTGCTTAGCGTTCGGCGCCCCGGTAAAGAGCCCGATCGCTCCGCTAATTAATGCCAGAACGATATTCCACAGACTCGCTAGCGTTAGCCAAAAGAACTGGGCGGCATTAACAATACCCACTAGTGGCGCCGACCACGTCGCCTTAATCGTTGCAGAAATTTTTTGTTCAGTTGTGATGCCGAGCCGCCCCTTACCGGCATCCTCTTTGGGCAATTTGACGCTAACGGTGTCCGTATGAATATTGCATGGCGCCTTGAGGCAATTAGCTTTGGCATCCTCGTCCTCACGGTTATACTCGATTTTAATCGTCTGACCCGCCTTCGCCTTAGTTATTTCTGGCACTTCTGTGGACATCGTAATGTCCTGACCGTCAATCTTTTTTAAAATATCACCCTTCTTGAGCCCCGCTTTATCTGCCGGCGAGTCCTTGACGACACTATAAACGTCCACTACACCCTTTTCGCCGTGGTTATCACTAGCGACAGCAAATTGCCCCTTAGAAATCACCGGAATACCAAAGAAGGCCAAAATCGTGAAGATAACACAGGCGGTCAGAAAGTTAACTGTCACGCCAGCCAGCAGAATCTTGGTTTTAGCCCATAGCGACGCCGCACCATAAGTACCCTTACGCTTATCATCGTCACTCTCGCCATGCATTTTGCAAAAGCCGCCAATCGGGAGCCAGTTTAGGGTGACCAGCGTACCTTTTAAGGGGCCGCTTTTCATTACGCCAAATGATTTTGCTCGTGGCGGAAAGCCAATGCCGAACTCTTCAACTTCGACGCCATTTCGTTTCGCCGTGATGGCGTGCCCGAGCTCGTGCAGGACAACTAAAATGGTCAGAATTAGCAACCCGACAATTGCCCCAATTAAGATTTGCCACCACGTCATTTTTCCCTCCTAAAAATATTTATTTGCCAAAGCGCCGATGCCGCCGATTATATTCGGCAATCACTGCATCCAAATCCTCTGCCGTTATATCCGGCCAATTCTTGTCCAGCCACATCATTTCGGTGTAGGCGCTGCGCCATAGCTGAAAGCCGCTAATTCGCTGCTCGCCGCTAGTGCGCACCAGCATATCTAGATCTGGTAGTTCAGGATGATACAAATAGTTTCTAAACTTCGTTTCGTCCATATCGGCGAGGCTTGCTCGCCCCGCTTGCACGTCGGCTGCGAGATGGCGCGCCGCATCGACAATTTCCGCTTGCCCACCATAGTTAAAGCAGAGCGCCAGCGTCGTACCGGTGTTGCCCAGAGACTTCTCTTCCGCAATGCTCATTTCATCCAAGATATCCGCCGGCACTTTGTTCTGTCGACCAAGGAAGATAATACGGAAGTTATCAGCAATCATCTGGTTGAGCTCGTCCTTGAAGCCCTTACGAAAGAGGCTCATTAGGTCTGCTACCTCTTGTGGCGTGCGATTCCAGTTCTCGGTTGAGAATATAAAGGCGCTGGTATAAGGAATGCCTCGCTCTTGCACGGCGTAGGCCATGTCCTTTAGCACCTCAAAACCACGCTTGTGTCCCTGAAAAATGCTGACGCCATTAGCCCGCGCCCAACGGCGATTTCCGTCTACGATGAAACCGATATGATTTAACATAACTATTAGTCTGACCCGCCAGCTACGCTAGATGGTCATTATCTCTTTCTCTTTATCCTTAGCTAGCGACTCAATTTTTGCGCTTGCCTGCTTGACGCTGTCGTCAATGCCCTTCTCAATGCGCTTTTGGTCATCTTCGCTAATTGTTTTTGCCTTGACCGCTGCCTTGGCATCCCGGCGTGCATCATCACGCACACTGCGGAGAGCGATTTTAGCGTCCTCTACCTTTGCATTCAGCTGCTTCACGATATCTTTACGGCGCTCTTCCGTGAGCGGCGGAATCGGCACACGCACATTGTGGCCGTCATCGCTCGGGTTGAGACCGAGCGACTGGTCGGTACTGATAGCATTGCTAATAGCATGCAGGTTCGCCGGGTCGAACGGCGTAATGAGAAGCTGCGTTGCCTCAGGCGCTGATATGCTCGCTACCTGATTTAGCGGCATCGGTTGACCATAAGCCATCACCTTGACGCCCGCTAGCATGTCAGGGTGCGCCCGCCCGGTGCGAATCTTTTTACACTCGTCTTGAAACAACTCGACCGTCGCGTCAAATTTCTGATCGTATTCTGATGTATCCATGTGTAAGCATTATAGCATATATAGGCTCATAATATATTTTGCCCCCCCTGTATTGAAACGCGACGGAGACAATGTCGGGGCTGTAGACCTGGCAAAAGAGAGTAGGCCCTCCCTTTTAGGGAGGGTAGATGTGCGTAGCTCATCGGGTAAGTTTATTTGCCAAGGTAGGTTATCCTGACATAGCCACTCCCAATCTTGGCACAATCGACTGTCGGCGTTTCGCTGCGGCAATCAGTAGTTATTGTTCTAATGTCGGCTTCATCTACGCCAGTCACCTTCCATATTGCCATATGCTTATCGGACAACTTGTCATTGCCAATATAGCCAGAGCCTCCGCCACCGCCAAGATACGTTCCTTTAGTCGTTCCAGTTCCAGCATACCCGCCGTACCAACCGCCGCCTCCAGCACCGTATTCATTGCCTGCTATGTTAAAGGTTGCGCTTTCGCCCACGCCGAAAGCGTAGCCTCCACTTTGCGTGCCGGCTGGCGCCTTTAGTCCACTGGTATTTGTTGATATGCCGTTGCCTCCTCTATAGCCACCGCCTGACGAGCCATGAGCAATCCCGCCATTATATTCGACTACGCTTCCACCGCCGCCCGCAACAACGAGCACATCGTTCCTACTGTTTTCGTAATTCCTTAGTTGCCCATCATCGATAAGATTAAAGGCGATGGACGTAGCGCCGCCTCCACCAGCCGTCGACTCATGCTTGCCGTTGTCGTCTTCAGAAATACCAACGCTATAGTCATAGAGACCGTTTCCGCCGCCATTCCAGCCACCTGCTGGGTGATAGGTCTTAGGCGTATCGCTACCGTCGCCATTCTCGCCTTGAGCACCGACAGCCAAATAAAGTTTATCGTCACGGTTCAGTTGGACCATCCCGGTAGCATACCCGCCATTGCCCATATAGACTTCGCCCGCTAGAGCGCCATCTCGCATCTCAATGCCCGAGCTCGCGCCCCACGCCTCCACCTTATACTTCCCATCATATGGGGCGGTGAAGGTTTGAACGGCGCCCGTGTAAGCAAAATTATAAATACGACGAGTGCTAGGATAAACGATGTTTGCGCCTGCGTCATTTGCCGTGGCATAGTAGACCACCTTTTGACTATAACTATCCATTTTAGTTAAGTAGTTGGGCTTATTCGGCGTAGCTGTCCAATCGTAGGTAATCTGATTGGCAGTTGAATTCATGGTGGTGGTTTTAACCTTGCCCTTATCTGCTTCCTGAGCGGAATAGGTAAAGGGGATAGTAGTTGTATTTGTAGATGCATTCGAAGACCCCAATGGATGTAGCATACCATCGCCATTATCTACCGTAACGGTATAGCCAGTAGGGTTATTAGTTTGAACCAAGATTGCTTGTGAGCCAGTAGCCTTCTTGCCATCATCTGACCATTTGAGGCATAGGGTATTCGTGGAAGCATCATCGCAAGTACTATCTCCTCTAGTGGAAGTAATACTGAGGGCAATGCTAGTTGGCACAGCGATTGAGAGCTGAGCAGAGGAAATGCTATCTACTGTGTCGGTGTCTGCACTAGCGTCTGCCGCATGGACAGTAGGGGACGAGAGATTGAAAATGGAGGAATAATTGAGGGTGAAGAGAGACAGAAGGATAAGAGTAAAGGAAAGTATTGAAGCACCAATAAAACTCATCCGTTTACGGCTAACGCCGTAGCCACCTTCCCTAGAAGGGAAGGTTAAATTGCCCTCTTTCGTTGGAACTTCGTCCTGGAATTTTCTCCCGTTATCACGAGGGGTAAAATAATTCCTTTTGGAATTCAATAACGCCTTTTTCTTCATCTCTGCCCTCCTATTGACTAACTGTCAATGTGGGCTGAGATTTCTAGCTGCTCCTTAATACAAAAAGAGGACAGTCCGCATTGACTGTCTAGATCAATTCATGAGTGGACGCATTTACATGCCAACCTTGAAACCCATGGCGAACTGCCCAAATTTAGATTTCAAGCACTGCCAGCACAAAAATGCCCCACTATGCCCTCACGAATTAATCTAGACAATTTAATCATAGCAAGACTAAGCGAAAAAGGCAAAACTCACCCGATGAGCTACGCTCATCTGCCCTCCCTAAAAGGGAGGGTTAAAATAGAATTCGCCCTTCAAAAGAAGTAAGATCATCTAAGATAATCTTACTTGTGCGGGAGGGTTAAAATAAAACTCACCCTTCAGGAGAAGGATGAGTTGTCATTCGTGCATAACGCCTTTTAGGCGTTGGCGCTAGCGTGCTTCTTGGCAAGAGCCTCGCGGCGAGCCTTAGCAGCCTTCATGCGGGCGTTAAAACGATCGACGCGACCTTCCGTATCGATAATCTTTTCTTCACCGGTAAAGAACGGGTGGCTAGCACTGCTGATGTGCACCTTGACGACTGGATATTCCTTGCCGTCAGTCCACTTGATAGTCTCATTTGTCGGCGCGCACGACCGAGTCAAGAAGGCGAAATTCGCCGTCTCGTCCTGGAAGACTACAGGACGATAATCTTTAGGATGTATATTCTGCTTCATATCGTTTCCTATCTTAAAATAAACTGCTACTTTACGCAAATTTTACTCTGTTACGCCGAGCTCAAAGCGGGCAAACCGGCGTACGACGATGTTCTCGCCGAGACGAGCAGCCGTTTCCTTCACTAGCGTGTCGATCGTCTTGCTGTCGTCCTTCCAATATGGCTGGTCAAGTAAGACTAGGTCGCGGTAATGCTTCTTCATCTGACCGTCGATAATCTTGTTCTTGATTTCTTCTGGCTTCTTGGCGTTCTTAGGATCTTCCGCCATCGCCTTTTCAAATTCTGCGCGGCGAGACTGCTTTTCGTCCTCTGGAATGTCAGCATCGCTAACCCACTTTGGATTCATAGCGGCTACCTGCAGAGCCACTTCGTGCGCTAATTCCTTGAACTGGTCAGTGCGGGCGACAAAGTCGGTCTCACAGTTGACCTCGACCAATACGCCGATACGACCATCGTGGACATAACTGTCTATTAGACCCTCACGTGCCTCGCGGTCGCCGCGCTTTTCAGCCTTAGTTAGACCCTTTTCACGCATCTCTTTTAGAGCTTTATCAAAATCGCCTTCGGCGTCTACTAGTGCCTTTTTCGCCTTAGTCAGACCGACACCGGTCATCTCGTTTAGCTTTTTTATATCTTCTAGACTTACACTCATTCTCTGCTCCTACCCTTACTTATCTGCCTTTGCAGCCGCCTGCTCGGCCTTATGCTCAGCCGCAACAGCGTTACCCGCCTTGACACCATCGGCTAGATATTCCGCCACTAGCTTGACCGCCTGGATGGCATCGTCGTTAGCAGGAATTACATAGTCGATATCTGTTGGATTGGCGTTAGTATCACAAATTGCGACCACTGGAATGTGAAGTTTTTGCGCCTCATTGATCGCATTGTGATCAGTCACCGCGTCAAGCACCACTACTGCGCCCGGCTTGCCACGCATCTCTTTGATGCCGCCGTAGCGCTGATTTAGCATGTCGATTTGCTCTTGATAACGTTGCACTTCGAGCTTGTTATAGCGGTTCGCTAGCTCGCCGCTATCCATGCGCTTTTCTAGTAGCTTTAATTTCTTAATCTGGCTGACTACAGTCGATTGGTTGGTAAGCATACCGCCGAGCCAACGCTCGCAGACGTAAGGCATATTGACCGATTCAGCGGTCTCCTTCGTAATGTCCTTAATCTGCTTTTTAGTACCGACAAAGAGCACCTGACGACCACGACCGGCAACGCCCTTTAGGAAGTCGCTGGCACTGTCAATCTGCGCCACAGTCTGGTCCAAGTTAATAATATGGATGCCGTCCTTCTTGCCGTAGATGTACTTCGCCATCCTTGGGTTCCAGCGTGAAGTCTGGTGACCAAAATGCGCTCCAGCCTCAAATAGCTTTTTAATGTCTGCTGACACTTTTAACTCCTTTCACACCACCACCAGCCCCGAGAATATCAGGAGTTACGCCAATGGTTGATTTATTAATTGATATTGCAGAGAAATTATAACATGGATGGCGCGGTGGGGCAAGAACCCCACTCAATTAGCTACACCAATCTACCCTCCCCTAAAGGGGAGGGTGAAATACTTTCTTTTGTCTCCGTCCCCTCTGGGAGGGGTGGCTGCGCTAGCAGTAAGAAGGAGTTACACCTACTGATTGTTAGGGACGCTGCTCGCTGCCGATTGATTCGCCGACTGAACTGCGCCGTTAGCAGCTTGGCAAGCGGCCGAAGTATTGAATGGCTTCGAAGTACACATTGCCGTTAGTAGGCTCTTCATGTTTTCCGACACGCTCTTATCACTGGCGAGCTTGTCGTTCGCCGCCTTTAGCTGGTTCTGCAAATCAGTATTCGACTTGGTCAGATCATTGTTCTTCTTATTTAGATCGTCAATCGTTTTCTGATTATCTTCCGTCTTTTTCGTCAGATCCTGCACCTTGTCCTGTAAGGCACTGAGCTGAGTCGTGCTCTTAGTATTGGCCGACTTGGCGCTGTTGTCATTGTCGGTTAGCTCGGACACCTGCGCCCGCGCATCAGCTAGAGCGTCAACATTCTTCTTATTCTGAAGGCCAAAGTAAATCGCTACACCAGTCGCCACTACGAATAGCACTGCAAAGACGATTGTCATAGTCGAAATGGTTAATTGCCTACCGGTGGATGCACCCTTAGGGCTCTTAGCCGACTCAACCTTACTGTCCTTCGCATTAGCATTGCCCGTCACTAGGGGCGACTTACTATCGCTAATCGCCGCCGCATCAGCGAGCGCACTACTAATCGGCGAAGTTGGCTTGGCAGCTGCTGCGCTGGCGGACGATGGCTGAGTAGCACCGAATCCGCTCGTCACATTATTGAGGTTACTGCCCTGCCCAAAGTTGCTAGCACTATTTAGACCAGCACCGCTGTTTGGCGTTGTAATCTGGGTCTGCGCTGGCGTAGTAGCCTTTTTGCCACGGGATATACCACTGAATATGCCACCCTTACTATTCTTGGCTGGTTTCGTCGCCTGAGGCGTCTTAGCGCCTAAACTACCGCTATTATCCGTATCCTCAAAGGGATTGCTCTCTGCCATCTGGTCGAGGCGCACTGGCCGGTAATTATTTGGCCGCGCAAAACTGTTCATCGCGCTGCTCGTGCGGTTAAAGCCGTCATTGCCAACGAGGAAATTATCCGCCGCTGGATCGCTATTAAACACCGTGTCGTCGATTGGCTTCGCCAAAACTGGCTGAAATGGATTTTCACCTTTCATGTTTGTTTGTTCTCCCCACTTAAATTTTGCTAATGTCTAAATTATAGCAAAAGCAAAATGAAATGCAAGTGGTGGCGGCAAAGAGGTGTTTTCCACATCAAATTCAAAGGCCTTGCCACGCTGTAGCACAGCAGTGGCAGAGGCAGCCAGCCGAGCCTTTGGATTTGATGCGAAGAACGCCCGCCCCCATCCCTTTCTTTCTTATTGTATAATTATCTTATGCAACCGAATATCGATACCGACAAACTTCTCGCCGAACAGGCCGAGCTGAACCAATTTTTCGCCAGCCCGACCGCTTATTCTGATCCTGACGCGAGCAAAAAAAGCAAGCGCCTCAGCGAGATTAATAATTTATTAGAGCTGGATAAGAAGCGCAAGACGCTTAACCAACAGATTAGCGCCGACGAAGAGATGATTAAGGGCGCTGACGCCGATCTCGCTGTCATGGCAAATGAGGAGCTGCCCGAGCTAAAAAGTGAGCTAGAGAAAGTCGAGAGTGATCTCGCCGAAGCATTGGCGCCCCACGATCCCAACGACGACAAAAACGTCATCATGGAAATTCGCGCCGGCGTGGGTGGCGACGAGGCCTCGCTCTTTGCCGGCGATCTGATGAAGATGTATCTACGCTATGCCGAATTGCATCACCTCAAGACCGAAATTATTACCGAAAACACCAACGAGGCAGGCGGCATCAAGGAGGCAATTATCAAAATCACTGGCGATAGCCCCTACGCCCATCTGAAATACGAGTCGGGCGTTCACCGTGTCCAGCGTGTGCCCGTGACTGAGAGCCAAGGACGCATCCACACTAGTACCGCCACCGTGGCGGTCCTACCAGAGGCAACCGAAACGGACGTCCAAATTGATCCAAAGGATCTCCGCGTCGATATCTATCGTTCGTCTGGTCACGGCGGACAGGGTGTTAACACTACAGATAGTGCCGTGCGCATCACACACCTACCGACTGGTATCGTGGTCACCAACCAGGACGGCCGCAGTCAGATCCAGAACCGCGAAAAGGCGATGGAGGTCTTACGTAGCCGTCTCTTGCAGATGGAAATCGACAAGCAGTCCGCAGCTGAGACAGCTGAACGCCGCGCCCTAATCGGTAGCGGCGAGCGTAGCGAAAAAATTCGCACTTACAACTTCCCGCAGGATCGCATCACCGATCACCGCGTCAAATATAGCCGTAGCAACATTCCCGCCGCTATGAATGGCGACATCGACGACATTATCGAAGTCCTGCGCGCTCGCGAACGTGAGCTCAATCTCAAGCAAAAGCTAGACGAAGCATAAAGGCTAAAGTCAGTGCCAACCGATTCCACTACCCCACTATCATCCCACGCTCGCTACGGTGAGCGCACTGTGCGGGGCTTTATGGATATGGCAACTAAGGCACTAACCGCCAGCAGCATCGCATCCGCACGGCTCGACGCCGAAATACTCCTAAATAATCGGCTAGGGCTACCTCGCGAGTGGCTACTGGCCCACGACGATGCTGAAATCGCGAGGCAGCAATGGAATGAGCTCTGCGCCGACCTGATTGCTCGCTGCCGCCACTGCCCCATGGCGTATATCACGGGTCATAAAGAATTTTATGGGCGAAATTTTGCAGTGACGCCCGCCGTGCTCATTCCTCGCCCCGAGAGTGAGCAGATTATCGCTAGCCTGAACAAAATTATTAAGAACAAGGGCGATAACGTAAGGCTAAGCATCTTGGACCTCGGCACAGGTAGCGGCTGCCTCGCTATCACCGCCGAGTTAGAGCATCCCTACCTAGACGTCACAGCATCGGACATCTCGGCGGAGGCTCTATCAATCGCACGGCATAACAGCAATAGATTAAACGCCGACGGCATCAAATTCGTTCAGTCCGATCTATTCTCTAATCTAACAGGGCAAAAATTCGATATTATTATGGCTAACCTTCCCTATGTGGATAAGCTGTGGAAGGATACGTCGCCCGAGCTCGCCTACGAGCCAAAGCTAGCTCTCTACGCCGAGGAAGACGGACTGGAGATTATTGATAAGTTTCTAATAAATGCACCAAAGCACTTAAATGGCGGTGGTCATATCATCCTTGAAGCCGATCGTCGTCAGATTCCAGCCATCATCAAATTAGCCAAAAGGCAAGGCTTCGAAGTCATCGAAGCCTTGCCGTTCACGCTGGTAATCCAGCACTAAAAACTCACCCGATGAGCTGCGCTCATCTGCCCTCCCTAGAAGGGAGGGCTTCGCTGCTTCTAGCAGCCTGGGCAGTTGCTGCAATCACCGTCGCAGCCGCCGTCACCATTGCACTTACACATATTTTACCCCACTTTCTATGACGCTTTTCTATATATAGCGTTCCAAAGGTTCTCACTTACGCTATATCTAGCGCCATAGCCTTATTATAAACCACTAAAGCCAAATAATACAACTAGCGTCAAAATAATCGTAAAGACCACTGGTAGCCCTAGCTCGTCCCACGTGACCCGCCGATCATCCTGCCACGCTCGATAGACGCGATACGCCACGATACCGATGACCGCCGCAATTATGGCGATCTGCGGCACGCGCACAAGTGGCGTTAGCTGATACGACACGCTCCAGTGCCACGAGACAAAGGCTAGCTCCATCACTAGTAAGCCCCAGACACTGCTCATTAGGTTCAAATCCTTTTCGTCAAAGTTATTGAGCGCTTGGCGTGCGACGCTAAATGCTACTACAAATGACATCAGCATTGTCACCACTAGTGGCACCGACCTCGACAAGGAAAATATTGCCGTCAGACCTACTATCTGCGTGATGAGCGCTTGCGCGCCGACACCGTTTTCGCTCTTGAGCGGCTTAACAATAACGAGCCACACCGCATAGAGGAAGCCAAGAACAATCTGCACCATCATGAGAGATATCGGCAAACTCTGGCCCTCTAGCTGATATGTCGCCGCCACTTGACCGGCATTCCATGAAATCGCCGCAAATCCCAGCCCCACAATTAGGTCCGGCAAAGCGCCGAGCAAATTAGCACCCCAATAGCGTGGCCGCACTGCCACGGTGCGCCATTTAGACAGAATAACTAAGATATATGCTGGCCATGGCGTTGAAAATGACGTCGACAAGAAAACAACCGTCGCCGCAAATAAGGTATTCAGTAGTCCATGGACGATATCCGCCCCGAGGTCTCGCTTCCCACCAAGCCTAATAAAATCTGACATAAGATAGAGATATTATAGCATACTCGCTAGAACACCTTGGCCTTATTAAATGGATAAATCCTTAGCGCGACCGGCCCAACGATATCGTCCAGCGGAATCGTGCCAAGGCTGGGCCGATCATCACCATCACGACTATCCATCGAATAACTACCTATGCGGTGATCGCCCACGACAAAAATCCGTCCCGTCGGCACGGTCACGTCCGTTCCATCGCCGTCCACGCAGGTGTTCACGCTGCTATCATTGCTCGCGAAATTGCGGAGCGTCGGATAAGGGTTATAGCCATTCGGGTGCGCCTGATTGTAGACCTTTAGCGTGCAGTCATCGATCTTAACCCTCTCGCCCGCAAAGGCGATGACACGCTTGACAATATACTCATCCGTTTCGGTTGTGCCGTCGGTCTGCGGGTTCTTAAACACAATGATGTCGCCCCGATTCGGCTCATACTGTTGACCCGATAGCTTCGCCGCTGTGACAGGCAAGCGGTTGACAATTAAACGGTCCGAAGAGCCGACGCCTTCCAATGTCGGCTCCATGCTCGGACCGACAACATTAAAACTCTGAAAGATAAGGTGATTAATTAGGAAGACACCAATGAGCACGCAGATAACGAAGATAACGAGGTTCGTAATATCACGAAACCACATCGGTAGCTCCCGCTTCCCCACCGGGTCGGGCCGCTCGTAACCCGACTGCACCAAGGGCGTGTTCAAGTTGGCTAGCTGCTCGTTATTCGTCTGCTTCTCAGAATTCACTTATGTTATTCTACTACAAAGTTATTTTAATCGCTACTAGCTATCCGGGCGCGTCTTACTCATTGCTCAGCGTGTCAATGATTAGGCGCATTTCGTCGTCGTTATGATACTTAATGATGATGCTGCCGCCGTGAGCGGTGGGCTTATTGAGGACGCTCTTACTCTTGAGGCCGAGGCGCTTGGCCAGCTTTTTAGTCAGTGGCGTCTCGCTTTGGACCGAGCGCTTTGCCTTCTTAGCGTTATTGCGGTCACCATCCGCCTCCTGTCGCTTATAGGCGCGCACGAATTCCTCCGCCCAACGGACATTGCGCTTATTCTTTAGAATTTCCTCTAGTAGCGCCTCTTGCCCCTTTGGATACTCATCCAAAGCCAGAATTTGGCGGGCATGACCTTCGGTAATCTTATTCTCCATCAATGCCCGCTTGGCGTCCTCTGGTAGCTTTAGAAGGCGCGTAACGTTCGCCACAGTCGTTCCTGCCTTGCCCACACGCTTACCGATATCGTCATAGTTCATGTTGAACTGGGCGCGAAGCTTGGCATAGGCCGTCGCCGTTTCAATCGGGTTAAGGTCGGCGCGCTGAACATTCTCGACAATGCTAATTTCGAGCTGGTGCTGAGCCGATAGAGTACGGACGATCGCCTGAATCTCTTTAAATCCGGCAATTTTTGCTGCGCGTAGACGCCGTTCACCCGCCACCACTTGGTATTTGCCGCCCCGCGGCGTGACCACAATCGGCTGAAGGAGGCCGTGCTCTTTCAGCGACTCGGCCAGCTCGTTTAACTCATCTTCGTCAAAGTGGCGTCGCGGCTGATTAGGGTCAGCCTCAATCTGATCAATCGGAATATAGCGCAAATCGCTAACTTTTTCATCGTCTTTTGCCGTCGCGTCGAACTCGCTCTCGACGATATCCGTCGGGATGAGCGACGCAAACCCCTTGCCAAGCCCCCGTTTTACCATAATGATATTATAGCATAAGTCCGTGAAAACACACCCGATGAGCTAAGGCTCATCTGCCCTCTCTAAGAGAGAGGGTTTTATCCTGCCCAGCCGATGCGCTGGGCGACTTCGGCGGCGGCAGCTTTGTAGGCACGAGCACCCTTGCTAAAACGGTCATAAGCCCCTACCGGTAAGCCGTGCGACGGCGCTTCGGCGAGACGTACGTTGCGCGGAATACTCGTTTTCATAATCTTGCCTGGGAAATACTTCGCCACCTCTTCGTAAACCTGCTGACTCAGTGCTGTACGGCTATCCATCATCGTAACCAGCACGCCCAGAAGATCTAGCGTCGGGTTAAGCGATTGACGCACGAGCTTCATTGTCTCAAGAAGCTGCGTCAAGCCTTCGAGTGCGTAAAATTCCGCCTGCACCGGCAAAAGTACGCAGTCGCTCGCCACGAGCACGTTCAACGTCAGTAGGCTGAGCGACGGCGGCGAATCGATAATCGCAATATCATAATCATCGGACACAGTGCGCAGCGCTTTCGCCAGTCGCGTAAAGCGGTCATTCACCTGCGCCAGCCCCGCTTCGGCGTCGGCGAGTTGTGGAATTGACGGCGCCACCGCTAGATTCTTAAACTGCGTCGGCTGGATGACTTCGCGCATCTCAGCTTCGCCGGAAATCACCTCTAGTATCGACGGCGCGCCACCAGGGTTGCTACCAGTGCGCAGCTTCTCTTTCTCTATGCCGAGGCCACTGCTGGCATTGCCCTGCGGGTCGAAATCGACTAGCAGCACCCGCGCGCCGTGATTCTTGGCCAGATAATACGATAAGTTAATCGCCGTGGTCGTCTTGCCCACGCCGCCTTTTTGATTCGTAATCGCGATTGTTTTCATCTCCGTTGCCCTTATGGATAATTATAGCATACCATCAACGAAACGCTCGAGCTTCTTGATAGGCTTGCCCGCCTTATTTGTCGCCCGCCAATCACGTATTAAAGCGTACTTACCGTTGGCGAGAGAGACTCCCTCCTCGACCTGCGTCTTCGTCTAAGTATTTGAATCTAAAAGTTAATCATCTCTACCATCAATGAACGTCAGATACTGCTCATATTTCTTCAGCATCATGTTCTTGGCGTACTGCTCCATATAGGCATAGTCAGGCTTGCCGTCATCATCAACGGGGAGCATGACGCACTCACGCTTGATACTGTCCTTATTGCCCATGTGACCATAACTATATTTTGAGCACGTCTGCTGAATCATACGTGCCATGAACTCGCCGCGGAGCAAATTCAAGCCGTCATTTCGCAGCATGAGAATTAATGAACCTGCGCCACCCCGTCCGAGGAAATCCATAGGCTGATAGAAAGAACTTCCATCAACAGGGCTAACAGTGATGCAGTTACCCGCGTCGAGCCGCTCACCCTCACGCGTCTTGCAACATTTCATTACGCCGTTGTTCATTGCGCCCGAGGCGACAAACGGTATGTCGCCTAGGTCGTAATCGTCCTTGTTTCTGGCATTTGGACGGCTGACTTCAAACAGCTCGCCAATCCGAAACTCTTTCCACTCCTTCTCATCCAGCGCAGGGATATCCTTATATTCCAACTTGGAGAGCTGCTCGGCGGCGTAATTTTTATACCGCATGAGCATGCCCCCCCTCATTTCGGAGGCGTACTGCGCCATGTAGTCGTAATCAGGCTTGCCACCATCGTCAACTGGGAGCATGACCTTTTGACTTGTAAGCCTTTTCTGCGAACACATTTGATTGTATGAATACTTAGATATAGTTCCTTTATCAATACAAATTGATATAAATTGACTAGAATCATTCGGAGTGTTTAAGTCAAGAATATTCACTCTACCGTGTGATACAGCACAATAGTCATACCCGTGCCAAAATGCTTTTCCAAACATATCAACCGTTATGGTTCCTGACTGAAATGTACTTCCTTCGTCAGGATTACTAACAAACGCTGTAACACCGTTATTTGTCTCACCGGCAGAAACAACAGGAAAACGTCCTTGGCTCATGTTTTTTGGTTGATTATCACCTTTGGCCAATTTGAAACTGAAAATATCATTCAAATAGAACTCATTCCATGTCTTCTCATTCAGCTTCTTCATCCGCCTTGCCTCCCTTCGTGTCCTCAAACAGGTACTCGCGGTTCTGCATGACCATCGAGAACTCAAACGTCAGGTAGTCGCCAATGGCCTTCTCGAAGTCAGCATCGGTCGGTATCTCGTCGTTGAAGTAGTAAAAGCTGTGCAGCCACTCGTCATCCGGCTGTACCGTAGACTCCACGCAGAACTTCGACGGAGCCTCAGTACGTCCAAACCATACGTCCAGAAGATGCTGTCGCTTGTCCTTGGCTGAGTCGCCCTCAACCAGCCCCACGTGCGCCCTCGTCTCATAGCCGTCATCCCTGAAGTCAATGAACTTGCAGACCTTATCCTTTGGGTGTGACTCATGCGCCGTGAACACGGCAATAACCGGGTTCACGCCTACACCGTAGAACGTCTCCGTGTTGCAGGTGATGACGCCTTCCAGCGTGTGGTGATTCATTATCGACGCCTTGAACGCCTGCTCGACCTTGCTCTTCCCCGTCATGGATGACTGAGGCACAATGACAGCCGCTCTCGCGCCGACCGTCAATGAATCCAGTAAATGCTCGATGAATGAAAGCTCATACTGCTCAGGGTCGGCTTTCGTTCCCTGAGAGTAAGGCGGGTTCATCAGGCCGACCGTCGCGCCCTTCAGCTGCACTTGAGCCGGGTTCTTTGCGAGAAAATCGCAGCACTCGAGGTTGCTGTTGCCATCGCGGCGCAGAATCATATTCGCGCATGCTACGGCGAACATGTTGCTCTGAAGCTCAAACCCGTGAAGCTGCTTCTTCTTGATGCTCTTCTTCTGCGCCTCGCTGTCCGCCATGGACAGCATGCGATGCATTGCAGGAATCAAAAAGCCTCCTGTTCCGCATGTCGGGTCTATTACGACACCATTCTTAATACAACAAACCTTTTAGAGTGAACACGATTTATCTTATATAATAAGAAAAGATTTGTAAGTGAATAAGATTTAAGAGCATAAAAATAAGAGCCTTTCGGCTCTCGTTATCTCTATCTTACAAATTGTAGCTTACATGCTCGTAACATCTTAATCTTCCGAACTAATTAATAAATTGTAAGTTATCTTTCTAATACTTGTGCATAATATCAAAATATTACGATTAATTATTCTTTTCTTTTATAGTATATGTATTTCTCTGAATAGAAATATCAAATACTGTTTTTTTACCATCTGGTGATTCAAGTACAAATTCAGTTTTACCAGCTCTTTTAAATTCAGCATGAACCATCCAATCTTCTATCCCCTGTTCATACTTAATACTTAATTCTCCAAATTTTTTGTCCACCAAGTAAACTTTATAAGAATCATCAAATTGATATTTTTCACCATTTGCTAAAATTTCTGTACTATATACTGGTGGATTAACAAAACATAAAATAGTCATAACTACGATAATAATTGCACTTATAATTCCACCAATTAATTTTATTTTCTTATTCTTAAATATAACTAATGGATAAATAATTAATGTTACTAAACAGAATACAGTAGTTAGTAAATGTCTTGGAAAAGAAAATATTACTTTTGATAAATATCCACCAAATTCTTCTCCTAATAAAATTAATATTGGTGTTAATATTAATAGTCCCCACCATTTATCTTTTTTCATATAATATCCTATAAATCCCATTGGAATTGTTGCAATAGTCCAAATAAACCAATATCTATAATATGTAATAAACAACTGACTATGATTTATCACATCTTGAATAAGATAAACTAATGGCTGACTTATTAAAAAGAACACAAAGCATTTTACTGCTGAATCTTTTGCAGATTTGCTATTCGTAATAATAAATATACCACATAAAATCCACACTTCAAAAGTAACGGTTAAATCTGAAAATGAAGTATCTTTTACTATTGGTAACATTGCCATTATTGCAGTATAAACTCCTGCTAGAATTGCAAATAAAATTAACTTTTTCCAAGTTAAATCAATTTCTCCAAATAATTTTTTTATTTTTTCCATAAATACTCTTCTCTATAACTTACTATTTATCCGTCTATTTAATTAGACCACATTTTCAGTCATATTTTTTAATAACTTACTAGTTTCAATTAACACATAGAATAATTTTTTTATTATTTTTTTAATTTCTAAACTATATAAAATTTAGAAAAGGCTATATTTCCTTTGAAATCAAAGCATTTCTTTCAAATATCCCGCTTATTCTTTGTATCATATTTGGAGTTGTTTGGTCAAGTACGACGTCATCAGGCCCCACATTGACCAAATCACACATAAGGTCAGTGATATGGCGAGGCGTCAGAATGATACCAAGCGTCTGTCCGTCGCCGCCGGAATAGCTCATGAACTCGCCATAGAACCGTCCGATGAAGTCCTCGCTCGTCTTCTGGTACTTGATGTTCTTGAACACCCTCTCGTACAAGAACTCCGTATAGTACTTGAGCGGCGTCTTGCCGAGCGTGTCGTTCTTCTCGTTCAGGCGAACGCTGTCTTGAATGATGGCGAACTCGTGCAGCAGCTTGTCTTTCTTCGCATCAGGACCAACGTTCGAACGGGTCAGACGCCCCCTAATGGCGTTCATCAGCTTGTCGCCATCGCGCATTCCTGGCGTTTGGTCACCGGTCAGGCTGTTGATGCTGAAGCCACCGTACTCAATCTCATCCAGCGCAAGCAGGATACCCGCAACAACAAGCGGCTTGTCCTGGTCTTTCAATGTTCCATAGGTGCGCAGGTACTCATGTAGTTCCGCTGCATCCTTCAGAATTTGCTCCGTCGTCTTCTCGACGTCAGTCTCTTCTTCAAGTACATACCGCGTGTAATACTCGCGGATGTTTCTAGGTGAGAAAGATACGAACGACTCAAGGTCTGGCAGCTCCTTATAGCCCTCGCGGTCATCGACCCACAAAGGAGTTATGACATGATGCTTCTCGTCACCTGAGACACCAAGCGCGAACACCTTCTTGAACGGGCTGTTCTGTGCAATGTGCTTACCGTAGAAATACGCGCCATTCACGGCATAGTCCGTAATCGACTTCGTGTCCGTTGCGATAACGCCCCTATCGGTCAAGTTCACCTGTTTTTCTATATCAGCCTTATCCTCGATAACAAGGACAAAATCGCCTATCACGGCTACATACTCAGGGTATCCAGCCTTTCCCGTGCCCCTCTTCGATGCCGTTTTCAGAGCCTCGTCAAGCTCCTTGATGTTGCTTCCCTGCGCATCGAACTTGATACCGCACTCGTCAAGTTGCTTTGCAACCCAGAGGTCAGTTCTTACTTCCTTCTTAGCCATATATCAGTCTTCTCCCACTTACCTTCACTTCGTGATTCGCATCCTTAGCTTCCACCACGGCTATTGCGCGGCTGTTGTCCTTGAATACTATCTGGCAACCAGCCAGACCTTTCTATTCATAATCTGCTCTAACCATATCATACAGCATAATGCTTCAGAGATAGCTTCTCGTCAGCTTCTCTGGGCTACTAAGGAAAATTAAGCCACATGCTACAATAATTCTATGAAAATACTCGTGGTTAATCACACCGTCGACCATAACGCGGGGCGGTTCGAAGTGTGGCTGAGCGAGGCGGGCTTTATCATCGACAATCGCCTCGGCATGAGTGGCGAAGTGCCGGCGCATATTGAATATTCGGCGAGTGACGATAAAGATAATGCGTTCGCAGGCGTCATTGTCACTGGCGGAGCCTACCTGCTAAACGGCAAAGTGCGCCCATGGCTCGCTGACGTAATAACACTAATACAGGATTGTGCAGATAAAGATATCCCACTTCTCGGCATCTGCCTGGGCGAGCAGTTAATTGCTAGCGCACTCGGCGGCGTAGTCAGCTCGGAAGAACGTAGCGACAACTTTGCCGACGGCGGCTTTGAATATGGCCCGTGCGAGGTGGAGATTAATCAGGCGGGGCTAGCTTCACCGTTACTTAAAGGTCTACCACCTAAATTAATCATGTATCAGAATCACCAGTCGGAAGTGGAGAAATTGCCCACTAGCGCTACCTTGCTCGCTTCGTCGAAGGACTGCCATGTGGAAGCGTTCGCCTATGATAAGTTAATCTACGGCGTGCAATTTCATCCCGAAGTGGCACTAGACGATATCAACACCTGGCCAGAGAAAAAGTTCGAGTGGCTAAAGACGCTAGGCTATGACATTGACAAAATGAAGGCGGCGGCAAACGATAATAGACTCCTCGCCACAAGCGAGGCGCAGTCAAGGGTTATTTGCGAGAATTTCGCAAGGATAATTAAAGACAGGGTAAAACACACCCGATGAGCTACGCTCGTCTGCCCCTCTCTATAGAGAGGGGCTTAACCCTTCCCTTTTAGGGAAGGTGGATACGGCGATAGCCGTAGACGGATGAGTTTTTCTATGCTTGAACGCCCTCGCAAGGAGGGCGCTAGGTTATTTAATCGACTCGATTTGAATGCGAGTGTATTCGTGGCGACCGCCGGTCACCTTGTTCACACGCTTTTTGGCGTGATAACGAATGGCACGGGTCTTCTCGCCCTTGACTAGCGGGTCGACGACCTTTGCCGTTACCTTAACACCGTCCACGGTTGGAGCACCGACCTTGACTTTATCACCGTCAATTGTCAGTAGCGCGTCAAACGTGAGCTCTTTTTCGTCCTCTGGCAGCTTATCCACCAAAAGGGTCTCTTTCTCGGCAACTAGATACTGTTTGTTGCCACTAGTTATGACTGCTTTCATAGGTATTAGATTAACATATTTTAGGGCTAGGAGCAAGGTTGATCCCCACCCGATTGGCTAAGCCAATTTACCCTCCCCTGAAGGGGAGGGTAAATTATTTTCATATCGCCAATGCGCAGGGGGGTAAGGCTATTTACTCTCTTTGCGCTTTAGCAGGAAACGGACAAGGATGACCGCACAGACGCCGAGAGCTACCGTGCTGGCAACCGCCGCTTTGGCTAGTGTTGTACCAGCTGTTGGCGCACCAGGCTGCGAGGCACCATTGGTTGGCGTTGGCGTGTCCTGCTTAATACAGTGCTCGTCATCATTCTGGACGGTAACACGGCTAGTCGATAACTTATTGTCGTTTTCTGAGGTATAAGCAAGCGCTACGTTCTCGTATGTAACTGTGCCACAAGGCAATTTATCGGCACTTGGCACTGTCATTGTGTAGTTAATAGCTACGTTCGGGCAAGCGCTATATTTATCCGCGCCAGATAGCGACCGGCCTTCATCGCCGCTCTGCTCGTTCTTCTTTGACTGCTCCATTAATTCGTCGGTACAAGGCGCTAGCGAACTAACCTTGATGCCTTCATTGCCCCAGTTGTCGTTGGTTAGCGTTAAAGCACCGCCATTTGCTGAATTATGATTAGCACTCTGGAACTTGGACGAGCCAGTGTTATAGACTAGATGATACTGTGCGCCGCTGTTGCTCGGCTCTTGGTAGCTAGCCTTATCGGTACTCTCTGGATCGTTGCCATTCCGGTTGCTATCTAGCTTAAATGCTACTGTGCGACCCATTGTGTCCTGCAAAATTGGATTGGTCAAGGTCGTCTTGCCGATATTGCGCAGTCCAATTTGGAACTCAATCGTATCGCCTGGCTTGGCTACCGTTTGCGTACTCCAACCGCCCGACTCGGTGCCATAAATGCGCGACCGCTTGTAGAAGATGTAGTTTGGTTGATTGGTGTCGGTACTGTCCTTCTTGCTCACTTTAACAATGAAAGTAGCAAAGCCCATATACTGAGAACAACCCGGGATATTGCCATCCATCTTGTCGTAGCCGATCTTTACGCCCTGGCTCTTTAACAAGTTGCTGTCGTCGTTATCACCAGTAAAGGTAAAGCTGTCACCGCTTGAAAACAGTTTAACGTTGTTATAATAACGTAGGCTATCCTTGACATACTCCGCTTTATACTGGTCGTCATCTGCAGATTTAATATAGGCCTCATCCCAGAACCAGCACTCGCTACCCTTGTTGCCTTTGGTGTTGGCACCACAGTTACTAGCATTAATGTCGGTCTGAATTGTAATCGCCTTGCTATATGCCTTGTCGATATATGCCCCAATGTTAGTGTCCTTGGCGGTCAGATTTAGATTCGAAGAGGCGTTGTTGTGCACCAGCATTTTAATCATGTAATAGTGCCCATCATGCGCTGTCTCAACTTCCTTAAAGTCGCTATCACTCTTGCTAGCGACAACGTTCGGCGTATTGGCATTGGTGCCAATCTCGCCCGTAATCTTGCCTGCAGCCGTCTTGCCGTCATTGGTCAAATCCGTACCTAGATCCTTAATGACAGTAAAGCCGCGTTCGTCGCCCCAATACTTGTCGTCAGTGATCGAGTTGAAGGTGACATGGTCCGACGGCACTTGCCACGTATACGTGTCACGCGTTGGCCCCCATGCATTGGCCGAAGCACCAAAAAGCGCCGTGCCGATTACAGCGACCGTTATAGCGGCTACGCTGATTTTACTTTTAGTTAGATTAGACATATTGCTCCTTTCCTTTGCCTATCTATTCCGCATTAAATCCTGTCGTCACTGTCTCTTGTGCTTGGTCAACCGTCTCACCAGTGTTGCTCATGCCTGTCGACTCACCGACGTGCGTCTCAGCCTCCTGGTAAGTTTCACCACCGCTGACTGGCGCATTAGTCGTTGTCTGTGCCGCCTCGGCGTTGCCGTTTGCCCGAGCAACTTCTTCTTGGTAAATTTGCTCAACTCGTTGCTGCGGTGTCTGATTCTGTGAAACTGTTACAGGTTCAGACGAAGTGCCCGTTGTCGCTGTCTGCGTTGGCTGAGTTGTCGTCGTAGCTTGCTCTGTGCTAGTGGTACTTTCACTGGCTGTTGCTTCTTCCGACGAAGTTACGTTGCCGCCACGCTCGTGGTGCTCGGTTACACCCGTTGGATTATCCACATTGCCCTCTTCTTCATTAACTGTGACGTGCGGATTACCGTTCTCTTCGCCAATCTGGCTGTCAGCCTTCGGCACAACCGGAACATCCGGAGGTGTATCTGGCGTATCAGGCGTATCTGGAGGTGTATCTGGCGTATCTGGCGTATTCGGAGGTGTATCTGGCGTATCTGGAGGTGTATCTGGCGTATCTGGCGTATTCGGAGGTGTATCTGGCGTATCAGGCGTATTCGGAGTGCCAGGCGTACCAGTCTCTGTCGTAGTGGTAGTATTAGTTGTCGTCGTGGTGTGCTGGATCGTACCTCGCTTGACAACACGGATCTGGCCCGCCACCTTTTGCACGACGTTATCGCAGGCTTTAATCACCACCATAACGCCATCCTCGCCATTCGTAATCTGAATCGCTTCCTGCCCCGTCAGATTAGTTTGGCCGTCGATCAGCGTAAAACCACCATCCTTATCCTGGCGAATGCCGTAGTCAACATAATTGCCGTTCAGGGTGACATCGTCATAGTTAGTGTTCGCACTAAAGAGTGCGTCCGACACGGCATTCAGGACATTAGCTCGCATCTCGTTATTGGTTGTTAGTAGATCAGCGTCGGCATTGTTGTCGCCCGTTAGGCCTAACTGTTTTGCTTGCTCAGGTGATAATAGCGTGTTAGCGAAAATCGATAGCTGCTCTGGCATGGATTCACAGGCTTCCATAAAGTGAGTATAGGTCGCCTCGCGGCTGCTGGTATCGACTTCAGCCGTAAAGGCTGTCGCCGAACGCTTATTCGGGCTATTCCACATATGGTGGTCAAGTGCCGGCAGGTTATCCGCCGTGTAATGGCGCGCTTCCATGGTCTCGACACCCGATTCTGTTTCAGTGGCTTCTGTTTCAGTATCAGAAGCCTTAGTCTCGCCGTTCAGGCCCTGGTCGGCGACAGTATCGCCCGCCGTCTCGTCCTGATTGTCGTTCTCTGCCGCATAGCTGATAGTATCAGCCGGAGCATTGTTGGCTTGCGCCTGCGCGTAGACGCCCAATACAGTAGCGCTTAAAGCACAGGCAGCTACCCCCGCAACCACCTTTTGGGCTGTGGTCATGTGGTTGCGCTTCTCGTGGTCACGCTCGCTCTCAGCGCTATGTGATCGATGAAATTTAGCCCAGTCGATAATGTTCCAGCCATTATGCTCGGCCGCTCGACGTACGCCCGCCTCATGCTCGAGGCGCGCCAGTGAGATCGGCGTAATCATATCGGTACCGTTCTCGCGGTCCTTGTCACTGGCGTATTTCCGCACGTTGAAACGCTGGTTAAGTTCGTTGATACGAGCCTGCTTCTCGTCGTCGCTCGTCTCAGCTGGCATGTTCATAAAGTATTGCAGCATTAGTTCATCAACGGCGTTACTGTATTCGCGATTATACTCTTGGCTCTTAACGTCCCAGCCCCTCTTGTAGGTATTTTCCTTGTCGAGCTGGTCATACTTTTTGCGCCCACGAATAACCGCTTTGTAGCCCGGCAAATCAGTGTAGCCAGCCGCCTCGTCAGCTTCACGCTGCTCACGACGGGCAGCGCGCTTTGCCAGGAAGCCCTCAATTCTTCCACGTGGCGTTGCCAATTCGGCCGCCATATGATTGGCCTTGCGTACAGCCTCGCTATCGACTTCCGGCTCACGCTCTTTACGTAGGTTCTCGTGGAATTCGGTAATACCCTTGTGCACTGCATCATCAGGGTGATCGATATCGCGGAACAGCTCGCTTTCCGGCAATAGGTCCTTAGCATCGGCTTTAAGCTCTTCCATGCTATGACCATTGGCGCCCTGTTGAATCAAATAATTATTTACGCTTGCAGTGTCGCTATCAGTAAAGCGATAGAAACTGACATCCTCGTGCTTTTCTTTGGCTTCCTGGTATTCATTAATCTTCTGGGCGGCAGATTCGCTAACTGGATGCTCCTCGACAGTCTTAGCAAGCGCGGCGTCATAGGTCGTTTTCGCATATACTGCTTCGCCTTGCTCGGCGCGCTCTTGCTCTGGGCTCTTGGTCCGTTCAATGCTCGGCAAACTGCGATCAAGTTCATTATTGATATGGCGTGGCACTCGGCCTGTCGCTTCAGGAAAGCGACGGGCTTCAGGCTCGATAGTGGCTGGAGCTACGCTCTCGTGCACTGGCGCTGCCTCGGCTGGGCGCATGTGCCGCGGCTGGTAATTCGCCTCTTTGCGGCGGACGTCGTCGTTGGCAACTTCTTCCTTAACCATGCGGTCGATATAATCGTCAATACTCTCGTCAGGACGCTGCGGCGACAGTGGCTCGACGGGCTGCTCAGCCCGCATATGGCGAGGCTGATAAGCTTCGCTGCGGCGTGCGGTCTGCTGGACGCTATCGAGTGCCGTCGCGCCAATTTCACGCTTAGCCTCACGGGCGATCGGGGAATGCTCAGCTTCCGCCTTGGCTTCGTGCTTTGCCTCTGAAGTCTCAGCTTTACGCTGCGCTGACCATGCCTCGTTAAATTGTCGCACTGGGGCATAGACATCACGCCATGACAGCGTCTCGCCGTTTGCCCCGCCTTCACGCATCGCATTGATCTGACGCTGCGCCTCTTTGACTAGGTCGTAGCCCGTGTCACTACTTAATTTTTCTTTACCGCCCATCGATCAACCCCTTTCTGTTTGGCGCCCATTGTCCATATAGGTTAAGTTTATCACTAATGGCTGGTGGTGGTCAATATGGTTAAGGTAAACCCACCCGATTGGCTACGCCAATCTGCCCCCCCTAAAGGGGAGGGGGTCAACTGCATTGCCCGGCGTGGATACGGGCGGCTGCGTCATCGCTCGCCTGATTCATATAGTAACGACTGTCAGTTGCCCGATTCAGCGTCGCCGCATTAGCACCGAGGTATAACACCGCATACGAACTAGCTACCGATTCGGCATTGGCACTATCGCCAATACTCGCCGGCTCGGTCGTTCCACACCGTCGATGAATTAAGTGGTGTGCTACCTCGTGTCGCATTGCGTCAGCAAAATAGCTGTCCTTCGTCGTCTCCGCCCCGAGCGTGCTATTAATATACACCTGCGTCGGCGTTGATTCGCAGTATGCAGCCATCCACGAACGTTGCTGCTCCGCCGTAATTGCACAGGCGCCCCGCATCGCACTCAAACCCCAGACTTCGCTCAGCCCGCCGGCATGAATTATTTTCACCGCCGAATTGACGTAACTACCACTGCTATCCGCCGTCGTTTTGACCGTTCGCACCGCTGCTTCAATATCCAAAATGTCCTGATTGTTCCGACTAATTTCGTCGTTGACACTATTAACTAGGTCGTCCAGCTCTTTGCGTGCCGCCTCAACGGTACTGACGCTGCTACTGCTAGATACCCGCCGTGCCACTAGAGACTCCTGGGCAAGTTTCGACCGCGTATCGCTGCTAAGCGTGGTATTTTGCGCTAAGGTTTCGACGGAAAGAATAGTTGAGTTCAGAGCCGACCGCGCGTCGGACAAGAGCTTCCGCTGGTGCGAATCCGACACAGCGTCGGTGTAGACCGCTAGCTGACGCGAGCGGGCGTTAAATTGCGCCGCCTTATTCTGCAATGCCTGCGCGTCGAGCCAGCCGTTCAGGATCGACCGCACTGACCATTGGCTCACGGTGCTATCGCTCTCTTTTAGCTCCGCCTCAGCATCAGTGCGAATTGACTTTAGTAGATTCAGCGCCGTATCCGTCACACGTGCACCGCTCTTTTGGTGATGTTTGGTTGTCGCCACGCTATCGCTACTGACGATGAGCTTTTCGCCCGCCACGACATCATCAGCGCTCAGGCTCGCCATATCAGCGCTACTTTTCACCGCCGATTGTAGATTATGGTAGGCCCGATTATAGTTCTGTGCCGCCTGCGCCCGCGCTACGACGCCACCCACCAGAATGGTTAGGACGGTTATCAGGAGCGTCAGTAGCACAGTGCGTCGCCGCTCGTGTTTTAAGCGTTTAATTTCCCTCTGCTCGTTTTCGTTCACATACATTATTTAATCTCGCCTAGCTGAAGATTGCTGGAACAATTGTAGCATAAGCGAAACCGTGCCCCAAAGCCCCACTAGATTGGCTTTGCTAATCCGGCATCCTCTTAAGGGAAGGGTGAATGATCTGACTGGAGCGGGAGCAGCCCTACAGTTCAGCAACATAAACGGGGTTGGTGAGACGACGGTCGCGAGCCTCTTTCGCCCATTTGTCCGCCATCTCGTTAAAGCAAACACCATCGTGCCCGTGCACCCACTTGAGCGTGGCATGCGACCGCTGTAAAAAAGTGCCGTAAACCGCTTGGACTAAATCAAGGTTTTGGATATCGCCGCTGCGCTTCTTCCACCCCTGCTTCGCCCAACCGGGTGCCCACTTGGTAATGACATTAATCCAGAAGAGGCTATCGGTGTTAATTTCTGCCTGCATGCCCGCCGAATCGCGCAGAGCGTTTAGTATTGCCATGCCCTCCATGCGAATATTCGTCGTCTGGTCGGGCGCCACCACGCTACCGTCTGGCTCGCCCCCGATAATATACGGCTCACCGTCGCGAATCACCGCAAAACCGCCCCAGCCAGGGTTGGGCAAGGCGCTGCCGTCAGTGAAGTAAATAATTTTGGGTGACTTTAGTGTCGTTTGGCTTACCGCCGCGGTCGTCGCATTTATCGCTGAAGCGTCTTCACTCGTTTCTCTCGCCATTAGATTAGCCTCTGGCGCTTACCGCCACTCTTCTTGTCTACGATGTCCTGGCCTAGCGCCACCCGCTCGCGGTTCGCCTTGATCTGCTTTTCATCCCTATAGCTAAACTTAATCGGCGTACCATCAAAGCCAAATTCGCGCCGGAAGGTGCTCTCGAGGTAGCGTTTGTATGACCAGTGCAAAAATTTTAGGTTGCTACCGTAAATCACAAACCACGGTGGGCAGACGTCGGTCTGCACCACATAGCGCAGGCGCGGGTGCTGATTCTTGAGTGCCGCCGGCCGATGACGCATCACCGCCCGCCTGAGACAATCGTTTAGTTGGCTCGTCGGAATCTGACGCGTCCGCTCCGCTTGAATCTTTAGAATCAGGTCATAAATTTTTGTCACATTCTGGCCAGTGTAACTGCTAGTGAAGATTAGCGGCGCCCACGGAGCGAAGTCGAAGGCGCGGGCGATGCCAGGCGCTAAGGCGTCGCGCGTATAGGCGTCCTTACCCTCGACACTGTCCCACTTCGCCACCACGATAATTAACCCTTTGCCGGCGTCAATAATCTGCCCCGCTAGCTTAGTGTCCAGCGCCGTATTGAGCTCATGTACGTCCATGACGAGGAGGCAAATATCTGCTTCTTCGATAGCGTTCGCCGTCCTGAGGACACTAAACTTCTCTATGCCCCGCTCGATCTTACCGCTGCGGCGCACGCCCGCCGTGTCGAGTAATGATATTGTCTGACCGTGGTAGTGTACATCCACGCGGTTAATGTCGCGCGTCGTGCCAGCGACGTTTGCCACTACCGCCTGCTGCTTACCAGCCAAGGTATTAAATAGGAAAGATTTGCCTGCGTTTGGTCGCCCAATCAGCGCCACGCTGATGCTTTCGTCGTCACGCCGCTGATGAACATGCGGAATGTTCGCCGCGATCTCGCCCCTTAGCTTGCCCAGCCCCCGATTATGCTCGGCGCTAGTTTGAACAATATTTTTAATACCAAAATTTAAGTAGTCGCTCTCAGGATTAGCCTCGGCGAGGTCAATCTTATTGAGGGCTAAGATAACTGGTTTACCAGAGCGCAGAATTCGCTTCGCTAGAGCCCTATCTTCATTAGTAGCACCTTCGGTGCTATCCTTGACGAGAATTATCAGATCGGCGCTCTCAATGGCATCATCCACCTGGTCTTGTATGCTCGCCTCAAAATCGTCGCGGGGATTATCAAGTAAGCCCGCCGTATCCGCCAAGATATAGCTGCCCCAGTCGTTATCCACCCGACGATAGACACTATCGCGCGTCGTGCCCGCTTCGCGTGCCACGATGGCATCCTGTCGCCCGACTAGGCGATTAAATAGGGACGACTTGCCAGCATTGGTTTGACCAACCAAGGCAACAACGGGGAGCTTCTTGCTTGACATAACAGATAAATTATAGCATATCGCCCGCGCTAACTGCTAGGCGGGGGAGATGAGTTCGACCACTAAGCTTCAGTGGTCGCGGTGCCTTCGTCGCGGCGGGCTTCGTTGTGCTTTTTATCTCGTAACTCTTGCAGGACCGTAACGAATTCATCTGCATTCTTAAACTCGCGATACACACTAGCGAAGCGAATATACGCCACCTCGTTACGGTCGGCAAGCTCCTCTAGAACGAAGTCGCCGATCTGTTTGCTCGTTACCTCAGTAACACCGAGGCCATAGATCTTGTCCTCGACGGCGCTAACGATTTCGTCCACTTCGGTTTCAGCGGTTAGAAGCTTGCCTACCGAACGCTGAATCGCCGTTGCTAGTTTCTGCCTATCAAATAGAACGCGACGACCGTCGCTCTTAATGACGGCAATATTCGGTCGCTCTACCCGCTCGTAAGTGGTGTAGCGGTAGCCACACTTGACGCATTCCCGCCGCCGACGAATCGAAGAGCCCGCGTCGCGCGACTCGAGCACGCGACTATCTTCGGCCTGACAGCGGGGGCATAGCATCTCTTTACTCCTTTATTTCTTGCGACGCTTGAACGGGTGACGCAGGAAACTCGGCGTATCATAAGCAGTGTCGCTACTATCAGCATTGACGTTATCAGAGGCCGCTGGTTCATCGCCAGTTACGCTATCATGCACTGTAGCTTCCGCTTCGGCCTCGTCGGCTTCTTCTTTAATTACCGCATCAGCATCGTTGGGCGCAGCGTCAAGGCGACTACTATCGATGGCATCTTCGGCAATATCGTCATCGCCGTCGCCCGACTCGCTATTCCACTGCCAGCCATTATTATTTTCCGTCGCAAAGCTGTCATCATCCGCCCCAGCATCGCTCTCTAGATCCATCTGACTGAGGTCAATTTTGTCCTCGTCGACTATTGGCGTCATCGGCTTCTTTGCCACGCTAGCCGCCGTATCAGCTCCGATCGACTGCTTGCGCTCGCCATTATTGTCGAAATATTGCGAATCAAAGCCTGTTGCAATAACCGTTACGATAATTTCGTCGTCATCCTGCTCTGTATCTGGCTTCAGAGTGGCACCAAAAATAATGTTGGCGTCAGGCGACACAGCATTGGTAATGATTTCAGCCGCTTCTTGAACTTCGCTCATTGACATATCGCTACCGCCGGTCACGTTAAATAGCACGCCGCGTGCGCCGTCGATGCTTACCTCGATAAGCGGTGAGTTAATAGCCCGTTTAGCCGCCTCGGCTGCGCGGTTATCACCCGTGGCACTGCCAATACCCATTAGCGCCGAGCCAGCGTTGCTCATAATCGCCTTTACGTCGGCGAAGTCAAGGTTGATCAAGCCATTCTCAGTGATTAGTTCGCTAATGCCCTGTACACCCTGACGCAAAACGTCATCGGCAATCCTAAACGTCTCAAGCATCGGCGTGTTGCGATCGATTGTCTTTAATAGGCGATCGTTCGGGATTGTAATTAAGGTGTCAACCGTCTTAGCAATATTATTGATACCGTAATCCGCGTTGCGCTTGCGCTTAGCACCTTCAAAGCTGAATGGCCGCGTTACGACGCCCACCGATAGAATGCCTAGCTCGCGTGTGATTTCGGACACTACTG
>JAKPIF010000013.1 GCA_029549925.1 bacterium | reverse complement strand
CCGCTGGCGCATATAAAGTCTATCTAACCTCGATTGGTGGTAGCGCCGAATCGATGGGGCAGATTACCTATGAAAGCAGCGGCGGCGTGCACGGCAGTTAGTAACGACGACGTCCTCGGCTACTTCATCTACATCCCCCCCTCAGCTATGACCAATCACAAGGCGGTATAACTGGGTTATGATATGGCCGGCGGATCATGGGAATACGTAATGGGCCTTGGCGGAAGCAATGTCGCAACTGGCGGACATGCACTCCATGAGACAAAGACGGCTCAAAGTGTTTTCTCGGGCATTTCGCCCGCGACTTTTTATAGGCAAACGCCCTCCCTTTAGGGAGGGTAGAGAAAATGCTACTTAAATACGAATCGGTTGTACGTTAGATAATTCCATGTCAGACTAAACACGCTAGCGAGAAGTTTGGCGACATTGGCAAAGAGTTGATCGCCTAACCCGAAGTGAGGTAAATACTTAGTAATTAGATAAATCGCGCCATTTTGGATGCCCCAAATACCGACCATGGTGAAAATAAAGAAGAGGATAACCTCACGCACGTAATTATTGCCGGCGCCATGAAAAGTATACTTCTTATTAAGGAAGAAACTGCACATCATAGCTATACCGGTAGAAATTGTATTGGCGGTAATGGTCGATAGCCCCGCGAGCTTTAAGATGTTCATTATACCAAAGTCGATAATGGTATTAATGACACCAACGATGACAAAGCGGAGCGGCTTGCCATCGATTTCGATCGCCTTTTTATCTTTTTCATTGCCGTCTGTGCCGTTATTTGCTGGCTTTGTCTCGCCCATCCTTTGTCTCCTTACTTTCGAACTTCGCTTGATGCATATCCTGAATCAGATAGAGCGGGCGGTGCTTGGCCTCGTTAAAAGTGCGCCCAACATACTCGCCGAGAATTCCCATGGCGATGAGTTCTATCCCGCCCATTAGCAGGATAATAATGAGTAGTGTATTGAATCCAGCGTCTTGCGATAGGCCCAGGCAGGCACGGATAATCACAACGACTAGATAAATGAAGTCAATTAGTAGCGCCGCTAGCCCCGCCACGGTGATATAACGTAGCGGCAGGGTGGTGAACGACGTAAAGCCGTCGATAGCAAGGTTAAAGAGTGAATTACCAGCGCTGAGGAAACCAAAATGCCACTTGGTTTCGCCTACCTGACGTGGTTTTTGATCGTAAGTAATCTCTTTTTTCTTATAGCCAATCCAAGAGAAGAGCGCCTTATTCTGACGCGATACTTCGTGACACTGGCGAAGCGCCATGATGCATTTTTTATCAAGCAAGCGGAAGTCGCCGGTATCGATTTGAATAGGAACGCGCGTCATCTTTTGCAAGGTGCGATAATAGGCGGCGCTATTGAATTTGCGAAGCCTTGAATCGGCTCTGACATGACGCCGCGCGTAAACGTCGTCGTAGCCTTTCTCCCACCATTTAATCATTTCGGGAATGAGTTCGGGCGGCTCTTGGCCGTCGGCGTCCATCATAACGATGGCGTCGCCCTGAGCATGGTCGATGCCAGCGGCGACGGCAATTTCTTTGCCAAAGTTACGCGAGAAATTGATTACGCTGACGTGACCATTTTGGGTCGCTAAATCATTCAAAATCTCGGCGGTTTTGTCGCGCGAGCCGTCGTTAACGAATAAGAATTCAAAGTTATATTTCGGTTGGCTGGTCGCCAGCTTGTTTAGGCGTTCAATTGTGCTAGGCAGGGATTCCTCTTCATTGAATGCCGGCACGATGATGGTAATTAGCTTTTTCATATCCTATCAATATCTTAACATACTAGTGATTAATTTGCTCCCTGAGACGCCGCCATATTTTCGCCGTAGTGGCATTATTTTTTAGCCGCATGGTAAAGCCAATTAGCCAGAGACCAAAGCGGGGGTGATTAATGCAATAGTGGATAATTTTTTCTAGCCGATACCGCTTCTGACCGATAATCTCAGGATTGCTATATGACGCTTTGCCGTCCGCCTCGGCTACCTTTTTAACATTGTTAATTTTCCACTGCTTTGATTTTTTGGCGCTAGTGACGGCAAGTAGGTGCGAGTAGATCCAATCGTATTTGAGCCAATTTAGCAGACTATCCTTTGGCTCTCCGGCGGGCAAATCTTTGGCGAAGTCAACCACGGCGGCGTAATTCTGCTGACGATTAGTGTAGATTAGGGAAGATTTACTAAAGGTGCCACCGTCGATGTTCTGACGGTATAGGTAGAGCGGGGCAGTAATCCACCGAATTCCACAGTTTATGGTGGATAAATACCTCAAATTAAATAATAAATCCTCGCCAAAGTCAATCCCTGTAGGGAAGTTGACATTATTCTTTTTAATGTTGTTGGCTAAATAGACTTTATTCCATACTTGATATAATCGGCCGTCGAGACCGAGTAACCGTAGGATATATTCACGCCATGGCTCACCAGAATTTTGCTCTGATGGCCTATCGACGCAGACATCAACACTCGATACGACCTCATTTTGCGACGTTGTCTCAATCGTGAAGCCGCTGACGACTAGATTAGTATTAGGCCTACTGGCGGCGGTCATAAATTTAGTTAGCGCCCCTGGCTTTAACTCATCATCGGCGTCGAGAAACATGAGGTATTTGCCGTGCGCCTCATTAATCCCACGATTGCGGGCACTGGCGGCGCCTTGATTTTGATCTTGCTTAACTAGGCGAATAGCCTTATCTGGATGCGCCTCGATAAACTTCTCTATGACTTCTCTGGTTTTGTCGGTGGATTTATCGTCCACAATAATGACTTCATAGTCGCCGTAATCCTGAGCAACAATGCTATCTAGCATATCCGTGACTGCCCTGGCGGCATTAAACGTAGGGATAATAATTGATAACGTGGGCGCTTTCATGCTAATATGATAGCAAATAGGAAATCCAATATGGTAAAAGTAGAGCAGAACAAGAATTCCCGCATCGTCCTACATGTGGTGATTGCGGTCGTGATCGTGCTGATTTTGGCGGTCTTTTTCGGTGTGGTTGTCATTAGTCTAAATGGCGGGCGCTCGCCCCGGCCGATTAAGCCGATTGAAAATGAGAGCGAGAGCGAAGAAAAGAAGACGGAAAAAGCCGACGATAAGAAAAAAGACGAAGCCAAAAAGGAAGACGACTCGGATGATAAGACTGATCTGGGCGATGTCCGCCCAATTAAGGGTGAGATTACTTCGGCGGGGCTTAGCGGCAGTAATATTAGCGTCCGCGTGCGGATTGACGAGGCGCTCGACAATGCGGCGTGCAAGCTAACGTTAACTAGCCCGCAGCAGCAAACGTATAGCCAGACGGTTAACACTGTAGCGAGTGGTGACTCGGCGGCGCTATGCAACGGCTTTGATGTTTCGCTATATAGCATGGGGCTAAGCAATAGCGCAAAGGAACGAAAGGGCGAGTGGCAAGTTGTGGTGGACGTGACGTATGGCTCGCGCGCCAGCCAGTTCGCGACGAAGTTCACTTTATGATAAAATACTAACAATGAAAAAGCTCAAACAGCTCTGGAACAAGATTCGTGATCGCTATCGCTACTCGATGATTCTCTTGCGCGAGCTAGTGAAGACTGATTTCAAATTACGCTACCAGGGGTCAATGCTCGGCATGATGTGGTCAGTGCTAAAGCCGCTAATGCTCTTTGCCGTGATGTATATGGTGTTCGTCAGGTTTCTACGCTTTGGCGCGGGGATACCGCATTACGCCGTATCGCTCCTCTTGGCACAGACGCTCTGGTCATTTTTTCAAGAAGCGACCAGTCAAGGTATGCACGCTATTGTGGGGCGGGGCGATTTGCTGCGTAAGATCAACTTCCCGCGGTATATCGTCGTAATTTCGGCGACAGTGTCGGCGTTTATTAACCTTGCTATTTCGCTTGTGGTGGTGCTGATTTTTATGATTGTTAATGGCGTGGAATTTCGCCCGTCGCTACTACTCTTTCCGTTTGTAGTACTGGAACTCTATGTCTTTGCGCTCGGCATTGCCTTTATTCTCGCCACGATGTATGTACAGTTTCGCGATATTGGACACATCTGGGACGTCGTTATGCAGGTGTGGTTCTATGCGACACCGATTATCTATCCGATATCTCAGGTAATATCGATGGGTAAATTAACGCTTGCAAAACTAATGATGATGCTAAATCCAGTGGCGCAGATTATTCAGGACGCCAGGTATGTTGTTGTCACGCCGCAGACTGAGACAATTTGGAGCCTGGTCGGCAGCAGCACGCCACTATTCAAGATCGTACCGATTGTCATTACGATCATTGTCTTTGCAATTGGCGTTATGGTATTCCGTCGGCACGAGAAAACCTTTGCGGAGGATTTGTAGATGGCAGACAAGAATGACGTTGTATTAAAGGTGAGCCACGTTAGTAAATCGTTCAAACTGCCGACTGAGGGAAGCTATGAGCTAAAGCGCGTGGTAATCAATTGGCTACACGGTATTAAGGGCTATCGAGTACACAAAGTGCTACGGGATATCTCTTTTGAGGTACATCGAGGTGACTTTTTGGGTATCGTGGGGCGTAATGGCTCAGGTAAGTCAACCTTGCTGAAGTTGATATCACGGATTTATTACCCTAATAAGGGAAAGATTGATGTGAACGGCTCGCTAGTGCCATTTATTGAGCTAGGTGTTGGCTTTAACCCTGAACTCACGGGGCGCGAGAATGTCTATCTGAACGGAGCAATGCTCGGCTTTTCAACCGAGCAGATCGACGCAATGTATGACGACATTGTCGACTTTGCTGAGCTAGGCGATTTCATGGACCAAAAGCTCAAGAATTATTCGAGCGGTATGCAGGTGCGTCTCGCCTTTAGCGTGGCGATCAAGGCGCAAGGGGATATTCTCGTTCTCGATGAAGTCTTGGCGGTTGGCGACGAAGCCTTTCAGCGTAAGTGCGCCAACTTTTTCCAGAAGGTAAAGCAAGATCCAAGCAAGACGGTGATTTTAGTGACCCATGATATGGGCGCGGTGCGTCAATATTGCAATAAGGCGATCATGATCGAGAACGGCAAAATCGTGGCTGAGGGCGACCCGGACGATGTGGCTGATGCTTACAGTCTAGAAAATATTAGTAGTGATCCGAATGCCCGTCATGCCCTAGAAGAGATGCGAAAGAATCGAGCGTCATATATTCATGTTGATTTCGATAGTGAACAGGTGCTAAGTAGCGACGATACGCTAAAGGCAACAGTCAAATATAAGTCGGTGACCGATCGACCAGTCTATCCGCGCGTGACGGTGCAGGCGGGCAATAGCGTTGACTTGATTGAGACGCTATTAAAAGGCAAAGAAGACCATACGACAAACGACCATGATGAACATATCTTGACGTATGAATTACCGCTAAATGGCTTTATTAAGGGCGATTTACGTCTAGTTGCTTCGATTGTTGATAATGAGACCGGCTCAAACGTGGCGTCGGTGGGCTTTAATGATGAACTACTCGTCAAAATAACGAGTGACAATCCCAAAGCCACGGGCCTAATTAAATCTAAGGCTTCGCTTCACTGGGCTGGCAAGTAAGTAAACCCTTTCCGGCTGCTTTTTGACAAATCTCTATAGCTAAATTATCATAAAAGTAAACATAAGCGAGGAGGGAAATGAATCAACCTGACGTTTTAGTGGTGGGCGCCGGTATCTTTGGTCTGACAGTAGCGGAACGGCTGGCGAATAGTGGCAAAAAAGTGCTAGTTATCGATAAACGTAATCATATCGGTGGTAATGCCTATTCAGAATTCGACAAGGAAACGGGCATTGAGTGCCACAAATATGGTGCACACCTGTTCCACACGTCAAACGAAGAAGTCTGGCAGTATGCAAACCGTTTTACGAGCTTTACGGGCTATATTCACCACGTCTATGCCATGCATCAGCGTGCAGGGGCTGAGCGCCCTGAAGTATTCCCGATGCCAGTTAACCTAGGCACAATTAACCAGTTCTTTCAGGCGAACTATACGCCAGATGAAGCGAAGACGCTAATTGCCGAACAGGCTAAGGACAACCCGGCCGCCAAGGAACATCGCGAGCCGAAAAATCTAGCCGAGCAGGGTATCTCGCTTATTGGCGAGCCACTCTTTAACGCCTTTATTAAGAACTACACCGCCAAGCAGTGGCAGACGCCAGCAGAAGAACTGTCACCGAGTATCATTAAGCGGCTGCCGGTGCGATACACCTATAACAATCGCTACTTTAAGGACACCCACGAGGGCCTGCCGACTGACGGCTATGAAGCGTGGTTTCAAAAGATGATCGATATAGCGAATAGTGAAGGCAGCGGTAAAGTTGAGGTGCGTCTAAATACCGACTTCTTTGCCGATAAAGACATCCAGGCGCTGAGAGATAAGAATATCATGACGATCTACACTGGTCCAATTGATCGCTACTATAACTACCAGTTTGGCGAACTAACGTGGCGCAGCCTCGATCTAGAAAAGGAAGTGTTAAACGTCCATGACTTCCAGGGCTGCCCGGTGATGAATTATAACGATCTCGAGCCAAAGTGGACGCGCATTCACGAATTCAAGCACTTTCACCCTGAGCGGGCAAACGATCCAGAAAAGTGGCCAGGCTACGCCCCAGACTATGGCAAGACGGTGATTGTGCGTGAGTATTCTAAGACGTGGCATCGTGGTGATGAACCATATTACCCAGTCAATACGGCTGTTGATAAGGAGAAGTTGGCCAAGTATCAGGCGCTAGCCGAGAAGGACAAGGCACGCGGTGTTTACTTTGGCGGACGTTTGGGCGAATATGCCTATTACGATATGGATAAGTCATTCGCTAGTGCCTTGAAGCTAGCGACGGAGTTAACTAAATAGCAAATGAGTGTTAAGCTAAGCCAGCGTCAGGCGAGCCTCGATGTGGTTCGCCTGGTGGCAATTGCCAGCGTGCTAGTTGTCCATGCCCTAGAATGCTCGTTCCAAACGAGTCCTAGTGACATGGCAGGGATGCTGTTAGGGAAACAAATTCTAATTATCACTTTGTTCTGCTTTGGTCGTCTCGGCGTACCGCTATTTTTGTTTCTGACTGGCTATCTAATGCTCGACCGAAAATATGACTTAGCTAATCTAAAATCATTCTATAAAGAGCGAGTGGGGCGGCTATTAATCATCACTTGGATCTGGGTGACAATTTACTATGCTGTGGGTGTGCTGGTTTTAGATAGAAAGCCGGCACCTGCTAGCTATTTGCGCCAGCTCTTATTCATGCAGGATTCTTTTGCGCCGCAAATGTGGTATATGCCCATGATTATTGGCTTATATATCTTTATTCCGATGCTGGCAAATATCTTGCCGCAACTCCGTGGACGAACTATTGTCGGACTACTAGGCGTGGGGGCTATTTATCAGTTCATTGTGCCGACAGTGGATGCACTACTAACGGCTATGGGGCGACAACCATCGCGTATTATGCTAGATACGAATTATTTCGGCTCAGTCTATGCCATTATGATGATTTGTGGCTATCTAGTTAAACGTTATAAGAACGAAATTGCCAGCAAGCTGAAGCCATGGATGGCGGTCTGTGGTGGTATAGTTTCGTTTGTGCTAGCGGTGGGGTTAACCTACTATGAAGTAATCGCTAAACGGGCTAACGCGATGCCATGGTACGACTCGACCTTTATTTTCATTGTGGGGCTATGTCTATTCTTATCTATCTTGTACTACGCACGTGGCCTAAAGCCAAAACGATGGCTAGAGGTCGCGTCAGGCCTAACTTTCGGCGTTTATTTATCGCACTATCTATTTATCTATACCTATGCAGCTCTAGACCGAACGTGGTGGGACAGCAATAGCTGGCTGACGATGCTAACGGTAACAATTGTGGCGCTAGTACCATCAATAATATTCTGTTTACTAACGCGCAAAGCACCTAAGTTAGCTAGGGCGCTAGGTACGGATTAATCTTTTGCTAGTAGATTATATAGCGTCGGACTATTGCAAATCAGCCAGTAGCCTAGACGTTGGTGTCGGGAGGTTAAACGTTCCGTTGGAAAAGTGTCTTTTTGCCTACGGAGAAGCGGCGAAATGTGCTTGACGTAATTATGCCGTTGTTCATCGGACAGTTTGCTCATTGCCCAGCGATAAGTAATGTAGCGGCAATAGGCTGCCTCGGGCTTTAGACAATCCAATTTCTTTTTCGTGATAAAGCGGTCGATTTCGCCGTATTCTTTATCAATAAAGTCTAACTTGTTATTGACGTTATTGATGGATGAATCTGCGTTATCTACTCGATAATGGATGACTGGCTTATCTATAAACATCGCTCGCCTTGCGCTGGCAAATACTTTAAAATTAAATGATGTATCCTGATAGCTCGCCCCGGGCGTAGGCTGAAATTTAATATTATTATCTAATAGGAACTGCCGCCGATAGATCGCCGACCAGATGGATGGCTGGCATTCATAGATAAACTCGACGCCTTTACCTGATAAGACTTTGTTTGCCTTATCTCGTGGAATTAGGTGGTAACGTTTATTACTATCTTTGGCGGTATTATACTGATAAAAATCCGCTTTAACGGCATCTAAATTATTCTTCTCGGCGGCATCATATAGCGTCTCGATCATATCTGGCTCGTAAAAATCGTCTGGCTCGAGGATAGCGATGTATTCGCCCGTGGCCACGTTCAGCCCGCGGTTCATTGAATCACCATAGCCACTATTCTTTTTGTCTATAGTCTTAATTCGTCTATCCTTTGTCATGTATTCCTTAATAATGGCAGGTGAGTCATCGGTCGAGCCATCATTGATGCAGATAATTTCGATATCCTTTAGTGTCTGGTTGGTCACGCTATCCAGCGCTTGTCGCAGTGTCGGCGCAGCATTGTAGATAGGCATGAGGATAGAAACAGCGAGATCTCTATTTGTCATAACTATATTCTATCATCAAGGCCCTAGTTTATCGCATATGTTATACTGTTAGTAACTACATAGGAGGTTAATGTGAGCGAGAAAGCAAGCGAGAAGTCGACGCGTCCAAAGGTGTCTATTGTCGTGCCGATCTATAATGTAGAGAAATACCTACGCGAGTGCGTTGATAGTATTCTGGGGCAGACATTAAAGGATATTGAAGTTATTCTAGTCGATGACGGCTCACCGGATGGATCGGGCAAAATTATCGATAACTATGCCAAGAAGGATAAACGGGTAGTGCCTATCCATAAGGAAAATGGTGGCTATAGCAAGGCGGTTAACTACGGTATTTCAATTGCTAAGGGCGAATATATTGGCATTATCGAGTCGGATGACTGGATTGAGCCGAATATGTACGAACTACTTTATAACGATGCGAAGAAATACGATACAGATATAACCAAGGGTGAGTTCTATCTATATAATTCGACGATAGTAGGCAGCAAGCGCAATTGGCGCTTCACGAACCGTAAGCGAATGATTGATCTAGATGACGCGCCGGACGGTGCCTTTCATATAACAGACTTCCCACAGATAATTGCGTTCCATGCATCTATCTGGTCATGCATTTATCGGGCAGATTTTGTAAAGAAAATCAAATTAGCCGATACGGCGGGCGCTAGTTATCAGGACTTCCCTTTCATGGTTGAAACTATGACCAAGGCCAAGCGCATTTCGGTTGTTAAGAAACCGTTAGTCCATTGGCGTAATGATCCAGCGCAAGGCAATTCAACTAGTCAAAAAGGTAAAAAGCTACTATTGATGACGCAGAACACTTTGCGTTCATATGATATTTTGCGAGATAGCGGCTACTATGACGAGTTGAAGGAAGCTTTCTTTGCGCAAGCGATCTATGCCAATATGGGTTTCTTCTATGTAATCAGTGATGAGTATAAGGAAGAGTACTTTAAGCAGTGCCAGAAGATATTTAAGCCACTGAAAGATGACAAACACTTTATGTTTAAATACTTTGACCGCGAAGACGCATGGCTGGCAAACGAATTTATGAATCGAACGTGGAGCGAATATCAAAAGGATAGCCGCAAGAAGTATTTGAAGGGGCGACTATATTGGCTCGGAACACACCTGTCACCGAAGTATCGGGCGATTGCCTACATGAAAGGATTAACGCAAGAGAATACCGAAGCTGCCGAGATAGAACACGAAGTTAAATACGGTAGATGGTAAGTTGCTAAGATTATGTGATAGAATTATGGAGGAGAGTAAGAGTGGTGTTAAATAAAGAATCAGAGAAGACTATGGGCGGAGGTAAAGTTCTGACGGTATCTATTGCTGGCTATAATATATCGTCGACGCTAGAAGAGTGCCTATCTCATTTTACTAGGTGTAGAAATTTATCAAATTTAGAGGTAATTATTGTTGACGACGGCTCAAGCGATAATACCGCTGAACTGGCAAGCAAATATGTAGACAAACGTCCAGATGTATTTAAACTAATTAAGAAGGCAAATGGCGGATGGGGATCGACAATTAATAGTGGCATACAGGTCGCGAGCGGAACCTATTTTAAGCAATTGGATGGCGATGATTACTATGACGAAGATAATCTGGACAGATTTATTTCTTTCTTAGACAAGTGCCGAGCAGATATCGTTATTACGCCATTTTGCCACTACGAGGAAAGCACTGGGGCCATAACGAGATATGCTGGCATCGATTCTGATTTTATTAGTGAGTCCGAGATACCAATTGAAGAATTACCGGACCTATACCCACCAGCAATGCACTCTGTAGCCGTAAGAACAAGTATACTGAAGGAGAATAATATTACTATTACGGAGCACTGCTTCTATACGGATGTAGAATTTGTCCTAAAATCATTAAATTATGCAAATACTGTTCAATTCTATGATCTGCCAATATATTATTATCGATTAGGACGTGACGGGCAAAGTATGAGTATTGCGGGCGTGCAAAAGCACTATAAAGATCACGAGAAAATGGTGCTTGGTATGTGGAAATATATCAACGAGAAGTCAACATCTGAATTAAAGAAAAAAATCATGTCCGCACGAGTGAAGGCTGCAACGATGTACATGTATAAGTTCTTTATGGCGCTTAGTCACACACGCAAGCATAAGGAAGAACTGCGCGATTTTGACATCAAGTTGAGAAAAGTGGCGCCGGATTATTATAACTGCGACTATGGACTACCAGTTAGATTTTTTAGGAAGCATAACTTTGCGTTCTATGGTTTAATTTCGACTATAAAAAATAGGCAAGATAGAAAACAGGAGGTATTTCTTTATGAAAGATAAAATATCAATTATAATTCCATATTACAATTCTTCGCCCTTCCTGCTACGCAAGTGTCTGAATAGTTGTTTTGCACAAAATTACGATAATGTCCAGGTGATCCTGCTAAATGATGGGTCGCCACATGATATATCAGGCATAGTCAATGAGTTTCAGCAAAACTATGATAATTTCGTCTATAGTGCATCAAGCGAAAATCACGGTGTGTCATATCAGAGAAACAAAGGTATAGATATGGCTGACGGTGAATATCTACTATTTATCGATTCTGACGACTACATTGATCCGGACATGGCGAAAACAATGTACGAAAGAATTATTTGTGATAAAAGTGATCTGTGCATTTGCGGGGTAGATGGAGCTATCTATAGTTCTTATGATGGTCTTTATGACAGAAAAGTGATCTTGTCCATGCCTGAAATGTTTGATCAAGTGCAATACACTAACTTTGCTGCGAATAAGATGTTTAAAAGTGACATAGTAAAAAAATATGCGATAAAATTTAGTGAGAATATAAAGTTAGGCGAAGATGCAGTATTCTGCCAAGACTACTACAAGCATGTAGCGTATGTCTCGTTTACTGACAGAAAATTTTACCATTATATTATAAAGGATACTTCTAGTACTAGAGGATATGATCCTGATTACTGTGCATACGAGAAGAAGGTGATTCAAAAGATATGTGACAACTTTAGCACTTACGCGCTTTGTGCGCGGCAACGCTGTTTTTTGGAGAAGTGGGTTCTAGACAAATATGCTGGGATTATAGAATACTACTTAGCAAATAACGCCTCGGTGAATAAAATCTCAGCAGTTATAAGAAAAGTAAAAGGCAGCGATATCTTTCAAGATTGCTACAAAAATATGGGGAAGAACAG
>JAKPIF010000018.1 GCA_029549925.1 bacterium | reverse complement strand
GAGCCGGGTTTCGCTGGGATACTTGAACCAGAGTTTTCAAAACGCTGTCAGGGATGGTATCCGTTACGGGCTGGAGCAGGGCTTGTTCGGCTGGAACGTAACGGACTGTAAGATTTGCTTTGAATACGGGCTTTATTACAGACCGGTCAGCACGCCGGCGGACTTCCGCTCATTGGCCCCGATTGTATTGGAACAGGCATTGAAGGAATCAGGGACGCAACTGCTGGAACCTTATCTCTCCTTCACCCTCTATGCGCCCCGGGAATATCTTTCCAGGGCTTATCATGATGCACCGAAATACTGTGCCACCATCGAAACGGTCCAGGTAAAAAAGGATGAAGTTGTCTTTACTGGCGAGATTCCCGCCCGCTGTATACAGGCATACCGTACTGATCTGGCCTTTTACACCAACGGGCAGAGCGTATGCCTTACAGAACTGAAAGGGTATCAGGCCGCTGTCGGCAAGCCAGTCATCCAGCCCCGCCGTCCAAACAGCCGCCTGGACAAGGTGCGCTATATGTTTCAGAAGATAATGTAACGTCTTGCGCAATGCAAGCGTTCATTGCTGGCTATTGCGAAATATCATTGATAAAATCAGTATCAGAGAGGAGAAACTATTTTGAACCAGGAACAGACGAATATTACAACAGGAAAGCAAATACGTCATCTGCGAACACAATTGGGAATGACACAGGAAGAACTAGCCGGGGAATTGAATGTTACCCGGCAGGCACTATCGAATTGGGAGAGAGATGTTAATGAACCCGATTTAAATATGTTGAAAAAAATTTGCTTTCTTTTTGGAGTCAACATGGACGATTTTGCGAAGGAGGTAATAACAAAGATGGAAACATATGAAAAAAAGGAGAAACGACAATTTAATAAGTACGATATGGCAATTGGACTTTTCTGCCGCTTTGCAGGAGGAACTTTCCAAGTCGCAGGCCGCCACCGTCAACGCCGAGAAATTCATGGGGATTGTGAGAAAGCACCTTGCTTTTGAAGAATTGACCCCCACCCTCTTGCGGGAAATGATTGAGAAAATCGTCGTGCATGAGTGCAGCTATGACGAGAAAGGCACCCGCAGGCAGGACATTGAGATTTATTACAGCTTTGTCGGCAAGATAGACTTGCCGGAAGCCTAACGCCTGACCTATCCGACACAGCCCTAAGTGCCGGATAGGAACGGCAAAATTTTTTACACTTCTATTACTTCTTTATCGCACATTAGCAAAAGGTGGCTGCGTAGCAGCCGGAAGGGGTTTATCCTAACTCTTTCTTAAACCTCTCTACGAGCGCTACTGGTGTTGGGTCGACGCCGTTGAGAAGGCCGAGGTAGATACTAGTAAAATCGCCGAGAATAGCACCGCAAATGACCTGCTCGATATAGTTACTACCTGTTAAGGTGATATTGTGTGCTGCTGGCCGCTTGCCCGACAATAACTTTTCGCTTAAATCAAAGCGCTGGTTGATGCGGTCACTATCGAGATCGCTCCGCAGATTAACCACGAGGAACGGTTTTTCGATTGGATGCGATGTCCAGCCGATAAACTCATTGTGATTGAATTCGGGAAATTCGTTCGTCCAGACGATATTCTTGGCATTTTCGTTATAGCTCGTCTTCCACTTATAAGCGAGCGGGCGGAAGAGTCGGCTGCTGTAGACTAGCACCGTCTTGCCGGCAGCGTCGAGGGCGAGCTGTTTAGCTAGGTTATGATCGGTTGGTACGTCAGCCTTGCCCGTCAATGCAAAATTGGCGACAGTATTCTTGGCGGCGTCGAGCTCTTTGCCCGGTTTAGTACTGATTAGACCATAGGCGTGCAGTAGGTTGACGATAGCGCGTAGATGCATGATGACACCATAACGTGGCTGGCTGAGCTTTTCGATATGGACATAAGGCAACTTCTCTTCCTGGGCGATGTCTAGTAGCTTGCCACCACCGGCAATAACTACGATCTGAGCGTGCTTGTCTTGGGCATCGCGGAGGCTGCTAAGCGTCTCTTCGGTATTGCCACTGACGCTAACGCAGATAACGAGGGTACTCTTGTCGACATAATTCGGCACGATATAGTCACGGCGCACCTCGAACGGCACAGCTAATTCGCCACCATCATCGAGCCAATTTTTAGCAATGAGCCCCGCGAGGCATGAGCCGCCCATACCAGATAGCACTACCTTACTGATTTTGGGATGCAGGCGTGGCTTGTTCTCGACTCTGCCGGCAAAATTTAACTGTTCGGCTGCCGCCGCAATGACACCGAGAGCATCCTCGGGGTCGGCGCGCTCAATCATATCTAAATTATCTAGTTGCATTTTAACCTCCGTTTTGGTTTGATTATTCTTATGCTATAATCATTATATATTAAAGGTGGGAGTTTATGCAAAATAGTAGTTCTATTATCAACGACGAAGAATTAAATCAGATGATCGCCAATCTGCAAAATGACCAGCGCAGTGGCGTGAACGCGCCGACGCCGGTACAATCAACTAACAAAGCGGTAATTCAGCCGCCAAAGAAGGAAGAGATGCCTAGTGCGACATTTAATGTGCCAGACAAATCAGCGGAGGCTCCAACAGCCATTGAGACACCATTGCCACCAGCTAGCGAACCGGCTAAGAATACTGAGCCAATCGTTGCAGCGCCTAGCGGTGATTTGCAAGAGATTAAGCGCGAAGCGGTAACTGAACTCCGCCCATTAGTTGATAAGCTGGATTTGACTCCGGCCGACAAGTTCGATGTGCTGCTTCTCCTCGTTCGGACAACCAATGATAGTAGCCTAATCGCTAAGGCACACGAGACGGCACGCCAAATACCCGACGAAAGTCGTCGGGCTCAGGCGCTGTTCTCAATTATTCAGGAAGTCGATTACTTTAGCCAGAAGAAGTAGCTAGGCTTGCGGACCGTCATCGTAGGCGCTGGGATTATTATCGGCACCGTATTCTTCGAGTTCGTAGCCTAAATCATAACTGCTGGACGAACTATCTGCGTTCTTATTGCTACTTGGTTGATTAACTAACGGAGCCTCATTGTCGTCCTGCTCCTTGACAAGATTCTGGTTATCCTGCCATATCTTGTATAATTCATCGTATTTAGGGACATAGGAACTATCAAAGTAAAGATATCGTGGCTGGTCGAGGGTGTTGGTAACAATTGATATACCAAAGTCGTCTTTGCCTTTGTATACGCAGTAGACCCAAATCGTATCACCTTCATTAGACGTTGAGTAAGCAGCTGGGTATATTTCCTTGGTCATGCCATCATGCGCCGTTATTGCCTGAACTCTAGAGTAACCATCGCTCTGCATGGCGTTAGTCAGAATGCCACTGACGGTTCTCGGGTCGGTTTGCGCACACTGCTCTACTCCATCCCAGCCAATTTCTTTGCAGGAAGTGTCAAGATACTTGGTAGTGGTTACGCCATAAGTAGAGTAGCTGTCAATATTGGGTATAGACGATTTTTTACTGTAACGAAATATATATGATCCGTCGCCAATAATGCTGTTGTCTTCTTCGGCTGTTGGTGCTGCTTCTGGAATAGATGACGATTTGTCGGTTTGTGGTTCTTGCTCGCTGTTGCTACCGTCGATTGGCGCAGAGGCCTCAATGGTCTGCTCGCTATCATTACTCGTTGCCTCGCTGTTCTTATTAGAATAAACGCCGACGCCAACAGCGACGGCTAGAGCGACGGCTGCGCCGCCAATAATGATTTTCTTGGCGATAGATGGCTTCTTGTCGTCATTCTCTGGTGATAAATCTGGATTTGTTTCAGCTACGTTTTGACTGTTAATTTGCTCCATGCCGATGGTATCATCGGGATCGTTGGAGCGGTCATTTGATTCTGGCTGGTTATAGCCATTAAAGTTTGCCACAATTCCCCTTTCGGTTATTATTTAAAAAAGGCGAAACGACCAACCCGACGGTTGGTCGTTTCCTAAATTTACACCACTAGTTTGGCTGCTAGTAGGTTAAATTTATTTTATAACCTTTTTGGGGATTTGTCTAGTACCCCATATCTTGATTTGAGGCTGGTGTCTTTGGCTCTGGAATGTCAACTACTAGAGCGCCCATAGTCATGGCAGTTCCGGCAATCGAGATGGCATTCTGAATCGCTTCGTGGGTGACTCGGGCTGGGTCAACGATGCCAGCCTTCTTCATATCGATTAGTTTGCCATCATAGTCGGCTACATTAACGCCCATGCCCGGCTTGGCCTGCTCGACTTCGGCGAGCAAAGCTTCGCTGTTAAGACCGGCGTTAGTAGTGAGCTGCTTGAACGGCATCTTCAGCGCCTTCTTGACGATTTCCGCACCCGCATCGGTGCTGGTAATCTTCTGGCTCAAGTTGACCGCGGTGACCCCGCCACCAGGAACGATACCCTCGATCAGGGCGGCTTTTACGGCAGCCACGGCATCATCGACGCGGTACTTCTTCTCGTCGATCTCGGTCTCAGTAGCGCCACCAACCTTAATAACAGCCACCTTGCCACTTAGTGCGGCAGCGCGCTTCTCGTACTGCTCTTTGTCATAGTCGCCGCTAGCCATACTGGCCTGTGCACGAATCTGACTGATACGATCGGCGATTTGCGATTTGTCGCCAGCGCCTTCGATAATGGTAGTGTTATCCTTACCGACGATCGCGCGGCGAGCACTGCCGATGACTTCAAGCCCAACGTTATCAAAGGTCATGCCCTGATCTTCGCTGATAACAGTGGCGCCGGTCAGCACGGCAATATCCTGCAGGACTTCCTTGCGGCGATCGCCAAAGGACGGCGCCTTGACGGCGACAGTATTCAGGGCACCCTTTAGTTTGTTGAGAATGAGCACGCTGAGGGCGTCACCTGTTACTTCATCGGCGATTAAGATAATATCTTTCTTGCCTGCGGTCAAGAGTTTTTCGAGAATGGGCATTAGCTCCTGGGCATTGCTGACTTTCTTATCGGTGATGATAATGGCCGGCTTGTCATAGGTAGCCTCCATGCGGTTAGTGTCAGTTACCATGTAGATACTAGTATAGCCACGGTCGAAGGTAAAGCCTTCGGTAATTTCGGACTCCATGTCAAGCCCCTGCCCCGCCTCGACGCTCACGGCACCATCGGGACCGATTTTTGCCATGACATCGGCAATTAGCTTGCCGATTTCGGAATCGCCAGCACTAATGCCAGCGACTTCAGCCACCTTATCGGCCTTACCATTAATGGGTTCAGCAATCTTGTCTAGCTCGTCTAGCGCTTCTTTGCCAGCAGCTTCTACGCCTTTACGTAGTTCCATTGGGTTGTGCCCCGCGGCAATAAGTTTGTTGGCTTCGCGCAGAATTTCGTAGGTCAGCACGGTAACGGTGGTCGTACCATCGCCAGCAGCCTTGTTCATCTTCTTGGCGGCTTGCTTGACTAGTTCGGCGCCGACTTTTTGCCCGAGATTATCTTTGGTCTCTGGCAGATCAATTGCTTCAGCAACCGTTACACCATCGTGAGTAACGGTTGGTCCGCCGTAAGATTTACCGATTACGACGTTGCGACCTTTTGGCCCCATGGTAGTTTTGACGGCGTCGGCGAGAATCTTAGCCCCTTCTAGTACCTTCTCGCGGGCATCGTCATCGTAAAATACAGTCTTTGCCATTTATTTAACCTCCTATTTGACGATCGCTGGAACGTCTTCTTCCTTAACGATTAGATACTTATCTTCATTGATCTTAATGTCGGTCGCTGAGTATTCGCGCACGACAATGCGGTCGTCAATCTTAATATCCTTAACATCTTTGCCGACGGCAACTACCTTGGCAATCTGAGACTTCTCTTTGTTACTGGCTGGCAGGTATAGCCCAGTCGGAGTCTTGCTTTCGGCCTCTTCGCGCTCAGCAATAATGCGATCGCCTAGGGGCTGCAATGGACACTTTGACATTCATCCTCCAATCATTTACTGATTCAACACTACTAATATACCGCAGCGAGTTGGCACTTGCAAGGGTCGAGTGCTAACTTTCGCAAGGTAATCGTCAGTTTGTACTATTTTGATCTAAATATTGACCGTCTGGTCTGATAAAACGTTGCCGTCTTTATCTAGAATCTGATAGCTATTAGTGTCATTGTTGGCCTGATAATGTCGCGTGAAGATGTATTCCGTCTGGTCACTATTAATCGTAAACGTAAAAGTGGTTGACTCAGTGCGGTTAGTATCATGCGCATTAGTGACATCGTATTTGATACTGCCTTTTTTGACGATAGCGCGCTTGAATTGACTGTTCGTCTGCTCGTTGCCAAAACGCTGGATCATGTATTTAACAGTGGCTGCATCATAGGGGAAATAACTATAAAACTTATCATCAAGGAAGACCCACTGTAATTGATTGGGATATAAGTAATCAATAATTTTGTCGGGAATATTGTTCTCAACTAGCTGCACGAGCGTAAAGGATGTTGATGGGCCGAGCACGACATTATCTCCTTTAAAAATAAATGTTGAGTAATTGTCGCGTTGGTCGGTTAGATTGCCCTCGACTAATTTATAATCGCCGTCGCTGACGAGCGTCTTCGTGTAGCGGACCTTATTATCTTTAGCACCAGATTGCATCTCGCGTTGGATCTTTTTCTCGTTCGATGAGAGTTTTTTATTGTCTGCCGGGACAGTAATAATTGTTAGTATGATAGCGAGTACGATAAAGCCGAGTAATATTAGTAAGGCTATCTGTACTGGCTTATTGCTACTGATATAGCTTTTAATTCGATTAAGCATTAGTTCTCTCCATTTCCAACATAGCGCTTAATAGTGCCAAATTTATTGCGATGGCTTGAAATATGTGGGCCGGCGTCGGGTGCGCAACCGTTGGACGAAGAACCACGACCATTCCGCCAAAAACCGGTTGATTCGGCTACCTGGTAAGTGCCATCACCATTGACGCCAACAATAATACCGACGTGGCCACCACTAGCAATCAGGTCACCTGGCTGTCCATCGGAGACTGTCTGGAATACGGTATTATCGGATTGAAAACCGGCGGCTGTGCGGCGGTTCCATTTACCAGTAACCTTATACATTACAGTACTGGCGAAGCCGCTACAGTCGACGCCAGGACTAGTAAAGTTGCTGGATATGATTCCTTCGACTTGTGATTGAGCGCTGGGCGAGCCCCAGGCATAACATCCGCTAGCATTGTGGCTGGCGTTGGCATATTGAGTTGCGAGTTTAGCAATTTTTTCCTGCCAAGTGCCAGTTAATGGATCATCACTTGAGCCGTCGCTATTGGTACAGACGGCGTTACTATTGCTAGAATTACCACGGGCAATCTGATATATTTTCTTATAGGTATCAGTATTGTAGTGGACACCTTCGGAGTCAAAGCCAAGGTCGCCGCCTTTCAACTGGCTGTAGGTATCAAGATACTGAATTTTACTGTTCAGTTTACTCTTTAGCTCATTATTAAATGCTTCGACCTGACTGTTATTAATAAATGTGCTCTTGCTGTCGTCTACCGGATTAACCGACATGACAATTATTTTCTTCGCCTTACTCCAATCGCCATCAGCGAGTTCGTTTAACTTGGTGGCGTAGGCGTCGGCCTGAGATGCATTGGCTCCGTCGTTGACACCCATGTTAAACACGACGGTGGTGTCGCTATCAATTTTGCTAGCAGCTTCTGCGGCGCCAGTGCTATTGAACCAACTAAGACCCGCACCGTCTTGAGCGACGACGGTGTCGTTCGAGCCGGCGATACCATTTTCGACTAAGGCGTGCGTTCGGCTATCGCCCACCCAGACGTATTTACCGGAAGTAGAGCTGCTGCTACTCGAAGATGACGAGGTCGATGAAGTATTGCCGCCACCAAGCGCTTTGAAATAGACGTAAGCACCAAAGTCATTATTAGCGGGATAGGAAATGCCGCCGTAATCATATTTAATCTGCCCCCAGTGATTTGGGTTGGATGATGGATCGCGATTAGCATCGGCACGGTTCATGACGTAGGGCGAACCTTCACCAATATCAGCGCCATGTTGATCAAATCCTAGAGATAATGCCTGCTGTTTGTAAACGCCGGCCATGCCGTTGTAGCCAAAGAAGGCTTTTTTGACTGTATCGTCGTTGCTCCAATCGGCATCGGCGCCGACAATACCCTTTAGCTCTTCCACGGCGCGCTTACCAGCACAGACTAGATCGCTATAGCAACCAGCTCTGACAGCGTAGTGCGAGTCCTGGAATGGACCTTGACCGTTACTTTGCGGCCCTTCGCCGAGGTTGCTTTCGCGAATATGGATAGCAGCTAGAGCTTGCCAAGGAATACTCGTCCCAGCGACAGCCTGTTCATATTTGGATTGAAAACCCTTAATTTTTTCTATCTGGTCGTTAGTTAGAATCTGGTCACCCTTATAGTTTTTGTTGTTGGTAATATTCAAATCGCCTCCTGATGGGCTGTCACAGTCCATAAAGTAGTTAAAATATTTAATACCTAAATCGAAGATATGCTTTTGTTCATCGGAAATTGCCATAGCTATCGGAGTATAAATAATTGACATTGTCGCAATAAAAAGCGATAAGACTAGCGGTGCGACACGTACTCCCTGCTTCACTGCTCTGTCCTTTCATTCGTAATGCGATCACTGCATGAAGTATTGCTATCGTAAATTCGCTGTTCGGCTGTCGGGCATAATACCAGGTGGGTATAGTCTGTTAATCCGCTTTTCTCGACCGGCAAAGGCGAATAGTCGTCTTCAACATAGAACGAGCGCTTTAGGCTGGGAATATCTACCATAAACGTAGTATGATATATCATCCTATTACTATCGGCTAGCGTCTGGTTAAACGTGCCGTCGCGGACTTTAGCATCTTTAACTGAGGTGGTTATGCCGTTATTAGTTAAAGTATAGTTGAGCTGTTGAACGATGGCGTCAATTTCTTCATCTGGTAGGTTGGCAGTCTGGCTATTTAGTCCACCGATTGATGATGTCTGACTGTCTTTTGCCGCTTCGGCTGATGTGGTACTAGACGAATTATTATTGGACTGACCACTCTCTGAACTAGTGACGTTGGACCGATTCGGCTTAATGTCGCTCTTCTGCCTCTGCCCAGCCGATTGAACTAAGATGCTCGCGATTACCACGACCGCTAGGCAGATGCCGACTAGAACTGTAATTATTTTATTATTTAGCTTTCTCATTTCAGATAATCCTTTACTGACGCGAAGCGTGCGCCCTGATACTCGTTCTTCTTATATGTTCCGTACCAAACCTTTCCGGCAGCGTTACCCGTTTCAATGGTGTGGATAGTGCCATCACTATCAACGGAGACTACTACACCGGTGTGGCCATAGGATGGGCTATGACGTCCCATAATGTGGTCGTCGGTGCTAAATACGGCTGGCGCAGTTGGCACGCCGCTTTTAATGACGGTTAATTGTGGATTGGCACTCTTCATGGCCTCAACAAAGCAATTGCCGTTGCAGGACGACGACTTGAGTGTCGTATGCTTGGCAACATACCACAGACTAAGATCGACGCACTGACGACCATATGCTCCATCGTAGTCGCCGCTATTATTGGTATCTTTTTCGAACTCAGCAGCGAGCGCAGCGCCATCACCTGTTGCTCCCGACGCGCTGCCGGAACTCGATGAGGAATCGCTACTATCGCCGCCGGTCGTGTTGCCTTTGCCAGCTCCCATTTCGTCACAGGCCTCACTGGACGTAGCGTCGGTGGCTTCGCCGTTATAGCAGGCACTGGTGACGGTGTTAAAGTAGTCCATGACATAAAGTCGAAGCTTTCTGACGTTTGAATTCTGGCTTAGATCTTGGCAGTCTTGTCTATCGCCATTGTCTTTGTAATTCCAGCTCTTTCCGTCGGTATTATCTAGTTGTTGTACTTTGGCCTCATCGTCATCGCCAATTTTCACTGCGAGACATTTTTCGGAATAATAGTGTAGAGGTGTGTTTTCTGCGGATACCCCCAATGAGGTATCTTCTGATCTGTAAATGTCGATTGCGTCGCTAGCATTTGCGTATGGGTCATTATTAACGATGCTGTCGAGTTCACTCATACTCCAGGCGTAGTCGCTAACGCCATAGTCGTAGCGCGAAGCAGCGTAGGCGTTGCCCCCAAAGACAGCATTATTGGCTGTCGCTAGAATGTTTGGCGCAGAGGCAAATACCTTAAAGGTGTTAGCAAATTGGGTAGTAAAACTTTGATCGCTATTATTAATTTTAACGATGCGAGCTAATTGGTTGAGCGACGAATTGTAATCAGACGGATCAGCCAAACGAGCGATGACAGATTTCTTGCTATTGCGCCACGCAAGGTAGCGACGATTGTCGAGCCGTAGCTCCATCGATTCGGTTGAGGTTAGCTTTCTTCCACCCATGCTGAGTGCCTGATTATTGGATGTGAATTTGCCACCAAACATGGTGACTGATCCCCATTGAGTGGGTAGTAGGCCGTTAACATCTAGTACGGTGCCAAGCATCCAGTTACGCATGAGCTGCATAACTATCGCAAGAACCATGCCAATACCAACACTGATAGCGACTTGGATTCCTAGATCGGCTAGCCCAGATACCCCGCCAGTAACAGGTGTCAGCAGTAGATTAATTACAGTCACTGCAGTATTTGCCGTGTCTAGCGCTTCGCCGAACGCTGGGAGCAATAAACAAGCACCTTGCAAAACGTCATGCCCGAAACCGTTGCCAGCGTCTAACTGCGTATCGATAGCTTTACCAATGGTATTATCTAGATCGTCATTACCTGTCAATCTAGCGCTATTTGAGGCTGTCTTTAGTGCCGATGGAACGCTGTTCTCGTTGTCGCTAGCGCAATTATTTAGCTGTAGTTCAGCACAGACGACGGGTGAATCCCAGAAGCTGTTAAATTCGGTTTTGCCGTCAGAAGTTTTATTGCCTTCGCTATCTATAACATCGACATCATCGCCCATAACTGTCTTAACGGCAAGGCCTGCTGTGTCAACGTCGATGTCTTCGCCACTTTTGACCTGCGCACCGTATCCGACAACAGTATTAGCAATGCGCATAGCTGGAGCGACAATGTGGACCCATTTATATGGCCCGATATCATTAAAGGCGTTAAATGCCGTGCAGAGTATAGCTACCAATGTTTGGAATTTATTGTCTGCCAGCGAATTTTTCTTGTTTAAATTTTCCAATACGTCCGATAAATACTTACCGTTGGTTGCTGCTCTCTCTACAATGCCGCGACGACCATTTTTTTCGAGAAAGTCATATTGCTTTGTTGCTTCTTCTACGGTGTCCAGTCCATTCTTAACTCCATTCTCAATTTCGCTCTCGCTAGTGTTCTTGTGCTTGGGATTACCATTGTCGTCGGGGTCATCGGGATCGTCAGCGCCATCCTCGGCTTCCTTCTTATCGTCATCGGCAACATCGGCGACTTTTTCGTCGTCATTTTTATTGATTTTGTCTCTTAATTTATTGATAAATCCTTTCAATTTATTCTCGCCGTAATTCTGCGCCTTTTGTATAGGGTGAAGCCAACTAGTGTAACCTTCGCGCTTCATCACACTACGGGTTTGTAAACGACTGGCGAGGCCGTTCTTGCCGACGTCATCCATAGCAGTTAAAGCATTACGAGCTTCACTGTATTTTAGGTTGTGATCGATAGAGATACTCTCGCCATCGACATGAATCTTGCTGCTGTCGGATAAGCCTAGGCGCTCAGCGACATTTTCGGCGGTTAATTTAGAGCCATCGCCAAAAACAGATGATTTCTTAGCGTCGATTTTAATTCCGCCATCGTCGGCGAAGCTAACGCCGTTAGCCTTGAGCCGCTTCTCCATGACATCAGCCTGATGCTCACCTAAAATTCCCATACGGCTCTTGGCGGCCGAGCCAGTTACCTTCGTGTTCGTTAAGAAATTCATAGCATTGAACGAACGGGCGTTCTGCTGATTGCTAACGATATTGGTTGTAAAATCCATCACTACAGAAGCAGCTTGAACTAGTTGTAGCGGTCCAGATACGGTAGTGAACCCAGCCATGACGACGGCGAAGCCACAGATAACGCCAATGATGCTGACGATAGCCTTGGTCTTCATCCGGCCTAAGCCAGTGCCACGGAGAGCGCTCTTGCCGATAGCGGCTGCTTTGCCGCCGGCGTTATCGAAACCACTCGTCTCGAATGAAGCATTACGCTCGCGCTGCCCCGTAGTATCGTCGGAACTAACCGAGGCAGTTGTCTGGCCCTGTTTATCTGCGGCGGCTTTCTCCATAGCGGCAAGATTACTGTGGCCGCTGGACGCGCCAGAATAATCTGTACCGGCAGAATAATCGGTGTTGAGATCTGAATAGTCGGGGGTATTGTCAGCATCAATAGCTTGACGCCGACTAACCAAGTCATTATAGTGCTCTTGTCCCGGGTCTGTTTCCACCATATTATGCTTTAATTATATCACAAGGACGAGCTAAAGCGCTAATGATTAGTGCTAATTTTAAGCTAATGTGGTAGCTTCCATTCGGCTACACTTGGCTTAACGTCATCGGCCTTATAATTATTTATTTTTTTAATATTATCCTTATCATAGTCGCTCAGGTCGGCATACTCTGGCGCATTAATGACGTCACGGCGAATGTGCTCGACGGCGTAGTGCGTAGCTTCGGGGTTGTCCTTCATATTAAAGTAAGAGTAGGTGGTATCGAGATTGAAATAATCGGCAGTGCGCTGCTGCTCCTTGGTGCGGAGCGGCTTGCCTAGCTCGCCAAGAGCTTCAATAGTTGCAGGATTGCGCCGTACGTTCTCGTATAGTTTGCGTTCTTGTTTGGTTGGGTTAACCTTTTGCCCGCGGAGAGTACCGCTACCACGTAGGATACTCTCGGCACCCTCGCGCATATTGGCTTGCGCTTTGGCAAATTTCGCCTTGGCGGCATTGTCATTTCGCATCTCGGCGTTGTTCTCACCGCTGGATAGCGCCTCTTCCATGTGGTGGATAGCGGGCTGCTTGAGCTGGCTCAATTCCTTAAAGGTCATGCCACTAGCCTTAGACGCCACAGCCTCGTTGTATTTTTGCTCAAAGTCGCTGTGCCAGCCAGCGCTCGATGGCACACTGTTGCCCCACGCATTGAGAGCGGAATCAGCCACGGCCGCCTTCTTTGATGCGATTGCGGCATCAGCGTAAGCGCGGCGAAGCTGAGCTGCCTCCTTGCCTCGCTTTTTACTCTCAAGCCAGTTAGCCCGCTTGTTGGCATAGGCCAAGGCGTCGTGAACGTCAGCAACTCCCATATCGCTACCATAAGTAGCCGCGGCGGCACGTAAGCGGTAATTATCACCCACATTGACACGTTTCGTTTTGCCGCCACGGCCGATTTCGTTATAATAGCCGTTTTTAACTACACTGGCAAGCTGATTGCTGTCTAGCGTCTTAGCCCAAGCTGTCGCCGAATCAAGGGCGCTCTTGTCGATCTTAGCCTCATAATCGAGAGCGTCATTATCGGCCAAGATTTTATTCACTAATGGTGAGCGACGGGCGGCACCGATAACCTTATTATCGGCATGCTTTCCCATAAAACGGACAGCGTTTGTGCCAACGGCGCGGCGCTCCATGCCGTTGACGAGTTTGCCGGCGGAAGCGGCGGGCTTGTTCATGGCGCTGATGGCGCTCTTCATCAGGCCACCTGACATGTTGAAGAGCGGAACAATGGCAATGGCTGGTGCCACGCTACAGGCGGTAGTAGTGATGAGCTGCAAAATCGGATCAGTACCGACGCTAGCAATAATATTCGACACCAGTCGTGACCCGCCCCAGACGGCCATGAATAAGGGGTAAACGATGAGGAGACGAATAAACATATCCATGACTTTTTGCGCCGTCTTCTCGGTGTTTGGTAAAACATAGAGGGCAAAGATAACCGGCGAAGCAATGACAAGCACGATTAGCGCAATTTGGCGGATGGCAATAGCGAGTAAGATTAGGACAATGGAAATAATAATCGTGCCGCCCATGATAAAGGCAAGGACTACGCCGGCGCCCATAGCAAAGGCGTCGGCGATGAGGTCATTAAAGTTGTCACTCACAACGTTGCCTGCTCCGCCGCCAGTAGTAGTTAGCTGTCCGGTTAGTAAATTATAGACACCTTTGCCAGCGATATTGGAGATATCTACCATGGCGGCGCAAACGTAGAAAGATAGATTGACGAGCACGGCGACAGCTAGTAGATGGGGTAAGATTTTTTTGATGTCGTAATTCGACATTGGACCGATCGAAAGCGCCATTGACATGATCATGACGATAAAGATGATGGTAAAGATAATGTTAGCGATATTGAGAAAATTCTGCCAGATGGGAACGACTTTGTCGGAATTGGTTGCTAAAAGCGTCCAGTTCATCGCCTTGTCAATAGCACCGGCAATGAGGTCGATTAAGTTGCCGACGACCGTCTGACCAGGGCAAAAGATCCAGCCAAAGCCGTGCAGGGTTGACTGACAAGAATCGTCGCCGTCATCATTATCATCACTGCTGCTCTTGTTAGAGTTATTGCTCGAGTTGGAATTAGAATTATTCGAGTTATTTGAACTATTTGATTGTTCGCTAGATTGATTACTATTCTCTGGCGGGTCGGCCAAGACTATGTGGCTAGCGACAGGTGAGATACACGTAAATACGGCGACTACCGAGATAATCGCCGTGACGAGGATGTTCCGCCAGTTCGCTCTCACCACCTTCATACTTTACAAAATACTATATTTATGGCGAAATTGCAAGAGGTAAGGCTAACTTTTACGCATATGTTTTGGTTCGTAGCTAGGGTTCTCTTGTCTCTTGATCTACAGCTTGCCTGGTGGCATATATAGACCGTTGTCCCTTAGAGTGTAGGTTGTTCCGCCTTGAACAGTGTGCTGTGGCAGTGGTTGACCATAATTGTTAGTTTGTTGCCCTGCAGTTGTCGTTGGATTGGCTTGCTTGGCTGCGGCAGCTGGTCCATTGGCAGCCTGACCAGTAGCCCATACATTACCAAAGTTGCCTTGTAAAACCTGTGTGGCATTATGATCCATATTGCTCTGCAGCTTTTTATCTGCACTAATCTGCTGAACGTTCTGTGACATATTGCTACGAGCTCGATTCGCATTGTTAGATTGTTGATTATTGAGAGCGTGGACGCGATTTTGTAGTTGTTGCTCGGTCTGCTTAGACATTTGTGTAGCATTCATGGCGGCAGTTGTATTATTAATAGCGTTGTCGTATACGTTGGCCCCATTATTACCCCATTCGCCGTTGCGAAATGCTTCCATACTACGCTGATCGCCCATGTAATTATCACCAATAGCATTGGCAGTATCGTCGAGAAGTGCTCTAGCATCTGCATTGCGACCCTGCTGCTGCAGTTGGGATGCACGGGCGGCGGTGGCTGTCATTAGGGCACGCTGATCTCCGATCTGAATAGTCTTATCTCTGCCAGCGCGACGAATAGCAGCCCGAGTCATATTGACGTCACGGTTGGCGATCATTCCAGCCCCTATTAAGGCACGGCTGTCGATTCGGCCATTAGCGAGCATTTCATCGATTGCGCTATCGGAGCGACTAGCGGCTTCGGATCGGACTTTGGCTTCTTCAGTGTCTGCACTGCGGCCGAATGTCTGCAATGTATTGGACGCCATACCAGCCTTACGTCCAACGAAACGCTGGAAACGATTGCCATTTATATTGCCTAGTTTTGTATGAGTAATAGAGCCTAACCCCTCACCAGTCTTCCTGGCGGCAAATCGAGTCGCAGGATTGCTCTTGGCGAGACTGCGCGCTCCACTGCCGATAGCGTCGCCGAATGGTTGAGTGTACTTTTGTGCCGAGCCGGCAACCTTATCAATTAGACCACCTGAGGCTCTAAACAGTGGTACGACGCCGATAGCGGGTGCAATATCGCAGCCGAGGGCAATTAAAAAGTTGGGGATACCGGTTTGGTTGTCATTTATAATGAGACTTCCGACTAACTGTGTTGCGCCTAGCATACCTGTAAATAACGGATAGACGAGGAGTAATTGAGTGTATAATTTAAACCAACGTTGTGCCCATTGCTGCGTGTTCGGCAACAGATAAAGAGCAATTGCGACGGGGGATATCACAGTCATTGCAGCTAGGGCTATTTCTCGGAATTCGATACATACAATGATAATAACGAAAGAGATGATCGCGCCTCCTCCGAATATAACGAGACAAAGTATAGCCATCATTATTCCGACCGCAACGCTCCCCTTTCCACTTAGAATGCTGGACATGTCTAGGACGTTAGTCTGATCTTGCATCGCACTACATCGACTATCGTCGAGTCCCGATAATGCCGAGTTGCAAAGAAGTCCATACATACCGCGACCAGCAATGTTTGAAATATCCACTAATATAGCGCAAATATAGAATGACAGGTTGATTGCGATTGCCACAACAACTAGGCGTGGCAGAATAGTTTTTACGTTGTAGTTTGACAAGCCAGTCGAAGTCGCCATGGAGTATATCATGATAATAAATACTATGGTTAATACAATGTTTCCATATGTAATAAAATTTTGAGACATTGCCTTAAGCGTCGTTCCAGAATTACCCAATAATATCTGGACGTCAAGCTTATCGCTGATCCAATTCATAAAGCCGCCAATTCCGCCAACGATGAGTTCCTTTAGTGGACACAAAATCCATCCGAGGCCAAATAGAGACTGCTCGCACGTCGTATC
>JAKPIF010000011.1 GCA_029549925.1 bacterium | reverse complement strand
AGGACTTAAATATCTATCACTATGTGGTGCGCGATACCGGCGTCTTTAAAATAGCAGAAACGGCCTATCCTAAAGTTGATATATCTCATATAAAAGATGCCAAGTTTCTGGAAAGCGGCGGGAAGACGACGGCTGTGCAGTGGAATGACGGTAGGAAGCATTATAAATATACTTTTGCTGATTCGCAGGTCTACATGAAATTCGATCTCGCAAATAGTGATACCACCATTGTTGACGCCATACCGATCAAAGTGTTAGAAAATCCATTTGACTACATATTAAAACTAGCTGATGACCTAGAAGTTACGCAAAGTCCCGATAAACAGGCTGCGACGACAATTGGCGATAGAGAAGAGGTCGCCTACCTGCCACTCTATTCGTTTAAAACTGGCAAAGTTGAGGAGCGATCAGGACTTAATGCTTGGAATGGAGCCCCCAAAAATAAGGGCAGTGACAGACCTAGGCCACTTGGGGAAGTCTATATTCCTGTGCCTATTGAATTTCATAAAGAGCATCCGAATTTCTTTGTAGATAATATATTTGAAAAGATAAGAGATAAACAACCGATTGAGTTTAATATTATCCTGCCTAATGGAGCATGTATGCCAGGACGATTAACTGGTGATAACCTTAAAAATTTTCAGTCTGGCAGTAATGATCCGAGCAAGAGAAAGCCTAACGGCGAGAGGTGGGGCCAGTCCGATTTGGGCAACTGGCTTTTGGTCGATGTGCTAGGTCTTCATTCTCGCGATTTAGTGACGCGAGAGTGGCTAAACAAACGTGGCGTTGACTCGGTTAAAATATGGCACAAAAATGGTGACAAGTCTAAAATCTATTTAGACATAGCACCAGCTGGGAGTTTTGAAAAATTTATGCACAAGAAATAATGGTGCAAACGTAAAACACACCAAATGAACTACGCTCATCTGCCTTCTCTTAGAGATGGTCTAGCATATCCCCCCCCACATATCTAGCGTGTGTTGCTAAAAGTAAAACGCTAAATGTGGATAAATGTGTTGACCGACGTCTATATAGTGTCATATAATCAAATCAATACGCCATATATAGCGTATGGGGAAAGTGAGAGACATAGACAGTTAAAATGACCAAGGAGGGGGTTATGTTAAAGTCGGTCCAAAAACGCGATGGTCGCATTGTCGATTACAACCAATCAAATATCGTCACGGCGATTGCTAAGGCGGGTCAGGATACGGGAGAATTTGATCGCGCTGAGGCAATGAAGCTAGCCAGTCGGGTGGCGAAGAAACTCGATGAAGAATACGCGGATCAGATTCCAACCGTCGAGCAGATTCAAGATGAAGTCGAAAATACTTTGATGTGCAGTAGCTACAAAGAGACGGCGCGTAGCTACATCATCTACCGCGAGAGCCGCAGTCGAGTGCGCGGGGCACATACTCATCTAATGAGCGAATTTAAGACGATTGTCGGTACGCTAGCTAAGGACGATTCATCCGACCTCAAGCGTAGCAACGCTAATGTCAACGGCGATACTGCAATGGGCAAGATGCTGCAATTCGGTGAAGAGGGTTCAAAGGAATACACTAAGACATTCCTCCTAAAGCCCGAGCATACGGCGGCGCACGATCATGGCGACATTCACATTCACGACCTAGATTTCTATGCGACCGGTACGCTCACCTGTTGCCAGACTGATCCGCTGAAATTATTCAAGGGTGGCTTTTCAACGGGGCATGGCTTCCTGCGCGAACCGCAGAGCATTGGCAGCTATGCGGCGCTCTGTGCAATTATCTTGCAGTCGAACCAGAACGAGCAGCACGGCGGCCAGGCGATCCCGAACTTTGACTGGGCGATGGCACCGGGTGTCAATAAGAGCTATCGCAAAGCGGTGAAGAGTAATATCGAGCATTATGACGCCTTTACGGATAAGAAACTAAAAGTAGACGATAAGAAGATCGATGCTTTGACCTACGGGCAGCGAATTAAGGGCGTGCCGGATTCGATCTTTGATGAGGCGATTGCCGACACTAAGCGCCAAACTTACCAGGCAATGGAGGGGCTCATTCACAACCTCAACACGATGCATTCGCGCGCTGGTGCGCAGGTGCCATTCACGAGCCTGAACTTCGGCACAGATACTTCGCCTGAGGGGCATTTGGTGAACGAGCAGTTCCTCTTAGCAGAGGAGGCTGGTCTCGGCCACGGCGAGACGCCAATCTTCCCGATTAGCATTTTTAAGGTGAAGGAAGGCGTCAACTACAACCCTGAGGACCCGAACTATGACCTGTTCAAGCTCGCCATGCGGGTCAGCGCTAAGCGGCTGTTCCCGAACTTTACCTTCCTCGATGCACCGTTCAATCTGAAATACTACAAGCCTGGCGATTACCATTCCGAGGTGGCGACGATGGGCTGCCGCACACGCGTTTACGAGTCGCTCTTCCCCGAGAGCAACGGTACTTCGGTGAGCCGCGGTAATGATTCCTTTACTAGCATCAACTTGCCTCGTATCGGTATCGAGCATGGTATCTGTCTCGGTCAGCGCAAAGAGGCGGATTGGGACGGCTTTTATAAAGAACTAGACGAAAAGCTGGACATGGTGGCGGATCAGCTATACCAGCGCTATAAGTTCCAGGGCAGTATGCGGGTGCGCAACTTCCCATTCCTGATGGGGCAGGGCAACTGGATGGGCAGCGAAAAGCTCGGCATGGACGACACACTAGAGAGTGTAATTAAGCATGGCACGCTATCGATTGGCTTTATCGGGCTAGCGGAAACATTGGTGGCAATGATGGGCCAGCATCATGGAGAGAGCGACGAAGCACAGGCGAAGGGTCTCGAAATCGTAAAGCATATGCGCGAGAAGTGCGACGACTACAAATTCAATAAGTATCATCTGAACTACGGGCTATTTGCAACGCCAGCAGAGGGGCTAGCAGGGCGCTTCACTAGGATGGATCAAAAGCGCTACGGCAAGATTAAGGGCGTGACTGATCGCGAATACTATACCAATAGTTTCCATGTGCCGGTTTACTATCCAATTGGGGCATTCGACAAGATCGATAAAGAGGCGCCGTATCACGAGCTATGTAACGCCGGTGCGATTACTTATGTCGAGCTCGACGGTGACCCAACGCAGAATATAGAGGCGTTTGAGGCGGTGATTCGTCATATGAAGGAAGCAGGCATCGGCTATGGCTCAGTGAACCACCCAGTGGATCGTGACCCAGTCTGTGGCTTTAGTGGGATTATTCCAAATGATACTTGCCCGAGTTGTGGTCGCAAAGAGACGGCGGACCAGCCATTCGAGCGGCTGCGGCGTATTACTGGTTATCTAGTAGGTTCACTGGACCGGTGGAATGATGCCAAGCGTGCCGAGGAGCGCGACCGCGTCAAGCATAACGTCACGGTTAAGGTAGGCGGGCAGTATACGCCGAGCGAGAAGGCGGAGCGCGAACTGCAAAAGAAGGCACAGAAGGTAAACGCTGCTAAAGTATAGGAAAATAGGATGGCAAAAAAGGAATACGAATGGGGCAAGGATCCACGATCGACGAATCCTATTCAGCAGAAATGTCCGACGGGCAAGATTGAATATCTGGCCGACGACGAAATTCGACTAGCCGGGCCGATCCAGAGCGATAGTATCGTGGACGGCCCCGGCCTCCGAGCCGTGGTGTGGTGTCAGGGTTGCCGACGTAAGTGCCCCGGCTGCCATAACCCCGAGTCGTGGAGTCCGACGGGCGGCAACGTGGTTAAAGTAGACTGGGTGATTGAACAGTTAAGTCATTTGCGGGGGCAGAGCGGACTAACCTTTAGCGGTGGCGAGCCGATGCTTCAGGCTAAGCAGTGTAAGATGATTGCCGACTGGGCAAAGAAGGAAATGGGTTGGAATATTTTGAGCTTCACCGGTTTTACTTATGATGATATTAAAAACGGTGCTGACCGGGCGACGCCCGAGATGTGGAACTTTGTTCAGTCGCTGGACATGCTGGTCGATGGGCCGTTCATCAAAGAGCAGCGTGACATCTCGCTGAAGTTCCGTGGTTCGCGTAACCAGCGTTTGCTTCACCTAAAGAACGGCGAAATAGTGAGCGTAGAGTAGCCTTTGCTCCAGTCAACGAAAGAGGACCTTTGCATGCTGTATAATATCTATTATGAATGCAGACGAAATTAGGCAAAAATTCTTAGACACCGCTAAAGAGCATGGCCACGTGGTTATTCCGCGAGCCAAAGTCGTGCCCGAAAATGATAATACGACCCTATTCACGGGCAGCGGTATGCAGCCACTACTAAAGTATCTCTTGGGTGAGCCTCACCCGCTAGGCACGCGCCTTGCCGATACGCAGACCTGTGTGCGGGCCCAGGATATTAACGAGGTGGGCGACAATCGTCACACGACTTTCTTTGAAATGCTAGGCAACTGGAGTCTCGGCGACTACTTTAAGAAAGAGCAGATTACCTGGTTCTTTAACTTCCTCGTTGACACGGTGGGGCTTGATCCGAATCGGCTATATGTCACCTGTTTTGCGGGTGATCCCGAGCACGGCATCCCGCGCGATGATGAGGCGGCGGCAATTTGGCAACAGCTATTTAAAGAGCGAGGCATCGAAGCAAAAACGGCCGAGATGAGGAGCGAAGCGGCCGGTGGTCAGCGCGGTATGAAAGAAGGCGAACGTATCTTCTTTTATGATGGCAGTAAGAACTGGTGGAGCCGTAACGGTGGACCGTCGACCACGCCGATGGGTGACCCCTGCGGCCCAGATAGTGAAGTCTTCTATGAATTTACTCATATTGACCACGACAAGAAGTATGGCGACAAGTGCCATCCAAATTGTGACTGTGGGCGCTATATGGAGATTGGCAATCAAGTCTTTACGCAGTACAAGCGGACTGAGGGCGGCTTTGAACGTTTGCCAAAGAAGAATGTGGACTTTGGCGGTGGGCTAGAGCGTATTGCGGCGGCGGCAATTAACTCGCCCGATGTGTTTAAGACGTCACTCTTTACGCCGATTATTGAGAAGCTACAAGAGATTAGTGGCAAATCCTACGAGGATTATACTGAGTCGATGCGGGTAATCGCCGACCATCTACGGGCAGCGACCTTCCTGGCGGTTGATGGCGTCAAACCGAGCAACAAACAACAGGGCTATGTGATGCGGCGGCTAATTCGTCGCGCTATTCGCTATGCCTTTGACCTCGGTGTCGAACAGAACTTTATGGAAGAGATTGTGCCAGTTATCGCCGATATTTATGCTGACGCTTTTCCAGAAGTGGAAGAGGCGCGTGACAACGTCGTGGCGGTGCTGGCTAAGGAGGAAAAGGCTTTTCGCCGCACCCTGCGTAAGGGGCTACGCGAATTTGACAAGGTCGCAGGCGAAGGTCTAACTGGTACCGAAATCTTTACGCTATACGATACTTATGGTTTCCCGCGTGAACTCTCGATTGAAGAGGCAGAGAAGCGCGGTATTAAAGTGGATGACGCGTGGATGGATGACTTTAAGTCATTAATGAACCGCCAACGCCAGATGAGCCAAGCGGCTGTCAAGAAGTTCTAGACTGCTACATTTATTGCCATAAACATTTTGTAGTATAATGGCTTTATATGAAGCTATTTGGCGACAAGAGTGGGCAAGACGACGGTCAATATATTACGGCGCTTGACATCGGCACCGAGTATTCTAAGGCGCTGATTGCTCGTCTTGACGGCGATAAAATGACCGTTATTGGGGCGGGTCGTGCTCGTCAAGAGACGGGTAACATGTTTAACGGTGCTGTGGCAGATATCACGGGCGTAGTTAAGAACTGCGAAATCGCCCTGAGCAAGGCGGAAGACCAAGCGGGTGTGCAGGCAAAGCGCGTCGTAATTGGCATTGCTGGTGAATTCGTTAAGGGTATTACGTCAACTATCCGCTATCGGCGGCCATCACCCGATCGTCGACTCGACGAGGCGGAAATGCAATTAATAATCGACAAGGTGGAAGAGCGGGCCTCGATTAAGGCGCAGCGCCAGATTGCGTTTGAGACGGGTAATCCGGATGTGGAAGTAAAGCTCGTCAATGCGGCAATTGTCAGCATTCATATTGATGGCTACAAGGTAACTAATCCTATTGGCTTCCAAGGGCGCGATGTGGCGATTCAAATTTATACCGCCTTTGCGCCGATGGTGCATATCGGGGCGCTAGAGCGTGTAGCGACCGAACTTGACCTCGAGCTCGTGGCGGTGGCGGCGGAGCCATTTGCGGTAGCGCGGGCGGTACTAGGCAACGAAGAAAATCCTGACTATACGGCAATTCTCTGTGATATTGGCGGTGGCAGTACAGATATGGCAGTCGTTAACGATGGCGGCGTCGAAGGTACGCGTATGTTCGGTGTGGCGGGTCGCAGCTTCACTAAGACGATTAGCTCTGATTTAAATATTAGTTACGAAGCAGCTGAGCAGCTCAAGACGCACCTTGATAGCGATAAAATTAAGCCAAGTGTTCGCGAAACCATTGATAGATCGATCGATAAAACACTAGACGTTTGGATTAGCGGCGTGCAGCTAGCGCTGAGCGAATTTGACGCGATTGATAATTTGCCGGGGCGATTTCTGCTATGCGGCGGTGGCTCGTCGCTGGAGCCACTGGTTGAGCGCCTCGAAACGACAAGCTGGTATAAAGATTTGCCTTTTACCCGAAAGCCAATTATTCAGCATATCGAGCCAAAGGACGTAGCTGGTATCGATGACGAATCGGGGCGGGTAACTGACCATACGATGATTACGGCGTTAGGATTGTTACGCGTGGGCTATGATACAATAGACACTAGCGGAAATAATGAACCAACCCTAAGGGATAGAATTGATAAGATCTTGAGGATATAAATGGTTAAACTGGACGAAGTTAAACAGTCAGCTAAGCCCACCGACAGGGCGGATGGCGTGGCTAGTGATGGCGTTAAGAATGTCAAGTCTAACGCCTACGCGTCAAAGAAGGCACTTCATAGTGAGCGTCCGCAATCAAAACTGCGCGGACGTTCGTTAATCTATATTGACCCTGATGATGATGTTACCTCGATCGTCGGTAAGATTAAGGGTGCCGAAGACGCTGTTGTCGCCTTAGTTCCGCCGAAGCGTTCAAATGTCCTTCATAGCGTGGTCAATCTTAAGCTACTAGATAAAGCGGCCAAGGACAATCAAAAGGTAATGGCAGTAGTAACGACTGATCAGGCATTGACTAATCTAGCTTCGGGGTTGGCTATTCCAGTAGCGAAGAATATTAATGCTCAAGCACAAGTAGCCGATATGGCTGACATAGAGGAAATCAGTGACATTATCGACGGTGAAGATAGCTATTCGACGCTTAGTCGTAACAGTGCGGATGACAAGAATATCTCGGCAGCCGTAGCGGCAATCGAAAATGACGACAAAATCCATAACGATAAAGATGGCGATGGCGTGCCTGATGATGAAGAGGAAGTCGAAGAGGCAAAGAAGCCGCGTAAAGTAGTGAAATCGTCAGAAAAGGACAAAAAGCGCCGCAAGCTAATAATTAGCGGAGTGGTCGCTGTGCTATTAATTGTCCTCATTGTTTGGGGCGTGGTCTTTGCGCCAAGCGCCACTATCACCATTAAGGCGAAAACCTCGGGGCTAGATGTCAGTCGTGATTTGTCGCTCATAATCAACTCGGACAAGGATGTCGACAACGGCGTTTTAGCGTCAGTGGTTAAAACAAGTAAGCACACTAATTCAACTAATTTTGAGGCCACTGGCACGCGCGAAGTAGGCGAGAAGGCTAAGGGCAAAGTAGCAATTTGCAATAAACAAGATTACGCTAACTCGAAAACCGGGGCGCGCAATACGGTGACAGTTGCGGCCGGCACGACAATGTATGCCGATGGCGTTCAATTTACAACTGACGCCGATGTGTCTATCGATGGCTCACAGACAGAAAGCGACCGCAACTGTGTGACAATGCGAGCGACGGCAGTCAATATTGGTGAATCAGGCAATATTGCTAATGGAACGCTGCTAACTATTTCGGGCTTTAGCCGCGATAAAGTGGCTGCTTCTGCTGACGGCTCGTTTACGGGCGGTAGTAAGCGAACCGTTAAGGTGATTCAGCAATCAGATGTCGATGCGGCGTTAGCTAAACTCAACGAAAAGGATGACAGTAGTAGAGTCAAGGACGAACTAAAGGCCGATATGTCGAGTTCAACCGCTGTAATTGACGATAGCTTTACGGCAACTGCAGGTAATCCGAATGTCTCGCCAGCTGTGGGGCAGGAAGTTGGCGACAAGCAGCCGACCATTTCGGTCGAAACGGTGTATACCTTGGTTGGCGTCGATGCTGATGACCTTAAATCTCTAATCGAAGCTAGCGTCAAAGCCAAGCTAGCCGACGGACAGAAAGTCTATTCTGACGGTAGTAAAAGGATTAAATTCAGCCGCTTCTCGTCGGCGC
>JAKPIF010000021.1 GCA_029549925.1 bacterium | reverse complement strand
CCAAACATGCGAGAACCAGCGGCGTGCCATAGAGGCTCGCTACAACGTTAGCAAGATATTTTCGGACGACGGGGTATCCGGTGCGATTTCAGCCGCACAGCGCCCCGCTATGGCGTCCCTGGTGGCTTACGTCCGCGAAGGTGACACGGTTGTCGTTGCGGCCATTGACCGGCTCGGGCGTGACACGATTGATGTGCTGACGACGGTTGAGGCGTTGAAGACCAAGGGCGTATCGATTGTGTCGATGCGGGAGGGGTTCGACCTTGCTACTGATGCCGGGAAGCTAATGCTGACGATGCTGGCTGCTGTTGCGGAGTTGGAGCGCTCAAACATGAAGAGCCGCCAAATGGCTGGATTGGAGCGTGCTAGGGCGGAAGGACGTAACTTGGGCCGAAAGAAAGTGATTGACGATGCGGCGGTGTTCGCGTGGCGGCAGGCACAAACTCCGCGAGCCAGCATTAAGGCTACGGCAAAACACTTTGGAATTTCGGTTGCTTCAGTTAAACGGGCTTGCCAATAGACTATACGAACGCAAATACGTTTAAAAATTTGTAACGCCACGCCCTTTATGATCAATATGGGCTGTAACTATAAAGCGCCCATATGATGGAATCAAAAGAGCTTTTTGTGGCGTCCGAAACGGATTTTCTAATTGCTTTCTCGGGACTCGTCTTTAATAGCAGCGCTTGCAAATATTAAAGCTGCTCCAATCAGGAGCAATGCCCACCCCCATTGTAGTTGTATCGATTGAACAGCCATGTCAGCTAATCCTCGGAAGGGATTTCCTGCCAAATCGGACTGGATTTGACTTTTCATTTCAGATATCTTCAGCTGGAACCGGATAAATGTGAATGCCATCACAGAAATACTTCCAATTCCAGTTAGCCATAGCCCTTTGTACTTTTTCATTAGCACGAGCACCAGAGAGATAGCTGCCAAAATTAGCACCACCGCCCCGTCACCCTTGCCATTCTGAAAATAATTCATAGTACCCATAATTGGTACACTAACAATTGGAGTAAAAACTCCTACTAATAAAGCTATTGAGCCGAAGAGGCCAAGTATCTGTTTAGTGTTCATGTCTAACCTTTGTGTTGGTGTTATTTATAGTTTGGTGGCTTAGTGGTGGTAATCAACTGCCTTTGCCTAAAGTCTTAACTACTACAAATTTTCCAGTATCAAAATCTGAGAGCTTTAGCGTTGCCCCTAGGTCTTTGCACTTCCAGCCGCTGTAACTCACAGGGGGATGACTAAAGCGCTCAGTACTTCGTGAATAGCAGCCGTCTCTAGACGCCAGCAAGAAAAGTGGTTTCTTGAGTTCTGATTCGTCGATCTCAATTCCATAGCTAAAGGGAATCTTCGCCGTATGGTCGAAATCATTTTTGTAATCGGCGTAATTGCCCAAGTAGCTACCGTAATCCGACCATCGCACAAATTGGTACGCACCATCAGTAATACGGGTGAGGGTATCGCCTTCCTGCGCATATATTGCGAACTGCGGTAGCTTTGGATCTGAAGAACCTTTTGTCGTTACTGTCAGCTTCATGACCACAAATTTATTGCCACGAGAAGGTTGGCGATAACTGTATTCGTGACCATGATCGTCAAATATCCATTTTCCGGTGACACTGGTCGACTCGAC
>JAKPIF010000015.1 GCA_029549925.1 bacterium | reverse complement strand
GCTCTTATTATCTAGCGCGCCAGCGCTCTCAAGAATAGCACTGAGACGGGCGATGTTATCCTCGTACAGTTTGTCTCTCTCGGGTGAAATTCCGGGCTCGCTCGTGTCAGGCTTAATGCTCCAAATTGGTGAGCTCGCTTCCGTCTTTACTGCATGTTTAACAGTAATGGCGCCGTCATTAGTTTTGTCCTCGGCGTAAGCTGGCTTGACGGCGGATTGCCATGCGTCGGACGGTGAAGCCTCGATCGCAATGCTAGCCGACTTCTTTGCCGCCGTCTCGACCGGCTTAATGAAGCGACGATCCAGCGTCTCTGATGGGCTCGTATGGTGACGCATAACCTTAGTGGCAGCGCGCACGTGTGCTACTTCAGCCCTAGCTGGCTCGTTAACCTGCGACTGTTCATCTTTGCGCTCTTGGATATATTCGTCAATCCACGACGGTAGATTGCTATTGCTCGCTTCTTCTTCACTCTCGATACTGATTTTACTATCGATAGTGTTAACCGCTAGTCCAGTGATAGAGTCGTAGCGCTTGCCGTTAATTATTACTATCCCCATATCCCTCTCTTTCTTTCCATTATTCTAATGGTTAAAGCGCAAAAGTGCAAGCGCTTGAATAAGAGTCTTAAATTAATTATGATAAGTGCTACATAAGGAGTAGCTATGACCAAGAAAACCACCACAAATAAAAATAACAACGTCAAGCCGAGCACAATGAGCCGCAAACAGATTTTTCGGCGGGCGCTTACCTATTCTCTAATGACAGTGGCCACGATAGCGGGTGTGGCTGTATGCATTGCCTGGGCGATGGGCTACCGGTTTAATCTCGAATCGGGCGAAATATCACAGGTGGCACTCTTGCAGTTCAATACTTATCCGCGAGGCGCTATGGTGCAAGTCGGCGAGGCAACTTTGGCGGCGCGAACGCCTACACGGGCCAACATTAAGACTGGCAAGACGACGATTCAGATGAGCCTAAATGGCTACCATACGTGGAGTAAAACGGTGTCTGCTTTGCCGAGCACGGTACGCTGGCTCGACTATGTCCGTTTCGTGCCGACCGAAATTAAGACGCAGTCGGTGCATACGTTTAGCGATGTGGATGATATCGAGCAGTCGCCAGATCGTAAGTGGGCATTAGTGATTGAGCACGAAGATACGCCAACGGTCGATTTGGTCGATTTGCACGATCCGCAAAAGATTGATGCCACTGAAATTAAGCTAGCTGGCGAACAGATTACGGCGGGTGAAAATAACCGCTACGAGATTACCGAGTGGGATAGTGGTTCGCGCTTTGTCCTAATAAAGCATAGTTATGACGATACGAGCGAATACCTGCGGCTTGACCGTAAGGATAAAACTACTGTTAATCTGAGCCGAGATTTTGGCGTGGTATTAAGCGAGCCACATTTCTCTGGTAACTCAGGCAATATTTTCTATGCTATTACGGGGACGGATCTGCGCCGTCTCGATTATGGTGCCAAATCAATCTCGACGCCGCTCGCTACTAACGTGACGGATTATGTGCTCTATGGAAATAACCGGCTGGCCTATGTGACTAAAGTTGAGGCTGACGGCAAAACGACGCAGACGGTATCAATTTACGACGACGATACGGCAACCAAAATTAAACAGTATGATGATGACAAGCAAATTCGCATCGGTTTTAAGCGCAATAATGACACAGACTACTTAACGGTGGCACGTGACGAAACAGTGGCGGTCTACCCTGACCCGCTAAAGAAGAACGCGGACGATAGTCACAAAAATACGGCGACCGATACCGCCTACCTCAGTAGTCCCGGCGGTATAGATTGGCTACAGGTGAGCGATAACGGCCGCTTTGTCTTAGCGGGGCATGACCATAAAGTTGTGTGCTATGACGTCGAGACGGGCGAAAATTACTCTTATGAACTAGAACGCACTGGGAGGCCAGTGTGGCTCGATGATTATCACTTGATGGACGTCCGCAGTGACACCTTAACGATGATTGAATTCGATGGTCAGAATGCACAGCGTATCGTGAAGGGCAACTTGCCGGCATTTCTATCGTCCAATCAAGAGTATATGTTTAGTCTTGATGATGTTTCGGGTGGCGTAGCGCTGCAGCGCTCGAATATGACGGTTAATGACTAAATAGCTTCTCGATAAGCGTCTTTGGCTTGCCGGAAATGTTAGTTGGCTGGGCCGTCGAAGTACTGGCCGCTTCGGTAGTGGCAGTAGTGGGATTCGGCGAGACCTGGTCGGCGATAACTAGTAGGCGGTGTGCCACCGTCCCTGGCGGGTCGCAGGTGACTAATGTAGCATAAGGCTTGTCTGCGCCAAGATTGAGAGCGGCCAGATTGTTCGGCTCAATAACCTTTAACTCAGTTACGCGATAGGTATAACGTTTTCTAGCGTAATCGAGATAGAATAGATCGCCGCTACCGAGCCGATTGAGCTGGACAAAGATAAACTTGTAATCACCTGGCGCAAAGGCATCGGCGCTACTGTGTCCTAGAATAACCGTATTGCCCTTCTGTCCTGGAGTAGCAGTGGCGCCACTAACGGGATAATTGACGGGACCATTTTGCAAAGCTTTCTGCACTGTATCTTCGTCTAGACTGGTGAGGCCATAGGTGACGGGCGCGTTGACATTAATTTTAGGAATGATAATGCGTGGGCTGTCGCTGACAGGTGAGTTGCCGTTCGTGCCGACAATAATAGTCTGAGTCGAGCTGGCACCAGGCGTGATGAACCCCATAACCCATGAAGCGACCACGCTATTGTATTGTAGGAATAGAAACGCAATAACCACAACGATGGCGCTAATGGCTGGCATAAACCATGGCTTTCTTCGCCAGCGGCGCCAGGGACTCTCTTTTGGCTCGTCAGACTTGGCCGTCTCAGTGATGCGCTCTTTCAGCTGTGTCTGCACATCGTCTTGCGATAAGTTGCCATCGGTCTCACGGCTATCGACAACACTTGCCTGCTGCTCTTTGAACTTGCTCTTTTGCTCTTCTAGGGCGGCGATGTAATAATTGCGATAATATTCGTCGTAATACTTTTGCCAGGCACTGTGGTACTTTCTGAGGGCTTCTTCTTTCTTTTTATCTTCTGCTTGACTCTGAGCAATAATCTGATGAGCAATGGAACCGTGATTGGCTGTCTGAGTAGCCGTAGACGAGGCAGCCTGTTGCTGCCCTGACGTGAAGCTAATGGTCGGGTTTGCCTCGATACTGGTGCGTGGCTTCTCGCTCCAATCGACAATACCATCCGAATCGAGATCGTCAGAATCGCTGGTTGGTGCATGACGCTGACTATACGGCCCGCGATCAACACGGCTCGCCTCGTCGATATAGTGTCGCCCTACGCCAACATTAGATAATGGTTGAATTTTGTTGTCTCTTCCCGCCCCATTCATGCTTATAATTATACTACATTAATGATATAATTTTGTTGTGGGCGAATGGCGGAATTGGTAGACGCTGCAGACTTAAAATCTGCTGATGGTGACATCGTGTGGGTTCAAGTCCCACTTCGCCCACCAAATATTATTGGGCTGGCTGACTAGTGAACAGCCATTTGTCAATATTAGACGAGCCGAAGTGCAGCTGAAATGAAGATAATTAGTCCGATTGCTGCTGCTGCTATAGCCGTGACAAACACGGCGCCGGCGGCAATGTCCTTGATCCGCTTGACTTCGGCGTTATATTGCCTTGTGACGACATTGAGCGATTTCTCGATGGCGGTGTTGAACAGCTCGGCACTAATAACTAGACCACATAAAATAACTATGAGACACCACTCGATGACAGATAGATGTAGGGCTATGCCGATAATTAAGGCTAGCGCCATGGCGACGAGATGAATGCGTAAATTTCGCTCGGTTTTAATGGCGCTAGCTAATCCAGCAAGAGCGTAACCAAAGCTGGCGGTTAAGGAATGTGGTTTAGGATAAAGATCATTTCCGGGCGAGGTGATGCTATTTTTGCCCATTTATCACCTTCTCGACTTCTTCGGCAATCATCAGCTCTTCGTTAGTGCGAATTGTCATGATGATGGGTGTACCTTTCTCGGAAATCACGCCGTCGAGACCATCCTTGCCACGGATGCGGTTGTTTTGCTCTTTATCGATTTGGTAGCCAAAAATGGCGAGGTGCTTGACGATGCGGGCGCGCAAACGAGCGGCATTCTCACCTGCGCCAGCAGTAAAGACAAGAGCGTCCACCTTCGGCAGGGCCACCATCATGGCGCCGATATTCTTGGCGATCGAATAAGCAGCGGTCTGCATAGCGATTTCGGACTGCTCACGGCCGTCGACGGCGCTTTGGCTGACGACGCGCTGGTCACTGCTATACCCGCCCGAGAGGCCAAGTAGGCCCGATTGGTGATTAAGCGTGTCGACGATCTGGTCAGCGGTCTCGTCCAATTGGTTCATCATGTAGGGGATAATTGACGGGTCGATTGAACCGCTGCGGGTGCACATGGTGATGCCGTCGAGCGGCGTAAAACCCATAGTGGTGTCGATCGATTTACCGTGGTGGATAGCGGCGAGCGACGCCCCGCTACCGAGGTGAGCGATAATGTAGTCGCTCTTCTCTAGCGGAAGATTTAGTAGCTCGCTGGCACGGTGGCTGACATATTTGTAGCTAGTACCGTGGAAGCCATAACGCCGCACGCCGTATTTGCGATACCAATCATCTGGCACGCTGTAGCGGAAGGCGTATTCCGGCATGGTAGCGTGGAATGCGGTGTCAAAAACGGCCACTTGGGGCACGTCTGGCATGAGTCGCATAGTCGCCCGCATGGCGGCGGCTGCCGCTGGATTATGGAGCGGTGCATAGGGCTTTAAGGCCTCGATTTCGTTGACCACGGTTGGCGTTAAGAGTGTCGGCTCGGTGAATTTGTCGATACCGTTGACCACGCGGTGACCGATAGCCTTAATCGTCTGCCTTTGTCCACGCTCTTCGAGCTCATCAAAGATTCGCTGCACTGCTCCGTTAAAAGTTGGATCGTCCAGCTTGTCGTATTCTTTGGCACCGTTGGCCCTGATGACGAACTGAGCACGGTCGGTATTTAGCTCTTCGGCGATGCCGCTAGCGATAACATGATAGGTCTTGGCATCCAGCAAGCTAAATTTGACTGACGAACTGCCGCTATTAATAACGAGAATGGTTGGTTTCATACCCTTAGTTTAGCATAGCGGATTAGGGGTTGCCCACCTTGCCAAAGTAGCATAAATATGTTAGTATCAAAACAGCGTAAAATAACGAGTTCTTTAGGAGGTGAATTAGTTAGTTCTGTTGCCTTGCCAAGACGATTGGAGACTGAATGGATACTAACGAGCTTTTCAAAAAGAGTCATGTAATAAACATTTTTGATGTCGATGTCCTGCGGGACTATGGTTACGAGACACTAACTTACGATTGCGAAAGCGTTGCGGTGATTCCTCTAGGAATTATCCACGATGTGGTTTCTGGCGGGACCAGCGGTGCGAATCAGATCGCAGAGCTAGTTGAGGGCTACCGTCTGAAGCTAGCGAAGGGTTCGGTCGAGCTGGATGAGACACATGAGCTGATCCTGGTTGGTCTCACGCCATGCCCTCTGATGGGCCTTGACGGCCAAGATGCCATCGGGTGTGCACAGAGCATTCGTCGCTATCTCGATGGTCAGGACCGTTCGTCTACTCATGTTCGCATCGTCAGTAACAATCTGAGTAGGCGCCTAGTCGCCAATGCCAAAGGAGTCGAGGCGATTAGCTATTTGGCGAAGAGAGTGCCGTTCGCCGGCAAAAGCGAGGTTAGTGGCGTCTTGTACGAGAAGCCATCGCTATTGTCGAAGTACGACATAATCGATAAGTCCAATTCATTTACGATGGACGCGTACGGCCTCAGGCCGTACCATCAGCTGATCGAGGTTCGCGGAGCAGACAACAGAGTGATACCGCTTGTCAAAGACGGTCAATCTCTGTCTCGTCTCTATGGCGAGGATAAGATGCTCGATGCGGTGGCACGCAACGACGAGCAGCGCGTTGCGCTGCGCTATCTGATGGATGATAGTATCCAGATGGTGGCGCTTTCCGGCGTGGCTGGCGGTGGCAAGACTTATTTGTCGCTTTACGCCGGTCTGTTGGGAATGCGCTCGGGCAAGTACAAGCACATCCTGGCCTTCCGCCCGATGTATGCTGTTGGCGGCCAGGAGCTGGGCACTTTGCCGGGCGACAAAGATGATAAGTTCAGCCCTTGGCAGGCCGCCATTAAGGACAACCTTGATGCGCTGAATGTCCAGCCGAAGGAGCGGCAGGAGATCTTTATTGATCCGCTGTCGTACATTCGCGGACGGACGCTCGCCGACATGCTTGTTATTGTGGACGATGCCCAGTCGCTTGATAAGAGCCTGATTCTGGACATCATGACGCGGCTTGGCGATAACGCTAAGCTCGTCCTGACGTATGATCTCACACAGATGGATCACGTCGTCAGGCGCGAGAATTCTGTTCAGGCGGTCGTCGATGAGTTTATCTCGGATCCCGCTGTGGCTACAATAGGGTTCACCAGAACCCAGCGAAGCCACTTGGCAAGTTTGGCTGCTAGCAGCCTGGTGCGAACCAAGTTCAGTAATTGGTAGTAACCTCCACCCCGCCCCTCCCGTATGCGGGAGGGGCTTTTCTTGCGGTATAATTATTTTAGTGAAACGGGATTTTGGCTTTGAGATAACGGCAACAGATGGCCGTCACCCATTGATGCGGACAGGCATTATTCATACGCCCCACGGCGACGTGGTGACGCCGAACTTTAATTTGGTCGGCACCTATGGCAGCGTGCGCTTTATGTCGCCCGACGATATGCGGAAAGTGCATACGCAGGTGATGTTATCGAATGGTTATCACTTATATCGACGGGCAACGGTAATCTCAGCGAGCGGCGGTTTGGCCAAGTGGTCGGGCTGGAATGGGCCAACGTTTACTGATTCGGGCGGCTTTCAAGTAATGTCGCTAGGCTCGGGTCTAGGCAAGGTGATATCGATGGATATCGCCAGTGGCAACCATCCGGAAAAGCTGACCGAGACGGACGACCGCTTGGCGCGAGTGGACGACGAGGGTGTAGTCTTTCGCGATCCATACAATAGCCGGATCATTAAATTTACGCCCGAGCTATCCATTCAGACTCAGCATAAGATCGGAGCAGATGTAATGATGAGCTTTGACGAGCTAACGGATATCGCGGATACCTATGATTATAACGAGCGGGCGCTAGAGCGCACACGGCGGTGGGCGCTACGTGGCCTACGTGAACATATTCGCCAGACCGGGCTTCGTAGCAGCCGACCTTATCAGGCGTTATATGGCGTCCTGCAAGGTGGTTACTATCTTGATTTACGGGCGAAGGCCGCGCGGGATATTTCGAGCATGAATATTGACGGCTGGGGCTTTGACGGCTTTGGCCTTGGCGGCGTTCTGACCAAGCAGAATCTGCCGGATATTCTCCGCACGATGTGCGAAATCTTGCCGCCCGAAAAGCCGCGGCATTTATTAGGGCTGTCTCATCCCGATGATATCTTTGTCGGTGTTGAGAATGGCGCGGATACCTTTGACTGCGTAGCGCCGACACGCGAAGGCCGCCATGGGCGTATCTATACTCTAGATGGCAACTACAATCTCAAGAAATCCGATTATA
>JAKPIF010000009.1 GCA_029549925.1 bacterium | reverse complement strand
CGGATGTGGTGCTCGTCGGAGAAATTCGCGATGGCGAAACGGCTAACCTGGCGGTGCAGGCCGCCTTGACGGGGCACCTCGTGTTTTCGACACTCCACACCAACTCGGCCGCTGGTATTCTGCCACGTCTACTAGATATGGGCATTGAACCATTTCTAATTGCTTCGACGATTAATACTGTCATTGGTCAGCGTCTAGTGCGCCGTGTGGCTCAAGAGCACGAGGATTACCAGAGCGACGAAAGACAGACGGAGAAGATTAAGCAGGTGGCGGGCTACCTTCTGCCACAGAGTGAGGCGGACGTCAAATCAGTCAGTGAAGATCTCGGCTATGGCGACATGCCGCTTGCTAACGCTTCGAGCTACACTTTGTCGAGGGGCAAAGACAGTCCTACAACCCCGGGCGGATACAAGGGCCGCGTCGGTCTATATGAGGTGATGGAAATTACTGACGAGATTCAGCAGATGATTATTAAGCATGCGACTAGTAGCCAAATCCAGAAAGTTGGCGTGGCGCAGGGAATGATTCCGATGCATGTTGATGGCTATCTCAAGGCATTAAAGGGTATGACAACAATTGAAGAGGTTGACCGCGTGGCGAGTAACATTGCTTAATTCAAATAAACATGAGCGTGATATAATGAAAGGCAAAAGGGAGGGATAATGGACAGCATGCGAATCGAGTTCTTACTGCAAGAGGTCATCGACCAACGGGCGAGCGACCTGCACTTGGAGGTGGGTTTGCCCCCAATGCTCCGTGTGGATGGGCGCTTGCAGCCAGTGGCCAACACTAAGCCGATTGACGTCGAGACGGCAGAGCGGCTCATCTTTAGCATTTTGGATGAACAGCAGAAAGAAATTCTCTTAAAGGATAAAGAGTTCGATTTTTCGTTTAGTTTTGGTGATCTCGGACGTTTTCGTGTCAATGCTTTTCACGAAAAGGGTAATCTGGCGGCGGCGATGCGCCTCATTCCAAACGAAATTCCGACGCTGTCCGAGCTCGGCTTGCCGTCAGTGGTGTCGACTTTCGCCGATTTTCCGCGTGGGCTAGTGCTCGTGACGGGGCCGACTGGATCAGGTAAGTCGACGACCTTAGCAGCGCTCATTGACAAGATTAACAGTGAGCGAGCTGAACATATTATTACCATCGAGGACCCAATTGAGTTCACACATAAGTCCAAGCGTTCGGTAGTGGCACAGCGTGAAGTCCATTATGATACTTATTCCTTTAGTGCTGCACTTCGCTCAGTGCTTCGTGAGGATCCAGATGTTGTCCTGATCGGTGAGATGCGCGATCTCGAAACAATCAGCGCGGCGGTGACGATTGCTGAGACGGGACACTTAGTTCTGGCGACGCTCCACACTAATAGCGCATCACAGTCAATTGATCGCATGGTAAACGTCTTTCCGCCCCACCAGCAGCCACAGATCAAGGCGCAGCTTGGCAATATCTTGCAGGCGATTTGTAGTCAGCGTCTAATTCCAGCGATTGGCGGTGGTCGCATCGTAGCGGCGGAAATCCTAATTGCTAATCCAGCGGTACGAAATATTATCCGCGAGGGTAAGTCGCACCAGCTCGATCAGGTGATTCAGACGGGCGCCAAGGAAGGCATGCAGTCGATGGATTATACTCTGGCGCGCCTTGTGCAAGAGGGGCAGATTAGTTATGATGAAGCCCGCAATTACGCCGTCGATTTAGATCAGTTTAACCGGCTAATGAGGGGATAAAAGATGTCGACAACATATTCATACAAAGCACGTGATACAAGCACCGGCAAGATTGTGCGGGGCACGATTCAGGGCAACACCGAGGCGGCGGCTGGCCGTGCTCTAATGGCACAGGGTCTGGTGCCGCTGGGCGACCTCAAGGTAGCCGGCGAAGGCCCGCTATCTAATATGGGTACCCGTGTGTCCAGTAAGGACCTAGTCGTCTTTACTCGTCAGCTCGCGACAATGCTAAATGCCGGCTTACCGCTGGCGCAGTCCCTTGCTATGGCGGGCGAGCAGAGTAATAGTAAGAGTCTTAAGACAATTATTGGTGATGTGGTGGCGAGTGTTAACGGCGGTGCGTCGCTGAGCGATAGCTTAAAGCGTTATCCGAAAGCCTTCAACAACGTCTATGTTGCTATTGTCCAAGCGGGTGAAACTTCCGGTACGATGGATAAATCGCTCGAACGTCTCGCCGATCAGCAAGAGCATGACGCTGACCAGCGTAGTAAGATTCTGGGCGCCATGATTTATCCGGCAATCGTTCTAGTCGTCATCATCGCCGTCGTAGTCTTTATGCTCGTGACACTGATTCCAGAGGTGGTTAATATGTATAACGACCTCGGCAAGACACTGCCGGTATCAACCATGATTCTAATGAATATTGTCAACTTCTTTGGCAAGTGGTGGTATATTATCCTAGCGGCGCTCGCTGTGGTTATCTTCTTTTCGCATCGCTGGCATGAAACGCCCGAGGGCAAAAAGAGCTCAGATACGTTTAAGCTCAATATTCCCGGCTTTGGTCAGCTCTTTCGCAAACTCTACATGGCGCGCTTTAGCCGTACCGCCGAGGTGCTACTTCAATCTGGCGTGAGTATGATTGAAACACTCAAGATTTCTGCGGCTGCCGTCAACAATAGCGCCGTTGAGGAAGAAATCTTGCAGGCTGTCGGCAAGGTAAAGAACGGCAAGCCGCTCTCTGATGCGCTCAGCAATCAAGATTATATCCTACCGTTTGTGCCACAGATGATCCGCATTGGTGAAACGTCGGGCAGTATTGATGTTATGCTAGCGAAAGTGGCGGACTACTATGATAAAGAGGTGGATAACGCCATTGCGGCTATTAACACCTTAATTGAGCCAGTGCTAATGGTGCTCATGGCCTTTATGATTGGCTTCATCGTCCTCGCTGTGCTACTACCAATTTACGGTCTGACTGACACGAGCACGATTTAGGTCTGTTATAATAAGCATATGCTAGTTGAAAATATTATCTTTTATCTCTTCATCTTTATCTTAGGGACGGTGATGGGATCGTTCGTCGGTGCTATGACCTGGCGCATGCACGAGGGTAAAGATTGGGTGAACGGGCGGAGCGAGTGCGAGCGCTGTCACCACAAGTTGGGCGCTATCGATCTAATTCCGATCGTGTCCTATCTGTTACTCAAGGGTAAGTGCCGCTACTGCGGTAAAAAAATTAGTGCTACCGCCTTGCGGCTCGAAACCGGCACAGGATTAGCCTTCCTTGTCTCGGCACTACTATTTCCCTCGATGGTAGCAGAGAAGTGGGTCAGCCCACTCACTAGTTCAGTATTGACGGCTAAACCGTGGACAATTGCCGTATTTCTCGTTTGGCTCTTTGCACTGGTTATTATGATGGCGCTCTATACTTATGACAAGCGGTGGCATATTTTACCTGATGGACTAGTCTGGACACTGCTCGGGGCGAGCGTCGTTTATTCACTAATTTACTGCTTAGAGATTAAATCTATTGGTCGCACGGGCTGGGTCGGGCAGATCGTGCCGGCCTTGGCGCCACTCTTCGGCATCTATCTAATAGTCTTTGTACTATCGCAGGGTAAGTGGATCGGCTTCGGCGACGTTAAATTGTGCCTTGCACTCGGCTTCTTTTTAACCTGGCGGCAAGGTCTTTTAGTGCTATTTCTAGCGAACCTACTCGGTAGCCTATCAGCGGTGCCAAAACTTAGAAAACATCAGGTGAAAATGAATACTCAGATCGCCTTTGGTCCCTGCTTAATCTTGGCGACATATATTGTGGCGCTAATCGGCTGGACGCTACGAGGTCTATTCGTTCTAGTCTAACGTGCTTGTGGTATAATAGCAATAATGAAACACATGGGTGGAGACAGCAGCCAAAATTGCGCCAAGAGTTGGGGCTATACTTTGGTCGAGACGACGCTCGCCATGGCGGTGGCGGCGAGCCTCTTTATGCTAACGTTTGGACTATCTTCGATGCTGAGCAATAATCGGTTTAAGGATACGCTAAATAGAGCCTATGTTTTTCTTCGCACTCAGTATAGTGACGTCGGGTCGGGTATCGATTCACGCGCCGGGGTGAGTAGTGATGTTGTTTCATGCTCGACAGGTAACGTTGCGGGTAACAGTTCGAATTGCTATGCTATTGGCCGGCGAATTTACTTCTACAAGGGTGGCGATGGCATTAGCCGCATGGCTAGTGTTGATTTGCTTGGACTCCCTGATGCGCTCCATAGGACTAAGGTCGAGTGGCCTAAAGATGATCAATCGGGCATTGATAATCTGAAGTCGGTGGCGCGTATTGCTGATAATCCCGACACGGGCAATGGCTCGTCAAATATTCTGACGATGTCGCAAGGCGATATCTATCTGATTTACCGGTTTGTCGGTACCACAGACAATAAAAAGTTTGCACCAGGTAGCGGCAATAGCTATTATAGCGGCTTTTACGTTGACCTCATGCGCGACCCGAAAAGTGCTCAGACAGTCTACTTAGGCGATAATGATGGCATTCAAGATAATGCAGTTTATGGTATCGTGATTAAGAACGCCGGCTCGGGCAGCTACGAGGCGGGTCTCGTTTGCATTGGCGGTAATAATGCTGGTGGTTTATCGTATAATACTAATATCAGCAATAGTGACGCCGATAATCCAAGTGCAATTCGAAGCTTATGTAATAATTGGGAGGCGAAATGAGGACAGCGTGGTGGCGACGCACGGGCGCTAATCAGTGGCGGTGGCATAGTCGTCGCTGGTATCAGCGGGGTGATACCTTGGTCGAGGTAACGATCGCTTTTGCGGTACTTGGGCTAGTTCTAGGGGCAACAAGCGCTATCGTTAATCGTAGTCTCTTAAATATTATGAATGCCACCGAGCGAACGACGGCGCGCGGAGAAGTCAATAGCCAGGCGGAACTACTGCGCTATGTGATCGAGCATTCTGATGATAATACGTCGCTATATAACAGCATTATTAATGACAAGGTGAACTCTAGTGGCGATTATTCGAGCAAAAACGGCTATGGCTGCAAGACAAGTAGGCATCCCTTTGCACTCAAGTATGACGCTGCCTCAGACAAAATAGAGTTACAGTATATTGCGGAGGGACTAAAGACTCAGGCGGCTACCTATGCGCCCCACGCCGAAGGCGACCAAGGCATTTGGATCGACGGTGTCAAGCATAACGGGACAACCAACTCGCCGGATTATGTTGATTTCTATGTTCGCGCTTGTTGGACGCCATATGCCGCTAATGAAGTTGGCCAAGGCCGCTTAGAATCAATTGTCCGTGCAACTTTGCCGAGGTCATAGGAGATAAAGATGAAGAAAATGTTGATGCAGAATAGTTATCAGGCTAGGGAAGAGCGAGGCTTTACCCTAATCGAAGTCACCTTGTCAATGGGCTTTATTGCCTTTATTATCACCATCTTGGCGACGACGACGGTCAATATTGTCCGCACCTACACAAAGGGGATGTGGATGTCACAGGTCAACTCAGCGGGGCAGCAGATTATTGCCGATCTCGGCACGACCGCGCGTTATAACTCAGCTCCTGATGTTAATAATGAGAAACAGCGCATCTGCTTCGATAACATCGTTTATGCCTGGAATACGGCTGATGACATAAAAGATAGAAGCGGCAAGAACCAGTACAATGGCGCACAGTATAGCCTCCTAAGAATCGAGTTCAATGATGGTAAGGGCAAAAATCTTTGTCGATCTAATAGCAGTAACAATATCAATAATTCTAGTGACTATACAGTATCGATTGCTATGGGACGGGGCGTTCAGATTATGGCAATTAGCGTCAAGCAGTCCACGCTCAGGCCGCTACTAGAACTGAAATTAACTGCGTCAACCAACGGCGATAACAACCGGCCGTATCTGAGCTATACCGGTCGTGACGGCAGTATGCAGACGCTCACTGGTAGTGGACTGCGGTCATATTACAATGATGGTATTGCGCCTAGTAATATCAAGGACGGCGAGAAGCCCACTTGGCGCTGCGGCGATATAATCGATGGCACCTTTACGCCGAGCGATAACCAATATTGCGCTTTCGCGAGCTATGACGTTATCATGTATGAAAGGAGTATTAAGCAATGACGCGGGCAAAGTTATATCGCCGTGATGAGCGGGGCGAGACTTCGATGGTGACGGTCGGTATGTTTATGATGCTGTTTAGCATTATCGTGGTGAGCTTCACCTATATGGCAATTAATGCCGCCCGTGTGACGACGAACGACACCTTGCAGTCAACGGCTAAATCGGCGGCCGAGTCGGGCGTCGAGGATGCGAAACGCCTCTTAATCTACTGCTATAGTAATTATACTGGTGGCAATAAGCAGAGCTTCGACAGCTACTCTACGCCCACTGCGGGTCGGATTTGCTCTAAGGTAATTGGTCATACCGTTGAGGATAGTGCCTTTGATTGCAATGCTATTCTCAAGGCATCGCACGACAATAGCACTGCTTCGCCACTTAGCAATATCGAGAAGGATGGCAATGACTACCGCACGTCGGTGGGCGAAACGGCAGTGGGCGACGGTACGAATCGCGAATATTATCAGTGTCTCAAGATCGGCACGCTGTCAAAGAATTACATTGGCGTAGCCAACGAAGGTGAATCACTCGTCATACCGCTTTACCTGACGGATGTTAAGGGTACTCGGCAGCCAGTTACTTCGATTACGGTTAAGTGGCACAAAAATTCTGTCGCCGAGGGCGAAGGCCCAGCGAGCGGCATTACTGATGCTGACGGCCTGCCGAACAAGAATATTTGGAATAAGGACAGCAACCGACCAGCTGTCATGCGGGCTGAAGTCCTCTTTGTCCCGAACGGTAATACTGACGTGAACACCCTTGCTAATAACGATTATGCCTTGACAATGCGACCGGCAACTAATGGCGGAAATGACTTTAACATGAATAGTTACTCATCGAATGTGGGCGGTCGTGAAACGCCGAACGTCCAGAACGTTCCGTTTAGCAAAGTCACTTGCCAAAATGGTAGCAGCAGTGACTATGCCTGCACGGCAACGCTTAACGTCGGCGACATTACTAGCTCTAAGTCGACTAATAACTTAGGTTACCTGCGCCTGCTTACCACTTACAAATCTGCTCACGTCGAAGTGACAGCTAAAAATGGTGGTAACGACCTTTACTTTGACGGTATTCAGCCGGTGGTGGATGTTACGGGGCGGTCAAGCGATGCCTTTGCTCGCATTGAGGCGCGTCTCAAGCCACAGTCAAAGGACAATGGTAGCGCTAGCAGTTGGTTCCCCGAATACGCAGTGCAGACGGATGGCAAAGTTTGTAAACAGCTAAATGTCTTCTGGAACGATGGCGAGGACAACTGTAACTACTAGCAATTTTGATGGCGAGACCGACTCAACTTATTTGAGCGATCTCATTAGTGACTTCATCGAATACGTCGAAGTCGAGAAGGGGCGAAGCCGCCTGACGGCGCGAAATTACCAGCTGTATATGGATAGACTAGTCGAATTCGCTGGCGATATCCCAGCGAAGCAAATCACGCCCGAGCTGGTGCGTAAATACCGCCTATGGCTCAACCGCTATGTGGACGAGCAGGGACGCGAGCTGTCGACGATTACACAGGGGTATCACCTGATCGCTTTGCGCAGCTTCCTGAAATATTGTAGCCGCCGCGATATCGAGACGATAAACGCTGACCTAATTGATTTACCAAAAGTGCATCGCCAGCAGGTGTCGTTCTTGACCGCCGAGGAAGTGGCGCGCCTCTTTGACTCTGTGGATACGGGTACCGATGTTGGCAAGCGAGACAAGGCTATTCTGGAACTACTTTTTAGCGGTGGTATGCGTGTGAGTGAGCTCTGTAACCTCAACCGGGATAATATCAACCTTGATCGGCGAGAGTTCATGATTCGGGGTAAGGGTGGCAAGGATCGGCCAATATTTATTAGCCAGACGGCGGCGGACAAGATCGAGGATTATCTAATGACGCGGACGGATAATCTAAAGCCACTCTTTCTCAATAATTCCCGCAATGTCCAGACGGATATTGACGACGACAGTGTTGACGCTAGCGAAGCGCGTCGGCTCACGTCCCGCTCGGTGCAGCGGCTAGTAGCGAAATATGCCCGTGACGCTGGCATCACTAAGCATGTCACGCCCCATACCTTGCGCCATAGCTTTGCCACGGATTTACTGATGAATGGGGCTGACCTTCGTTCGGTGCAGTCGATGCTTGGCCACGCCAGCATTTCGACGACTCAGATTTATACCCACGTTACCGACCCACACCTCAAGGAAACCCACGACAAATACCAGAGCGAAATCGTGTAGATATTTTACAGCCTCCTACGCCGCACCTCTTCCATGGCGGGGCGCCCCGATCCCTTCATGCTATAATGTCTATGTGGCCCCGTAGCTCAATTGGATAGAGCGGCTCCGTCCTAAGGAGAAGGTTGTACGTTCGATTCGTATCGGGGTCACCAGATAGAGTAGCGTAAAGCGGAGCTAAATCAGCTTCTGGCATTACAGCTAGAAACGCTAAGCATGCCGGGACATCGCACTACCTATTATATTTATATTATGAAAGAGAAGTTTCAAAATCTAATCAAGAAAATCCAGCGTCATGGCGAGCCAGAGAGTCTCGTCATTACTGACGAAAACCTCGCCGAGCATCGCGCCGCCATGATTAAGCGTGGTAAAAAGCTCAAATATCCGATCCAGGTTAGCAAAAAGCGCATCCTCGTCACTACTTGTATCATCGTCGTCGTGGCGGTGCTAGTTAGCGGTGCCTTACTATATAACGCCCTTTACCGCCGACAAGAGACGGGCGGCTTTTACTATAGCGTGACCAGAATTTTGCCCTTGCCGGTGGCGAAGGTGGATGGTAAGGTGGTGCGGTATCAGGACTATCTGCGCCGCGCCCGCGGAGATATCTACTACCTCGTATCGCAAGAGCATCGTTCGTTTACTTCAAAAGAGGCGATTGCCCAACTGAACTACATTAAGCGCCAGGACCTTACCACCACAGAAAAGATTACTTACGGCGCCAAACTGGCCGAGGATAATGGCATCACGGTAACGGACAAGGACGTTGATGACAAGACGACCGCCATGCGCGAGGCGGACGACACAACAGAAGAGATTTTCGCCAAAACCCTCAACGAATATTACGGCTGGACAGTGGATGACTTTCATGTCATGCTAAAGGGTCAGATGCTGAACGAACAGGTCAGTTACAAGATGGACACTAAGGCGAAAGAGAAGATTAATCAGGCAAAGGATGCGCTTGATGGTGGTATGGATTTTGTGGCAGTGGCCAAAAAGTATGGCACTAGTGGCGGCGGCATGGAAAGCGGGGCGACGATCGACGCCAAGACGACCGACCGCGACCCGACTGGCATCCTGCGCCGGATGAATAAATTAAAGACGGGCGAGACGACGGGTGTCGAGAAGGTCTCGCTTGATAGTTCCTATTATTACTATATCGGTCAGGTGGTCAGTAAGGACGAGACCAAGCGCAAGATTTCGTATCGGGTGATACTAGTAAAGCTATCTTATCTCGACGACCAGTTCAATGCCATCAAATCAGCCGGCAAGATCGAAGAGTATATTAAGATTTAGCTTGTGCTAGGGGGCACTTGTATCTCTAATCCCGCCTATGCTAATATAGTCCTAGAGAGGGATAATCGCGGAAGGGGTAATTTCCGTGGGGCATAGTAGAGTTTGAAACACGTGGACAATATTATAAACATGCAAAATACCTGTTGTCGTTAAGCATCGGGGCTTTTAGCGCAGTAGTAGTGGGGCTACTTAGTCTGAATTTAACTCCGCCGACTGATAATTCTCAGGCGGCAACTTCGACGTTTGCTACTGGTCCAGCGACCATCTCTATCTCTACTTCCCCCGAGGCAGTTTCCTTTGGCGAAGTCAGCGGCGGTTCGGCAACGAAAACGCAGGCCATTACCGTCACTACTACCAGCGTCGCAGGCTATACCCTGAGCCAGAACTTTGGCGACAGTGCAGCAACGCAAACTTCCGCTACCTCGGGCACGTCCACGGCTAAATGGGTGACAAGTGGTGCTCTAACCAAGAACGGTGGCACGGCCACTATCCCTGTCGCCTTGTCCCATTCCTTTAACGTCGCGAACGAAGATCAGCACGATTTCACCTATAGTGTTACCGTCACCGACGCTCAACACATGCCGGCGGGCGTTTACTCGGGCAAATCGGTCTATACTGCTGTGGCTAAATTACCATCGGCGCCAACGCTTGCTTCGGCGACGCCTACTGAATTTGCGGTCGGCAGCGTTAGCGGCAATTTGACCTTGACTGGCGCTAATTTAGACTCGGTCTATCAGGTATACCTGGGCGACACCAACGACGAAACGATACGCTGCGTTATCGATACCTCGGTTACGCGGACGGCAACGACCTTGGCGTGCAAGGCGCCAACTGAGCTAGCTAAGGGCGAATATACTATTCATCTGATCTACCAAGGCGGGGAAGTAGCAACCACTTCTAAGGTTAGTTATATTAAAAAGTCCATTTGCACCAACGCTGATCCCGAGAGCGAATGCACAGTTGATATCGACGCTAACATGATACCGGTGAAATATACTGGCGACAGTGTCACACCAAAATGGGTAGTGGCCGACAAAAGTGTTAAGGGTGACTGGTATAACTATGGCGACAAGAAGTGGGCTAATGCCGTGACGGTCAAATCAGACAAATTAAGTACATATAAAGCCGCCTCCGCTGGCACGCCAGTTAGCAACGACGATGTCCTCGGCTATTTCGTCTACATCCCCCGTTATAAGTATAAAGTCATGACCATGAGTGGTAGTACTACGCCAACGGCAACGAATTTTGAAATCCAGTTCGAGAAGAACTCGGCTACGAAGTCAGTGCCGTCGGCGGTCGGTGATTGGGCGACGCACCCGGCCTTTACCTGGGGCGACACCGAACTCAACGGTTTCTGGATGGGTAAGTTCGAAACTACGGGCAAGATTAGTTCGCCAACTATTAAACCTAACCAAGTAGCTAATATTAGTAAAACTATTGGTCAGAAATTCACTAGCGCAGCCAGCATTGGCGTGGACGATCCTACAGCCGATACCATGGGCAGTAGCGTGAGCAACGTAACGAAGAATGGCCACAATCTACTCACTGCTACTAGCCATTTGCTCAAAAATAGTGAGTGGGGCGCCGCCGCCTACCTATCAGCCAGCGAATTCGGCGCGGGATATAACGGCGTTTATAATAACGGTAGATACGCATACGCAAATGGCAATACTTATGATGAAGATGGTAATCAGGCGTCTGGCGGTATAACTGGATGCGGACCAAATGCAAAGGGAACTGATATTAATACAGGTAGCGTGTCAACATATAGAGGAACACATCTTACACAGAGTAGTCCTGTTTCTGATACTGCGTGTAGCATTGATAATAAACACGCTTATAATCAAGAACTAGGCGTGCTTGCTAGCACCACTAACAATGTCTATGGTGTCTATGACATGGCTGGTGGGTCGTGGGAATACGTGATGGGTAGTTATACCGCGACGGACGGCCAAAGTGCGACCAAATCTGTGAGCTATGCCGTTAAGCCTCCATATGTAGATCTTTATCTAAATCTAACTAGCACTACGAATTGTAAGTGGGCTACTTGTGGTGGTGCGGCTTTGTACGAGACGGCAGGCTGGGGCTTGGATTCTTCCCACTTCTTCGTGTATTCGTATAATCCCTGGTTAATCCGGGGTGGCGGCGCGTACAGTGATTCCGATGCTGGCGTTTTCGCCCTGTTCTACAGCGTTGGCAACTCGGACTTCAACAGCGACAGTTTCCGCGTGGGGCTGCGTCTTCCCGCTTCTGCCCCCTCTGAAGAGGGTGGAGGTCGCCATAGTAACTAAACCATCCCTTCAAGGGGAGGGCAGATGAGCTTTGCTCATCAGGCGTGGGGTCTAAACGCACAGACAGAAAAAGACTGGGGCTTGCGATAATCGAAGCATCATAGTAATATAGATGTATACCTATGCGCCCGTGGTGAAGATGGTTATCACGTCTCCCTGTCACGGAGAAGGCCACCGGTTCAAGTCCGGTCGGGCGCGCCAAGAAATTATTTAAATATATTATTGCTCCGCTTGATGGCGGAGCAATAATTTTTTCTCTCTCCCCCTACAGGAGGGGCAGATTGACGTGGACAATCAAGTGGGGCTCACCAAAATAGGTGGGTGGGGCTAAACGCAACAATATGGTAGCGCACAGCAGAAAACCCGCCACTTTTGGATTTCTCCATGGTGGGGCGGGTACTAATACGCTAGTTTTGGGCGTTCCTGAGATACTTACCGATGCTCCCATGCCCTCGCAGCAGCTGCGAACATCGGCGAGAATCCATAGCCACCAAGCGGTGAACTAAATAGATTCAAAGTAAATGTGGAACTGTGCTAGGCGCGAACCCTTGCGACTATGGCTAGTCGAGGCTTTCGCCCTTGAACCTTCGTTCATAAGCAATATTATAATAACAAGGCGCATATCACTTGTCAACTCCAGCCCAAATTAAAAATATATCATCATGTGGATAAATCGGCGTTTACCACATATGTGGAAAGTGGTAATACCTGTGGAAAAGTGGTGGTGTTTGCCGCAGAGCCTCTTCTGGCTGCTATTGTAACCACCTTCTCCAGAGGGGACGGAGAGAGGCAAGTATGCTATAATCTACTTAGTGCCACCTTAGCTCAGTTGGCTAGAGCGCCGCTTTCGTAAAGCGGAGGTCCTGAGTTCAAGCCTCAGAGGTGGCTCCAGAGTATACTGACAAGTCGATAACGCTAGCTTGCTAGGGTAGAGTAGGATAGCGAGTGATTGCAGATTGGCGTGAGACAGCGCCAAGATAGTATATGCGGGTGTCGTATAGCGGTAATACGTGACCTTCCCAAGGTCGAAACCAGAGTCCGACTCTCTGCACCCGCACCAATTTCCTTAGGGGGCAGGGAAATTTTCCCTTTTTAATCTAACTATGCTACTATTGAATTATTGGGTCGGTAGCTCAGTTGGCTAGAGCGCGTCCTTGACGTGGACGAGGTCAGGAGTTCGAGCCTCTTTCGACCCACCAGGCATTATTTTTAAGAAGCAGATAAACATAAACAAGCATTCAAACGTGAAATTAAATGAAATGCAGCGCGACGGTATTCGTCGCGCTCGCGAGCTAAAGGCGACTGCCGATGCCAAAGCTAAATAAGATTTAATATTTCATTATGTCAGTGTAGTATAATATCCTTATGAATAATAGTTTGGATATTAGTGCGGCGCGGCACAGCTTGGCGCATGTCATGGCGGCGGCAGTGCAGCGACTATATGGGGCGGGCGTGAAGTTCGGCGTCGGCCCGGCCATTGAGAACGGTTTTTATTATGACATGGACTTTGACGACGCGGGAGTTGAGATTGGTGATGATGATCTAGCCAAGATCGAAGCCGAAATGCGTAAAATTATTAAGGAAGATCAAAAGTTTGTGTGCAGCACCAAGACGATTGCTGAGGCTGAGCAGTGGGCTAAGAAGGCAGGCCAACCGTTCAAGCTAGAGCTAATCGAGGATTATAAGCATAATGGCACTACTAGTGTCAAAGCTAAGGCAAAGCAGCATGATGCTGACGTCGAGACCGATGGCGACACGATGACCTTTTATACTAACGGCGACTTTACCGACCTTTGTCGTGGCGGTCACGTGGCATCAACGGGTGAACTCAAAAATATTGGGTTCAAGCTGACCCGCATTGCGGGCGCTTACTTCCGTGGCGACGAAACTAAGCCGATGATGACCCGCATTTACGGGGTGGCATTCCAGAGCCAGAAAGAGCTCGACGACTATCTAAAGATGCAGGAAGAAGCGAAAGAGCGCGACCACCGCAAACTGGGTAAGGAACTCGACCTCTATGTCACGAGCGACCTAGTCGGGGCGGGCCTACCAATGTTTACCCCACGGGGGACGGTCCTGCGCCAAGAGATTGCCGCTGTGTCGTGCGAATATCGCGCGGATATTGGCTTTCAGGCGGTTTGGACGCCGCACATGACAAAGCCAGATTTGTATGTTAAATCGGGGCACTGGGCAAAGTTTGGCGACCAGCTCTTCCGTGTTCATTCCAACGAGAGCGGTGATGACTTCGTCCTAAAGCCGATGAACTGTCCACATCACACGCGTATTTTTGCTAGTCGCGTGCGCAGTTACCGTGACATGCCGCAGCGCTATATGGAGGTGACGACGGATTACCGCGACGAGAAGTCGGGTGAACTAGGTGGCCTCAGTCGGGTGCGCTCGCTAACGCAGGATGATAGCCACGATTTCTGCCGCCCGGATCAGATCGAGAGTGAAATCGCTGGGCTGTTGAACTGTGTACAAAAAATTTATGCACTCTTTGGCATGAAGTTGCGGGTGCGGCTGAGCTATCGTGATGATAGTGACCACTACCTCGGCTCGCCTGAGCTCTGGGCGTCGGCACAGAAACAGTTAAAGGATGCCGTGATCAAGATGGGCAACCTAGAATATTATGAACAGGAAGGCGAAGCAGCGTTTTATGGGCCAAAGATCGACTTCATGGCGACAGATGCTCTTGGGCGCGAACACCAGCTAGCCACGGCGCAGCTCGATTTTGTTCAGCCAGAGCGCTTTGAACTCGAATATATTGATGCTGATGGCAAACCGCAGCGGCCGGTGATGATTCACTGCGCCCTCTTAGGCTCGCTCGAGCGCTTCTTATCTGTCTATATCGAGCATACGGCGGGTAAGTTCCCCGTATGGGTGGCACCAGAGCAGCTTCGCATTGTTAAGGTGAAGGACGATTGCGGCGTGGATAAAATGGTGAACGAGCTCGCGGCGGCGGCCAAGGCGCATAAAGTGCGTTTCACTGTGGACGATGGTAACGGCTCAATTAGTAAGAAGATTCGCTCGGCTGTGGCGTACAAAGTGCCGTATGTGGTGGTAGTGGGCGATAAAGAAGCCGAGAGCGGCCAAGTGGCGGTGCGTGTGCGGGGCGATTTGGTTGACAGTTCTCGCGATGGTGCCGTTGATGACAAGGGCAATACGACGGCGAAGTACACGCCGATCGATCTCGCGGTCGCTATTCAGCGCGAACACGATAGCCGCAGTAAGCTCAGCACGCTGTAACTACACCCAGCCCCTTTAGGGGAGGGCAGATTGACATAGCCAATCGAGTGGGGTTTGGCTCGATGGCTACTCCGCCCATCCTCACAACTAGCTTATTGGCCATATCCTTAATCTCGCTCGACTTGCTAGGCGTCTTGACTTCGTCATTTGCGCCATTAAAGTCGGCGGCGATAATGATCCTTTAAATCATGTTCTGGCCGCTATTTGTTTTAATCTCGAGTCACTTTAAAACCTTTTGCCACGAGAGGCGTTGCTTTTTGGTTTAGGCGCTCTCTCGTTAAGTTCGGCGGTGCTGACTAGCTCGTCGTTAATGACAGGTGTTTTAGTGCGTTTCATATTTCTCCTATCTAATTAGAATAGTGACAGGGCACTGGCGCCGACGGTGACGAGCCAGCTCAGGCTGGCCATGCCTAGCAGGGCGAGCGCCATGATGTTGCTGTGTTTTAGCGAAAATTTTGATTCTTGATGAATTCTCAGCGAGCTACCGTGGTTAACCGACGCCCACTTGCCCATGCGAATGGACATATTTGTCTCCTTTTGCACCTGTTTATGTTTGTATTGCAATCTGGCGGTGTTTGCCAAATTTTGTTAACAGATTTTATTTTCTAGCCTATTGGCTTATGGCTATATTATATGATAAACATAACGGTAAAGTCAATGATAAAACAGCTAGCCCCCCTAGGTGAGGCCGCTTGTCGCAAGGCGATAAGAGTGGGGCTTCTCAGACGACACTAAAGAATAGTAGCCCTTGAGCTGTTATAATTACTTTATGCAGCCCCTAATCGTTATTACTGGTCCAACCGCTAGCGGTAAAACCACCCTTGCCATCAAGCTCGCCGAGATGATTGAGGGCGAGATTATTTGTGCCGATAGTCGCACGGTTTACCGGGGGATGGACATCGGTACGGCTAAGCCGACGGCGAAAGAGCAGGCCGGCGTCCCGCATTGGGGGCTAGATTTGGTAAGCCCTGATGAGCGGTTTACGCTCTATGACTTTCAGCAGTATGCCTATGCTAAAATTGATGAGATTCGAGCGCGTGGTCATGTGCCAATGCTAGTTGGCGGCAGTGGTCTCTATGCTTCCGCCGTAATTTACCACTACGACTTAGTGAACAAGAAATGTATGCAAATCGACGATAATACAGCTTTGATTGGGGTGCGCATGTCGCGTGAGATACTGAACAAGCGTAGTGTTCAGCGGGCGGAACAGATGATTGATGATGGTCTAGTAGATGAAGTGATGAATTTACGCCGCCGATATGGTGATGTCATGCCCCTTAGGTGCAATGCTTATGGCGTTGTGCGAGATGCACTAATTGAAGTAGGTGGCGAACCAGAAAGATTAGACCGAAAAAAACTTGTTCAGTCCTTAGCTTTAGCTGATAATCACCTCGTTAAAAAACAGCTTACTTGGTGGCGTAGCCCGTATCGACGGGCGGATATTTGGTGGCAGACACCAGCCGAATTGAACCAGTTTATGGCGGTGCATAGCGTCGCTAGTGCTAAGAAAATTACTGGCGATTTACTCACTGCATACAAAAATTATAAATCGAGTAGCCGAGCGCTAGACAACTAGACTAAACCGCGTTAAAATATAAGCATGATTGATAGTCTGTTCGGTAGTAAAACACGCGTGAAGCTTCTCGGGCTCTTTATGAATAATCCCGACCGTAGCTTTTATGTGCGCGAAATTACTCGCAATATCGACGAGCAGATTAATAGTGTGCGGCGCGAGCTGGCCAACTTAATAAAGGTGGGCGTGGTGACGGCACAGTCGGTCGATAACAAGCTCTATTACCAAGCGGACAAAAATTTTAAATATTATCATGCTCTTCGCGAGATGTTCGCTGATGAAGCCGAGGTAGTTAGTGGCGCAACTGTCTCACAGCCGGACTGGGCAGTGCGTCTAAGCGCCGTACGGGGACTAAAGTCGGTGATTTTCGCCGGGGCGCTAGTCTATGGTAGCGATAGCAAGATTGACATTTTGCTTGCCGGCGATCGCATGGATGAAACAAAGCTAAGGAATACCATTAAGACACTTGAGCGCGACGCTGGCACGAGTCTTAACTATACCATTATGGATCAGGATGATCTTTACTATCGTCTCAGTATTCACGACCCCTTTGTTGATGATGTGCTAAAATCAAAGCATACGATAGTGCTGGATAAGGGCGGCCTATTCGGCGAGAAAGACGCTCAGAAAGCTAGCGATGAGTCTAAGAAGGCTCCGGTAGCTAAGGGCGATAAGGCTACCGCAGGTGGGGCGGCGTAATAGATAGGAGAGATAATGGACATTAGTTACAAAGGCGCCAACTGCGTAGTAATTAAGGATAAGACAGCGGTAATCATTGTTGACCCGACGCCGAATGCAACGGTGAAGGATTTGCAACACCCCGAAGCGGTGGTTTTGGCGACGCAGCCGAATTTTGCCCCGGCGGAGGATACTGTGCCGGCATTCATTATTGATATGCCGGGCGAATATGAACACAAGGACGTCAGCGTGCAGGGTATTGCTGCGCCGGCACACCTGCGCGAGGATGAGACGGCCAAGGACGCCGTAATCTATCGCCTCGAAACGATGGGTGTCAGCATTGCTGTGATTGGTCATACGGTGGCACCACTTGATGACGATACGTTAGAGGCACTCGGACAGATTAACGTTTTAATCATTCCGGTGGGTGGTGGTGGCACGCTGGACGCTATGGATGCAGCTAGTATTGTACGCCAGATCAACCCGAACTATGTTATTCCGACCTATTACGACGACGGCCAGACTAAATATGAAGTGCCACAGGACAAGCTCGACAAATTCGAAAAGGAAATGGGTAATAGTAATATTGAACGCGCAAGCGCCCTAAAGATCAAACCTGGCGCGATCATGCCCGCCAATATCACCACCTACGAGCTCACTCGGACGAAGTAGCTGGCTGGGGAGGCTCCGCCCCTCCGAAGGAGGGCTGCGCTGGCAGTCAGAAGAGGTTTCTTGACCTTCCCACAAAAAAACTTTATAATAGACCTAAGTTTTAACAAAGGAGATATTAATGGCCAGAGATGAAATCACCGGCAAGGGCGCGATGAGTGGCAACAATGTCAGCTTTTCAATGCGCCACACTAAGCGCACGTTCAAGCCGAATCTACAAAAGAAGACTTTTTATGTTAACGGACAGAAAGTCAAGCTACTTGTCGCAGCGAGCACAATTAAAACGCTAAAGAAGAAGGGCTTTTCTACCCGCCCTGTCGAAGTAAAATAAGAGATTTAAATTAGAATTACAACAAGCGCTCTCTACGGGCGTTTGTTGTTTGTGGTATGGCATTTTTTCTAATGTCTTCGGGAACATGCCTCACCCATAGCATGGGCTGAGGTCGAGGCCAGCCGGCCGTTTCCCGGAGGCATTAGAAAAATGCTAGTCCGCTGCAATGGGAAGTCTCACTTTGTTCACGCAATGCTATAATGCTTATATGACTTCAACCATCGCCCTAATTATCATTGTGGCTATTTGGACCTTTGCCGCCATGGTCTTGCATGAATTATCGCATGGGCTGGTGGCGTATTGGCTGGGCGATGATACGGCTAAGCGGGCGGGGCGCTTGACGCTCAACCCGTTTGCTCACGTCGACCCAGTGATGACCTTTATTTTGCCGATGGCGCTAGCGATTATGAATGTAGTATTTAAGATTAGCGTGCCGATAATGGGTGGTGCCAAGCCTGTGCCGATTGACCCGCGCAATATGCGGGGCGGGGAGGCTGGCGCGGCGGCGACCGCCGCGGCGGGACCGCTAATGAACCTACTGCTAGCCTTTATCTGTTATATCATTTTGTCGGCGTTCAAGGCGGCGCCGTGGTGGCTCAATAGCTTCTTTTACGTAGGCGTCTTAATTAATTTGAGCCTCTTCGCCTTTAACATTTTGCCCATTGTGCCACTGGACGGCTCGCGTATTTTACACGCAATTGCGCCTGACGGCGTGCGGCGGGGTATGGATGCGATTGAGGGCCGTCTCGGTCTTATGAACACCTACCTGATCCTGCTAATAGCGTCGCCGCTGGTTTATGCAGCGACGGATTGGATTATGGCGGGAGTGCTGGTGGGCTTTGGCGCTATCGCCGGCGCGTTTGGCTTATGATATAATCTATATAGGCTCGTTCGCACGTTTAATTTCCTAACACCTATTAGAACGGGAGTTCTACATGATCGTCGGCCGTGGTCGGCGGTTGCGGACACCCACCTGGATTAACTGGGGACTTCTAATTCGGCGAACGGGCTGAGTAATTATTGATTTCGGGTGGGTATGAGACAAAAGGTTGTAATTAGGGCATTAGTGCGCCAAAGTGATGGGCGCGTATTGCTATTAAGGCGCGTGGGCGGACGGCCTTCGATTGATGGCAAGTATGAACTGCCCGGCGGATCGCTTCACGTCGGCGAACAACCAGTTGACGCACTCAAACGAAGTTTACAGATCCATGCTGGCATCGAGCCGGAAACATTCAAGCTCTGCGATGTAGTTAGCTTTATTGACCCTGATTACCGCAACACTCAGTACGTGTTTATTGTCTATACCATTACGCTGGAACGTGGCGCAAAAGTAACAACGGACGATGAATATGATCGCTTTCGCTGGTTTAAGCCAGATAGTATTCGTACAGATGATATTACTGCATCAACGAATCTACTATTAGATATCGCCGTCATGAATGGTGTTAGTGATAACGAAATGGCGCCGACCTCTGACGACGGTAGTGCAAGCGACAACTCTCAACAGATAGAGAAGAGTGCGATTATCCATAGTGATGGTGGTTCGCGGGGTAACCCTGGACCCAGCGCTAGCGCCTATATTATTACCGATCGGAGTGGACAAAAGGTGCTAGCTCAGGGCGGTAAGTTTCTCGGTCGCAGCGATAGTGGTATGGCGGAGTATACAGCGGTGGAGCTCGCGCTAAATAAGGCGATTGAACTAGGTCTCACCAATATTGACTTTTATAGCGACAATATGATGGTTGTTAACCAGATAAACGGTGTATTTGGCGTGCATAACCCCGAGTTCACGGCGATTCACGCTAGGGTGACTAAGCTCCTATTTAACTTCCGCCGCATTCATTTTCATCATGTCCACCGCGAGTACAACACCCTCGCTGACGAGCTAGTTAACAAAATCTTGGATGATAATACAGCAGCTAACTAACTTTGCCTCCCGTAGCCTCCCAAAGTTAAGCGCGACGGGAGAAAATGCCAGCGTAGCTGACAAAAGGGGGTTGGCTATGCTATACTATCCTTGTTGGGGATATAGCTCAGCTGGTTAGAGCGCCTGCTTTGCAAGCAGGAGGTCAAGAGTTCGAATCTCTTTATCTCCACCATACTATTGTGATATAGTAGATTCGTGGGCGATTAGCTCAGCTGGTTAGAGCGCGTCACTGATAATGACGAGGTCTCAGGTTCAAGTCCTGAACCGCCCACCAGGTATTATTGTCCCCGCCAGATGGCGGGGCTTAGGCTATAGGTTTGCCCGATGGGTACGATTGAGGCGACGGGCCTATTGCCCACGGCGCCATGCTATAATACCTATGTCAGCTCGCTGAATGGTCGCTGGCGGGGAATTGCCCCGCGAGAGGAAAGTCCGGGCGACAGAGGGCAAGGACAGCCGCTAACAGCGGCCGGGAGCGATCCTAGGGAAAGTGCCACAGAAACGATACCGCCGGTTGGCTTCGGCTAGCCTGGTAAGGGTGAAAGGAGTGGGGTAAGAGCCCACAGCGGGGCGTGGTAACACGTCAAGGAGGTAAACCCTGTCCGTCGCAAGGAGATCGGATTAACTGGCGGCCCGTCAGCCGATCGCTAGATCCGCTAGAGCCACTTGGCAACAGGTGTCCTAGATAGATGACCATTCTCGACAGAACCCGGCTTACAGGCGAGCTGACACCTGGTATTGACAAATATTATTAATCGTGATACAGTACTAATGGATATAAAAAATAAATATATTCAGAAAGGATAAAATGAGTAACTTTAACACTATGAATTCTGGTTCTAGCGAGAACCGTGACAACCCATGGGTAGTCGATTCCGCGGAGCGTGACCGCGAGAAAACATTAGCCGAACGTCTAGCTGAGTCGGGGGTTGACCAAAAGATATTAGGTTCACAATACGTGAAGGACGCCCTAAGAGACGAGAGTAGTATCGACAGTTTTGAAGTTTCCGAAGATGGCAAGAAACTGACGTTGAAGGGCAAGACTGAGTACGACAACAGAAGCCACGATCGCTTCTATAACTTGGATGGCGATAAAGAAGATAAAACAATTAGTCTAGCCGATGGCGGCGGGATGACGGTTAGCGAAAAACGTTTGTCAACACATTCATTCGCTAGATTTATCCGAGACAAAAGCGGGCATGTCACCGATGAAATGGAGCTAGCCGTGTGTAACGAAAAGAGAGATCGAAAAGTAGACCTAGATGAGGACGGTAACGTCGTTCGTTATAACGAAGTCAGAACAGGTACACCAGTAATTACAGACGGATCATATACACTTGATAGCATTAACGCGGCTTGGGATCCGACTGCGAGAGAGAGGGCGGCCGATCCAGACAGAAGGGTAGTGTCGCTTACGGACTACCGTGAAGAAATTAGGGCTGAAGTGTCACACGGATATGCTGATATAGATAGGTATGAGTGGAGCACGGAGGGCGGCTGTAAGATGAGCAGACTTAATAGTGACTACCCGATTGGAACTCCTAAGCACTACCATGGCAACTATAAACTATCGAGCGAAGATAGCGGCTATGAGCTGGGGCGCACGATAGCTC
>JAKPIF010000001.1 GCA_029549925.1 bacterium | reverse complement strand
AAAGTAACCCCATCTGCTTTGGCCCATAACACTTACCGGCGTTGAGCGTCATCATGTCCACACCGAGACGCCCCACGTTCAAATCATATAGTCCGCTTGCTTGACTAGCATCAATATGCAGATATAACGGCATCTGACGCTCTGCCCGCTCATCGCGCACAATGTCCGCTACTGCCTTGATATCCTGCACCACGCCAGTTTCGCTATTGACGTAGCCAAGGCTAATTAAGCGCACGACACCTGACTGCACTTTGGCTCGCAAATCATCTAGATTAATTCGCCCCTCACTATCGACCGAGATTATTTCGTGGCGGTAAGACTTTGCTGCATTTAGCACCGAAGCGTGTTCGGCATTGTCCGTCAAGACTACACCGTCGCCCACTACTGTCATAGCGAGATTTATTGATTCCGTCGCCCCCGCCGTGAAGATAATTTCCGCGGGGCGAGCACCAATAATTTTAGCGATGTCATGACGAGCGTTTTCGACATCAGCCCGCACCCCGCGAGCCGCCATATAAGCCGCCGACGGATTATAAAACTTATCACTAAAGTAGGGCGTCATCGCCTTCATGACGCGCTTATCTATCGGAGTCGCCGCTGCGTAATCCAAATAAATCACTGGCATTATTATAGCATGCAGTCGCCAACTCGTTTGCATCGGTCTCACGCTTTGCCGCCAGTGCTTTAACGATACTAAGGATGCACGCTGGCTGATTTACCTTGCCCCGATATGGTTTGGGTGCAAGATATGGCGAGTCCGTCTCGCTCATTATACGCTCCTTAGGAATCGTCCGATAAACTTCATCCAGCTCTTCGTCTCTATTAAAGGTAACAATGCCGTTGACGCCAATTGATAAGCCGTAACTCAGGCACTTATCCAGATTCTCCAGGCTATCGGTAAAAGAATGCAGTACGCCTCGCACCATATTAGCGCCAGTAAAATTACCTAGCACCGCCCAGAGGTCAGCGAAAGCGTCGCCGAACTGACCGCTACGAACATGTAGCGACACTGGTAAGTGCAGATCGACCGCTAGTTGCAACTGAGCTTCTAATAGCACCATCTGCCTAGTGGCGTCCAAGTGGTAATCGTCATCGTGGTGATCGATGCCAATTTCACCAATTGCCTTAATTTCATTTGGATTTTCTCGCACTAAGCGTTTTAACACCTCTATATCGCTCGAAGTAGCATTCTCGCCATATGACGGGAAGATTCCAACGCCACAGTAGATTGCGACGTTGCTTGCATCGTATTTCTTAGCATAGCCTACTGCTCGCTCACTATCCGCTACATCACATCCCATAGTGATAATTTTGCCCACGCCAGCCTGCGCTGCATTCTGCACTATCTTCGCCCCGTCCACTGGATAATCTATGCAGTGAATATGACAATGAGTATCAATATATTGCATCATTATTTATGCGTTGGTTCCGCTGTGTGGAGATACTTTTTGGGAAACATAATCGGTGTCTCGGCCGGTATCTCGTCGTGGCTAAATGTGTCATGAATCACATACGCCGTATTCGGCATAAAGGGCGATACATACTTCGCCACCAATAGTAACCCATTGACCAGCGTTGAGAAGATCTCAACCTGACGCTGCATGCGCTCCGCTTCATCTTCAATCTTATTTACCTTCCACGGCGCCGACTGCTCGATATACTGGTTGAGCTCGTGCACATATTTAGTGATGGCATTAAGCGCCGAATTGAGGTCAAGGCCGTCCATTGAAACTTTGTAGTCGCCCAGCAAGGTCTCTGCCGCATCATTTAGCTCGTTCGTTTCGTCGACAACCGCCAAATTGCCGTCAAAGTACTTCCGAATCATTGCCGCCACGCGCGCTACGAGGTTGCCTAGGTCGTTCGCCAGCTCACCATTATAGGCGTTCTCAAACTTTTCCCAGGTAAAATCGCCGTCCTCGAAAGTTGGTACGTGTGCCACGAAGTAGTAGCGGAAGGCATCAACGCCGTAATCATCAATAATTGCGAGCGGACTGACAACATTGCCAATACTCTTACTCATTTTAACGCCGTCGACATTGATAAAGCCGTGCACCATTAGCTTCTTTGGTAACTCCAGTCCGAGCGCCATTAACATCGCCGGCCAGATAATGGCGTGAAAGCGCAAGATGTCCTTGCCCACAATTTCGACATTTGCCGGCCAAAAATCGCTATGCCAATCGTCATCTGGATAGCCGAGCGCTGTAATGTAATTAGATAGAGCGTCGATCCAGACATACATCACTTGGCTCTCATCGCCTGGCACCGGCACACCCCAGCTCAGCTTATCACTCGGTCGCGAGATTGAGACGTCGCGCGCGCCGTCCTTAATCATCTCGAGCAGCTCTTTGCCGCGGAATTCTGGCACTACTGCATCCTTGATAAAGTTGCGAATGCGATCTGTAAAGGCAGAAACCTTCAGATAATAATTTTCTTCCGATAGTTTCTCGTAGGGCTTATTATGAATCGGACAAATATAATTGTTGTCATGTGTCTCAGTTTCAGTGTAATACGCCTCGCAGCCCGTGCAATACCAACCTTCATAGCGTGATTTGTAGATTACGCCTGCCTCATCCAGACGGCGCCAGATGTCCTGCACGAGCCGCACGTGCTCGGAGTCAGAAGTGCGCACGCTGATAATATTTTGTTCGTTAAAATCCTGTTCTACTAGTGGCTTAGTCGCATCGGTAATGTCGACGCCAAAGTTCATGTCGAGCGCAGCCCGCATCTTATTAAATTCAGGCTGCAGATCGTCGACAAATTGCTGCGGCGTCTTGCCATTAGTCTCAGCCTTTTGTTGCACCTTGATACCGTGCTCGTCCGTACCGATCGACATTTTAGCGTCGTTGCCGCGCAGAAGCTGGTAGCGCAGAAGGATGTCACCGTAAAGGTAATCCATCGCCGTTCCAATATGGGGTGCCGCATTAGCGTAAGGTATTGCCGTAGTGATGTAGCATTTTTGATTCATAGACCTATTATAACGCATAGAAACACACCCGATGAGCGAGGCTCCTCTGACCTCTCTAAAGAGAGGTTTTAGACAAGGTTGCAAAGCCGCCGCCAATCGTCAATCGCAAGGTTTTGCGGACGAAGGTTGGGATCAATGTCAGCTTTATTTAATAGCTGTTCGGCGGTTTCTTTGTTGGTCTTTAGCCCCACCGCCAAACTAGATTTGATCTTTTTGCGTGGCTGAGCAAAGCCAGCGTAAACAACATCTGTAAATTTTGACATTTCGTCCGCCGAGACTAGTGGCTGTACTCTTCGCCGCATAATTAAGACCTGGCTGTCCACCTTTGGAACGGGGTCAAAATACTCCGCTGGCACAATTAGTCCCGTTGAGATTTCGGCATAGATCGACGCTAACACTGCGGAAGCTGATAGTTTGCCCGGTTGTGCCGCCATGCGCTCTGCCACTTCCTTCTGTACCAGTAGCACTGACAGCATCGGTGAATTTTTCGCCGCTAATAATTTCGTGATAATCGGGCTAGTAATGTTATAGGGAATATTAGCCACTACTTTGTAATTTTTAGGCAAAGTAGATAAGCCAAAGCTAAGGATATCGCCCTGAATTAGTTTTAAGTTACTAAATTTTGAGGCCAGCTCTCGCTCAAGTAAGGTATATAAATCACGGTCAAATTCCACCGCTACAACCTTGCTTGCTCGCTGGCACAGAATACGCGTCAAATTGCCCTGGCCAGGACCAATTTCTAGCACCGTATCATTCGACGTCAGTTCTCCATAGTCAGCAATTGCCGATAGGATTTCGGGGTCGGTTAGGAAATTTTGACCAAGAGATTTTTTCGGCTGCATAGAGATATTTTACTATATTTTCGTACTCTCCAGGCAGCTTACGCGCTAACGCCCCCCGCTGCGCTTCTCTTACGCGTAAAAGAATAAACTGCATCGACTAGTACCAATGGTAGGATTGCCAGTGGTTATAGGCGCCTTGAATACTTCCATAGCGCTGCTTGCAGTAGCTGTTAAACCACCTTAGCTGAGTGATAGGATTCGTCGCCCAGTCACTACCAGCCGATGACATCTTACCGCCCGGCAGGGCCTGTGGCAAGCCATATGCTCCCCTCGGATTCCGAGCATTATAACGCCAACCTGACTCGCGCGTGATAATGTAATTCGCAGCGCCAAAGTCGCTCTCACTGATGCCAGCCATCCGCATCCAATCGGTATGGCTACCTGGCGGGAGCTCCACCTTAGTGCCTTTAACGATAATTTGCGTCACTGGCGCTACGGTCATTACTTCGCTAATTTTTTGTCGTTCAATTTCCACGCCATTCTGCATATTAACTTGGTAAATAACCGACTTCTTACCAATAACACCCGCCGTTTGCACTTCAGCATAGCCGAGCTTCTTAGTCGAATCCTCAATCGTTTGCGTCTCGAACGGCACATCTTCTTGCTGCTCAATTGTCTGGATGCCGTTGCGCCAAACTTCCATACTCATACCATCAGTAATTGGCGCATTTAGGTCTGTTGACGTAGTATCGTTCGCCGCTAGCTTCACGCCCGCCTCTTTTAGCATGCCTGCCACCGTCTTTTGCTGAGTGCGCAGTGTCATAGCTTGGCCGTATAGCCGCACATTCACCGTCTTAGCTCTCGTTACCGCTAGCTCCTCGCCAACGCCGCCCGCTGAAATGAAGTTGGTGATCGGCTTCACCGCCGCTTCGTCATGCGACTTTAATGCCATACCCGCCTCGCTAGCAATATTCGCAGGGTCAGTCTCCGCCGTCATGATACGGGTGCGCTTGCCGTCATCATCAACTAGCGTGACTGGTCGTGCCCGCTTAATTGTAACGATAGTCGAGCTATCCTTTAGCTGACTATCTAGCCGTGGCGAGACAATGTCGTTATCATCAACCGAAATATCGGCGTCTGCCAGTGCCGACTTAACGGTGGTTGAATTTGATATAATCGTCTTCTCGGTATCGTTATCGTAAATCGTCACAACGTGACTCTTGCTACCAATATCACTACTCTTTGCCTGCACGAGCGGGGCACAAATTAGCCATAGCGCCACCGCCGACAGGCCTAGGAAGACCCCCACCCTCCGAGGACTAGATAATTGCAATTTGGTTATTAGAGATCCAATAAACTTCACCATAACCTAGACGCTATTATATCACAAAATACTGCTAAAGCTTTGTTAGCGGCGCAAAGGCGAGATTTAGCTTCTTTGTGCCACTATGTTTAAATTTGATTGTGGCATTCATACCGTCGAGCTCTTCCACCGTCCCCATACCAAACATCTGGTGATAGACTTTATCGCCGACGTTCAGACTCACCATTTCGGGTTCATCGGCATATTCGTCATAGCTGACCTCGTCATCAACACCCTCGCCCATCTCGAGTGCCTCTTTGCCGCCCGCATCTAACAGAAACGGTGACGGCTGATTGTAATTAATCTCACCTCGCAGCATTCTCTGGTCAGCGAACGTCATAATTAGTTGCTCACGCGCCCGCGTCATACCCACATAGCAAAGGCGACGCTCTTCCTCCAACTTAGCCGGATCAATTTCACAGCGTGCATTAGGAAAGAGGCCGTCCTCCATCCCCACCATAAAGACCACCGGAAATTCCAGCCCTTTAGCCGCATGTAAGGTCATAAGCGTGACGGCGTCGTCGTCATTTACGGTATCCGCTGAGCTCACCAGCGCCACCTCAGCGAGAAAGCTATCGAGATCACCGTATTGCTTAGCCATATTAATTAGTTCATCCACATTCTCTCGCCGGGCATTACCTTGGTCGGTGCCGTCGTCAATGTAGGTATCATAGTGAAAACGGTTGATTAAATCCGTCAGCAGTATATCTGGCGCTGTATCAGTAGCTTCCGTCGCTAGCTCTTTAAGATCTTTACCTAGATAAGTTAAGCTCTTGGCCGCGCGCGAAGTAATATCGGGGCAAATTGCTACATTACTAAGCGCCTCAATCACGCTCTGCCCCGTCGATTCTTGCCAGTGTAAGAATTTGTTGACCGATACTTCGCCCAGTCCCCGCTTCGGCACGTTGACGATGCGGCGGAAGCTAATAGTATCGTGCGGCTGATAAAGCAGTTTCAGATACGCCGTGAGATCTTTAATCTCGGCACGATCATAGAAGCGTAGTCCGCCAACGATACGATAAGGAATATCACTCCTAAGAAACATTTGCTCAAAGATACGCGACTGAGCATTGGTACGATAAAGCACTGCATAATCTCGATAGCGCCTGAGACCGAGACCCACTTCGCTCGAAATTCGATTCGCCACACGGTCGGCTTCGTCGAGATCGTTACGCGCCTCAATGAATTCCACTGGTGCGCCTTCACCTTGGCGAGTCCAGAGCTTTTTATCGCTCCGCTGCTCGTTCTTGATAATTACATTATGAGCGGCATTTAGAATGGCGCCGGTTGAGCGGTAGTTCTGCTCGAGTTTAATTACTTTTGTACCAGAGAAATCCTTTTCGAAATTAAGGATATTAGTAAAGTCTGCCCCACGCCAACTGTAAATTGACTGCCAGTCATCACCCACGGCACAAATGTTATGCTTATCGTTCAATAGAAGCTTAACGATCTGATACTGAGCGCGGTTCGTATCCTGGTACTCGTCAATTAGAATAAACTTAAAGCGTTGCTGCAGCTTAGCGCGCGTTTCCGGCGACTGTTTTAATAATTTCACCGTATCGAGTAATAAATCGTCAAAGTCAAGTGCCACATTTTCTTTCAGGCGCTGCTCGTAACGGGTGTAAACCTCCGCCGTCATCTGCTGAATCGGCGTCTGCGCCCGCTTTCTAAAGTCGTCGGGCGACTCTAAATCGTTTTTAGCGTTGCTAATATAGCTAATAATTGTGCGAGGGCTGTACTGTTTATCTGTTGCCCCGAGCGATTTCAGAATTGATTTAATCAGTGTTTGTTTGTCTGACTCATCAAAGATGACAAAATTATTAGGAATCTCGATCGCTTCACCATAGTAGCGGAGCAAACGCACAGCAATCGAGTGGAATGTTCCCATCCACGGCATAAAGCTCCGCGTATTATCGACGCCAAGGATATTAGCCAGACGCTCGCGCATCTCACCCGCCGCTTTATTAGTAAAGGTGACCGCCAAAATTTCTGCCGGCCGGGCGTGCCCCGTGGCAATTAAATACGCAATGCGATGTGTCAGGGTTTTTGTCTTGCCACTGCCCGCACCAGCCTGAATCAGTATCGGCCCATCAATAGTCGTTACCGCCTCACGCTGTTGCGGATTTAAACCCTCGAGAATTTTGTCTAGGTTCACCCGACTATTATACTATCCGAATAAATAGAAGCACAGCACACCAAGAATTCCACCCGCCAGAATAACCCCAGCAAACATAACAATTTTGATTAAGACATCCTTCAATTTACTTTGCTTCTTTGGCTTCGCCTTTAGATTGATATCACTCGCCGGTTGGCCATGGAGGCTAGCCCCACCATTGGAGCCGTCCCGCAGGTGATTTAGTGAATTCTGCTGCGCTCTATACGGCTGCCCGCTAGTTCTGGCTATTTTATTGGTAACTTGACTGGTGCTTCCTAGTGGCCGCTTTTTGACAATTTCATTGGCATCTGGAAGGAAGGGCGAAATATACGGCTCTTTCTTATTCTCTACCGTAGTGAAAGTGTTTTCGCTAGGACTAGCCGGGACTGGTTGGGTCAAATCATGACGATCGCGTGGCGGCTGTAGCGTATGACGCGGTGCAATCCGGTGAACGCTTACCTGAGCCTGAGTATTGGGCTTTTGAAGCTTAGCTTCGTTCGCCTTGCTTACACTCGGTTTATGCTGGTTAAGGGCGTCGCTGCTAGGACTAACCATATCGAAGAAACGCCCCCGGCCCGGAGTAGTATAACTCGATTTCGGCACCTCAGTTGGCCTCTCTGGTTTCTCGGATAGCTTATTCCTCACCCGATCACCAGTCATTGCTACCTTTGGACGGCGTCGATTTAAGGCAGGCTCAGGCTTTACTTTGGGCGTAGCAGCAACCATTACCACGTTCTTTGGTTCGTGCTTGCTAGCAGGAGCGGATTTTACTTTGTGTGCATCTCCGTTCTTATCGGTACTGTCATCACTCAGACCATCCATTATCTCGCCAATAGCCTTGTCCAATTTGTCAAAGTCAAAGTCAAAATCAAAATCAAGGGCCATCTAGTCAATCTCCGCCGCTATTTCTACCATCTTAGCAAATTCTGATGCAATCAAGCTCGACCGCCCCACGAGAAGGCCATTCACATTATCGACCGAAAGCATCTCCTCGGCATTTGAACCACCAACGCTACCGCCATAGAGAATCGGTACAGTTTTGGCTGCAGCCACGCCAAACATTCGCCCAATTTCGTCGCGAATAACTTTCGTTGCCGCTGCAACATCAGTTGTTCCGGCTGGTCGAGTACTACCAATTGCCCAAACCGGCTCGTAAGCTACAACCACTTCACCTAATTGTCCCGACGCAACATTCATGAGCCCCGACGCTACTTGATCGCATAACACGTGCTCTGTATCGCCAGCATCGCGCTCGTCCGCTGTCTCGCCAACACACAGAATAGGTCGAATACCATTCCTTAGCGCCGCCTGGACCTTGAACCGCGTATCGCGGTCATCCTCGCCAAAGATATGTCGCCTTTCGCTATGGCCAATTATGACATACTGCGCTAGGCCACACAGTTGACGCGCCGAAACTTCGCCCGTAAAGGCGCCCTCGTCCCGCCAATAACAGTTCTGAGCGCCGAGTTTCATCTGGCGATGGTCAATCTGTAACGACACTGGCTCTAGCGCCAGAAAACCAGGGCAAATTACCGTCTCGACATCACTGTGTACCTTTACCGTCTGCGCCAACTTTGCCGCAAATAGCGAAGCCTCGTGAACGTTAAGGTTCATCTTCCAATTGCCAATGATATACTTTTTCATTTTCACTCCCGCCATTTGAAACTATTTTACCACAAACGGAATAACTTTTACTGCTTCGGCTCGAGTGCACTAATACCAGGTAGATCCATGCCGGCCATTAGCTCAAGACTCGCCCCGCCGCCGGTAGATACATGAGTAAAGCTGCCGCCCTCTAGGCTATCCCAATGACGCACAAAATCTGCCGTATCGCCGCCACCGATCACGCTCACCACACGAGGATTTTTTGCCAAGGCTAATGCCAAACGTGCTGAACCGTGGGCAAAATTAGGATATTCCGCCATACCGAGAGTGCCATTCCAAATAACAGTGCCACTCTCGGCAACCAATTCATCTAGCTTGTCCATCGTTTTTAACCCAGCGTCATAAATCTTTGCTGGAGCGTGAACGTCACTAAGACCAACTTCATGCCGTGGCGTATCGTTCGTCAGAGAGCCGTCGTCCGACACAGCCACATCCGACGGTAAGATAAAGTGTTCCGAAGTCGCATCGCCCCACTTCGCTTTGGCGTCGGCCAGAATCTGATCGACTAGCTTATCTGCTTCGACTCCGTCATCGGCCACGCTATCACCAATATCACGCCCCGCCCGGCGAAAGAAATTATTGGCGAGAGCCCCACCGATGACAACATTATCAGCAATCTGGATAAATTTGCGCGCTAGTGGCATCTTGTCGGCAATTTTTGCTCCACCAATCACCGTCGTTAATGGACGATTCGGCGAATCGGTCGCCGACTTAATCGCCACATATTCCTTCTCGAGCAGTATGCCTGCTACGCTGGGTAGTAATTTCGTAATGGCGCTGGTGCTAGCATGAGCCCGGTGTACCACACCAAAGCCATCTTGGACGAAGAGTTCCGCATGAGTTGATTCCACTAGGTGACGTGCAAACTCTAAATCATTCTTTTTTTCGCCCGGATAGAAACGCAAATTCTCGAGCAGGACTACCTCGCCTGGCTTCATATTGCGCGTCGCCGTTGATACGACTGCGCCGACACAATCTGGCACAAACCGTACTGGCTTACCTAGCAATCGGCTCAGGCGCTCGGCCACTGGCGTCAGACTATATTTTAGCTCGACCTGATCATGTGGTCGTCCTAGGTGGGCAACGATGACAACACGCGCGCCCCGCTCGGTCAGATACTTAATTGTCGGCAGACTCGCCACGATACGGTAATCGTCCGCAATCGTGTCATCCTCATTTAGCGGCACGTTATAATCCGCCCGCATAAGGATTTGCTTACCTTCAACTGATATATCTTTAACCGTTTTGTACGGAAACTTTACACTTGCCATCTTGCCCTCCCTATTTTTCTCTTTCGATTAGCGATCTAAATGTAGTAGCTTAACACCGTCGCGACTCGCTAGAACTACGGTTGCCTTCGTATCGCCGAAGAAGTTGGTTGTCAGTAGGTTATGTAGCTCTGTATCCGCTTTGCCATCTGGGCTAACAAAAGCACGCACGCCAAATAGCAGACTCAAGCGGTTAGCCATACGATGTGTTGGCGCCATTGCCAAAATCGGCATCGTAGGACGCTGGATTGAAATACTATGCACGAGATTGCCGTCCGTCGCCTCAACGGCGATCGCATCAGCGTTAGCCTCGTCTGCCAGTACAACGGCCGCGTCTGCGATAGCACCATTCTGCGGATCGGTTGGACTGCGATCGTATAGATCGTAAACACCGATATGCTCTTGGGCATAACGCAACGTCTTAGCCATGACCTTGACAGTCTCGACTGGATACTTGCCCATTGCTGTCTCGTCAGATAGCATCACCGCATCAGCGCCCTCGATGTAGGCAGTCGCCACATCGTTAACTTCGGCGCGAGTCGGCTCGGGGTTGTCTACCATGCTACCGAGCATCTGGGTTGCCACAATGCAAAGCTTGCAGTGCTTTTGACACAGGCGAATAATCTCACGCTCAGCCACTGGCACAATCTCTGGGCCAGCTTCAACTGCCATATCGCCACGAGCCACCATAACGGCATCTGTCGCCTTGACGATATCCTCAAGGTTCTCTGGTGCGATTGCCGCCCGAGTTTCGAGCTTGACAATAATCTTGCGATCACTGTCGTGCTCATTTAGAATCTGGCGTAGCTTGCGCACGTCGTCGGCAGTATGAACGAAGCTAATAGCCGTGTAATCAATATCCTTGTCCAGGCCCCACTCGAGGTCCTTCATATCCTTTGGTGTAAGAGATGGCGCCTTACCACCCTTCATGTCTGGCAAATTAATTGCCTTGTGCGACACAATGTCACCGCTATTTAGCGGCTTTACCCAGACGGTCTTATCTTCAATGCGCTCAACGACAGTCTGAATCTTGCCATCGTTCATAAAGATGTGATCACCCGGCGCGCACTTGTCAGATAGATCATACTGCGACGGCAGATTGTTGCCACCATCGTGAATAATGCCATAGGTTAGGCCAATCTCTTTGCCCTCTTCGATATGATAAGTCATATCATCCTTTAGCTCGCCAAAACGAATCTTTGGCCCCTGCAAATCCTGCACAATTGGGATATGGCGATTGAGTTTCTTTTCAATCGCACGAATATTGGTAATCTGATTAATCCGCTCCTCATATGAACCATGACTAAAATTCATACGGCAGGCATTCACCCCTGCACGAATAATTGCCTCGAGAGTTTCGGGTGAGTCGGTCGCCGGCCCAATCGTCGCTAAGATGCGCGCGCGTTTGAGTGTGTCAATATGCGCCATTTATACTTCCTTTCCGTTACGTTTCATTAAACCAACAAATATATTACCACAAGCCGATTATTTCTTCAGAGCCTTTTTGATACGGTCGAGCACTTCGCGTGGCGTCAAATCAACTTTAACGATATAATCATCCACGCCCCACTTCGTTAGCTCATCATGGACCGTCTCGTTATCCATATTAGTTAGGACGATAACGGGCACCTCGGCGGTCGCTGGATTGCGCCGCGCCTCTTGTAAAACAGCCGAACCATTGATGTCAGGCAAAGAATAATCCAGCAGAATTAAATCCGGATGTGTCTGCTCGATCATCTGAATGCCATTCATTCCGCTCTCAGCCACATCGACATCGTAGCCCTCGGCCTCTAGCTTCATGCGATACATCTGTGCGATCAGCTGATCGTCCTCGACAATGGAAATCCGCGTCATTATAACCCCTTTCGCTTGCTCATAATCAAATTATACAATATAATTTAGTTACGGTCTCGTCGTCTAACGGTTAGGACATCAGGTTTTCATCCTGACAATTCGGGTTCGATTCCCGGCGAGATCACCACACCGGAGTTGCTGCTATCGCAGGACTCTTTTTTGTTGTAAATAACGGAGAAGAGTGGGCTTAAATCGTCCGTTCCAAAAATTTTCTCCTTGATATCGAAGTGCAGGCCATTTGGAAACAGCATTTTTTGGAACGCCTGCCTTGTCTCGAGGTCGGCGTCTTTCCAGAGTTTGGCCGGCTTTGTCATAAAATTGCACACGTAATCTATTGTGGCTTCATTTAGGCCTTGATTCCGTTCCAATTTATCAATTTCTCGTCGCAAGTCTTGGCGCTTCTGTTCTAAGGCCTCGCTATACCTATTCTTATCGTCAATTGTGATCTTACCATCTAGCATAGCGTCTACCGCTTCTATCAGCTTTTTATCGATATCCGATATTGCCTCGCGGCGCTGTGCTAGCTCGCGCGTCGTATCGCCAAGCTTCTTAGCCGCTGTACGCTTCACTATTTCTTTAAATAGCTTAATGGTACCCTCACTAGGCGTGATTTCCTCTAGGAAGTCTACGAATAGTTGGTGCATTTGCTCGATCGGGACTGAACTGTGACCTTTCGTCGTGCAGTGATAGCGTGGCGACCTCTTGCCGGCTGAGCTTCGTGGCGCGCTAGATCGTATTAGCGTTCCACATTTTGAGCAAATCAATAGTTTGCGCAGCGGATATAATTCGCTATTACTCGGTACTAGTGGAGCGCGTTTGCCGCTTAGGATCCGTTGGTTCTTGTTATAGGTGTCAATATCGATAAGACCGTCAAAGTCCTTAATCTTGGTTGGCTTGCCGTCTAGTAGGTTTTTAGACGTGTTATAACCGGCGTAAACCGACTGACGCAAAATGCCAAGCATGGTGTTTAAAGTGATAGGTTTACCGTTCTTACCATTTACGCCCATCTTATGCGCTAGGTTTACTAGCTCCATTGGCGCTATATCGCCCTCGGAGAAACGATTCAGCAGAAATTGGATATTCTTGCCAATATCGTTCGTTTCGTCTATCTCGAGTGTGTTATGGTGCTTTTTCTTGCCGTCGTTAGTATATTCACCGGTTACAATCGGTTTAAGTTTTAGTCCGATTGGCGCTTGCGATAACCACCAGCCGTAGCTAGCAAGTAGCGACATATCGTCTTTAACAGTCTTAGACTTAATATCGTTATCGAGTTGGTGAACCGAAAGTGCAATATTAAGCATAAAGCGCCCGGTTGGCGATTCGTCGATTACTTCCTGCGTAGATCGTAATGTGACACCACATTTGGCCAGGATAAAGCCAATATCGTTAAAGAATGACGTCATATCGCGAGATATGCGCGATACGTTGTAGACGACTACGTGATCTATGCGCCCTTTGCGTTTGGCGATATCCGCCAACATCTTCTGGAGTTCTGGGCGGTGTGCGGTTTTGGCTGAAATACCAGCGTCGGTATACCAGCCGATTATCTCTATATCGTTTTGGTTTGCGTATTTTTGTATTGCAAGTCTTTGGTTTTCCAAAGAAGCGCCGTAAGTTTGTTCTTCCGTCGAGACGCGAGTGTAGCCGAACGCAATGCGTTTTACTCCATCGTTCATTAACAACATACTATACCACCTTTTCGCCAGAATGGACGATTTTTATATCAATAAGATCGCTAGCGATACGGTGCATCAGTCCGATAAGGTTGGCAAGCTCTAAATCTGAGATTTTATCAGAGTCTGCCTTGCCTAGCAGTTTGCGCGCTTCTTTGGTGGAGATTATGATCTCGTTTGAGCACAGAAAGCTATCTTTATACTTCTGTGCTTTCTTGTAGGTTCTAGGCATTGATAGCCTTTCTAATGTACTTGTAGCTCAGATAACGAGCGGTGCTTCCCACCGAGTGCGCTCCCCACCGAGCACACTCCCCACCAAGGTTGAAGTTAAAAAAGACACCCATTTAGGTGCCGCAATTTAACTAGTTCCAATTATACTACTCATGGTTAAATGAGCAAGCATAAGCGTTTTAGCAGACTTGAAAGTTTTCCACAAGTAAGGTTAAATACAAAGACCTTGCGAGAGTATCCGCAATTTTTTCGTTAACAAAAACCTAGCCACATAGGTGCGTTCTTTATTGAAGCCAAGACGTCTCGCAAGGGCTAAGGAGTTTATATGAGTAAGTTATCTACTAATGATTCAAAGGCCGTTCAAAAGCGCCACAAATGCCAGAAATGTGGCAAGTATTATATTGGGTATCCTGCATTATCGCGCAAGGACAATAAGACCAATATTTGCCCAGAATGCGGAGTTGCTGAAGCGCTCGATATCTTTTTATCTATTCAGCAGTGAATTCTGCCAGTCTACAACGATTTGAGGAATATTCGCTATCCATCTTTCGGAGTCATTTCCGGTCGCAGATTCATCAACGATTTTATCTAACAATTCTTTCATGTCAGAGTTGTGGAAGATTTTACCATTTTCGCGCATTTGCTTCAGTGTATGCAACATGCCGACAAACTGAGAAATCGTAATTGGCGCGATCTTTTGTTTTTGACCTTTATACCCAAAGTTATTCGCCATATAGAATGTCTCAGCGGTGTCTGTATGAATTGATGGCGCAATAAAGAGACAATATGAATTAGCGTGCGACGCCTCGAAATCTCTGAGGTGCCTCATTACTGGTTGTCCCTCGTTAAACCACTGGCTTCTATTTTTCAACATGGTCACTTCGCATACCATGCCAAACGAACTGTAAACGCATTCAATATCAGGAACTCCACCAGGAGCGGTTGAAGTAGGCTCATTATCATCGCCAATAGGATAGTTGGGTTTTACGGATATCGCGTCATTAAATGCGTGCAACCCCATGGTAGATAAATGCTCGAGCATGAGTGCGCGACTCTTTTCGTCGTTTGTATAAATATCATCAAATTGCTTAATACATTCTGCGATAAACTCAGCAGGTTGAGCTTTGTCATGATCGCTTTTGTTCCTCAGTTCGTTTCGACGCTTCCTTAAGTTTTCGATTGTTGTCTTAAGTTCCTCAGAAGAAGAATTATCAAGCGGAATTGGAGCTATCGTTTCATTTTCTTCGCGTCCTAGCCTTATTACATCCTCTTGTATTGTATTCGCAATTTCACGAAGCTTTTCTTCTGTTTCCCATGGATATTGTGGTTCGGTGTCTGAGCAAAGATAATCAAGATATGTGTTTTTGTCTGTAAATTCTTTTGGCTTATACCATTCAGACTCAAAAAGCGCGTTAATTTCTGTCGATCTGCTTTGTTCTATATCCACGTAAAAACCGCCGCCACGTATACGAATAAAGTTAGTCAAACGAAAATAGCGGATTGCATTATCACCATAATCATTCAAGTTCTTTAGGAACTTATTTATTGTAGATGAATCGGTAGTGTTCAGATAATCTCTGGCGAACTTTAATCTGTAATTGTCGCGAATCGTTTTTCTTTCTTGCTTATCATGGCCATTTTGTAAATCGCGAAGTTCGATAACCATATTCGCATATGAATCTATTTCTGCATAATTTGTAAGGGTAGTAGCAAACAAAGCAAATTCGCGCTTCTGTAGTCCAACCCCATTATTTCCACGAGCTTCTTCGAGCTCATTTACGCGAGATATTAATCTGAGAGCTAAAACAAAAGGAATTCCCGAATATCCATCTTCTTCTGGATAGTCTCTGCTTGCAGGATTCGGGATCTGCCATTTGAGGAAACTCCTTAGCAATACTTTTCCAATTTCGTTGTCGTCAGTATCTAGCAATTCGCGCCCCGAATCAGTCAAGCTGATAATCTTCGTGTCGTCATCTATTCTAATAAAACCAAATTTTGTAAGTGGATTCATTGATTGGCGGCCACGCATGTCAAAATCGGCATAATTCTTAATTCTTAGAATCTCGTCGATAGTCTCCATCGATATTTCTGTGTCAGTATCATCAATTAACGATGTAATCTCTGCAGGCAGGCCATTGTAGAATTGCACGCTGTCAAAACCATATAGGCGTTTTTGGATTAGTAGTTTCTGATATTCTTTTTGTGTATCTTTATTCCATGGTCTTCCACATAATTCTGCGGCAGCTTTAAGAAAATCCTTAATTCTTAGCGGATTTCGTACTGTAGTTGTTATAGACCACGGCTTTCGCATGCTTCTATTATACTATGAATCTAATAATTTGTAATCAGCACCTCTTGAGTTTTATGGCTACTCGCTGTGCTGTGATAGTTTGAATTGTTATATGAAAAGTTTAGATTATGAACTTTATATTGCTTAGCCCAATTGTCTAACAACTCGTTGCGTTGGCCTTTGTGTTCTAAGACATTCGATAGGGCAAATTTAATCCCTTGTTTATCGACGCGCGTTAGGAAATCTAGCAAGTCCTTTTCGTCGTTCGTATTCCATCCGTCCTTTTCGTTGTATGTGGCTGTCGTAATTAGGTACGGCGGATCGCAATAAATCATATCGTCACCATTTAATGTCGAGATATCGAAGTTTCTGAAATCTGTATTGAGGATAACGGAGTCTTGACTCGCTAAATCTCGGCAGAAACTCGCAAGGTTATATTTAGTACTCCTATTGTAGTCTCTTTTGCCTACAGGTAAATTGTATTCGCCCTTATTATTGAACCTGATTTGATTATTAAAACCATAGATTATTAGAGCGAACAGCATAGCTGGATTGTCGCGGTTGCTATCATTAAAATCTTTGCGTAGTTTTTGGAATGCCGCCTTATTATACTTTCCTAGACCATCAGAGCTGTTGCAGCCATAATACTCGTAGCCGTATGCTTCGGAATCAGAAAGAGAATAATCTGTAATTATCTTTGATATTTGGTTGTCGATCGTTTCAAAACTATTGTTCTTGAAGAAATCTAATAGCTTTATAACGTCTTTATTTAGGTCATTATATATCGTGCGCTTAGAGAGTATGTTTACTCCAACATTTCCGCCACCGCAAAACAAATCGACGAACGTGTTTATCTTTTTGGGAAATAATTCTGATATTTGCGGTAATAGTTTAGTCTTTCCGCCAGTATAGTTTAATGGCGATTTGGTGAATGTCTTTTTCGCCGTTACCCAAAGAGGATCTTTGACTACGCAAACAAACAGCCTTTCCTCATTTGTATTATTATTGGATTTTCCAGTAGTAAAAGCTTTGTACTTCTTTGAATAGACGTTTACCTTGCCGCGCATTTTAAGTATGCGAATTATATCTTCGTCCGATATACGCGCATTGCTTCTTCCGTCCGCTTTATCTCCGGTATTATTGTAGGATAAAACTATATATTTGCATTTCAGGTTTAAGACTAAATCTTCAAAAGCTTTTGCGGCACTTTTACTGCAATATTCGCTTTTAATATTTGTACGATCCATTTTTCTAGCCACGCCCTCTACGTCCGGCTTCTTCCACTCAGCAACGTTCTCTAAGACGTGATATAGATCGCTATAATTGCGGCTATTATATGGCGGATCGCAATAGACACAGTCGACAAATGGAAAATCGATTTCTTTGATAATCTTGTTTGCGTCTCCCCGATAAAAACTTGCTGAATTGCTAAATTCATTAGTAATTTTTATCAACTTATAATCGAATTGCTTATCAAAATGCGCGCCCTTAATAAAGGCGTCATAGTGGCCACAAGTATTTGCTATTTTATCCATGGAATATAAGAGAGATGTAATTAGAATTGCACGTTCACGATCGTTTATCATGTTGCTGTTTTTGTATTCTTCTATTCTGTCGCGAATGAAACCAATTTTTTTACAATCATCGTGCGAGAAATACGTATCGCCAAACGTTTGCGACATATAGTTTTCCGGCATTTCCTTAATATCTACATTATTGAATTCGTTTGTGATTGTTTTTAATTTGAGTACATCTGCATGTTCATGAGACATAAAGGCAACATGCGATATGTA
>JAKPIF010000038.1 GCA_029549925.1 bacterium | reverse complement strand
ATGGCGCTACTTGGGCAACTATTTTCCTAGCCATCGCATTTCTAATTGTGATTTACCTCTTGGTCAAGATTAACGAAGCACAGCGCGTTATTACGATCGACTACGCCAAGCGTGTCCATGGCAATCAGCAATATGGCGGCGTCAAATCAATTATCCCCATCAAACTAATCACCGCGGGCGTTATCCCAGTTATCTTCGCTGTTTCCTTTCTAGCTTTGCCCGCCTTTATTGGACAGCTAATGATAGCGACCAAGTGGCATGCAGATATTGGACAGAACTTAGTTCTATGGTTCCAGCGCGGTTCAGCTACAACTGGACTGCTGACGGGTTGGGAAGCTCTAATCTATCCTGTTTGCTATTTCCTACTAGTAGTAATGTTCACTTATTTCTACACCTCAGTAGTCTTTGACTGCCACGAGATCGCCGAGAGCCTGCAACAACAAGGCGGCTTTATTGAGAATATCCGCCCCGGCAAGCAGACAGAGGAGTACTTCAAAAAGGTGGTTAACCGCCTAACGCTATTTGGTTCTATTGCCCTGGGCATCATCTCCATTACACCATTTATCGGTGAATCAATTTTGTACGCCCAAGGGATGAGCTCGATTGCGAGTAGCCTATCTATCAGTGGCACTGGACTACTGATAATTGTCACTGGCGCACTAGAGTGCCTAAGGCAATTAAATTCACGGGCGCTGATGGTATCATACGACGAATTTAAATAGGATTAGCCAAAAGAGTAGGCAAAGTGGAAGAAAAGCAGGTTGCGCCAGAAAAAATAGATCCGGTAGAGCAGACAAATCATATTGAGCCGAGCGGTAGACAGAGCACAAAATCGGCAAGGCACAGTAGCACCAAGAAAATAATCTACGCAATAGTAGCTATGGTTGTCGTTGCCGCTGGAGTTTTCACAGGCCTCAGCTATTACAAGCTACATCAACCGGCCAAAGAGCGAGACGATAGTCTCAATCTGAGCTACGATGAAGTGAGCAATGAGGACAAAGAGAATTACAAAGTTAACAATGGCGCCAAGCCACGTTTGATTACTATTCCATCCATAGGCGTATCGGCACGCGTCCAAGAAATTAGTCTGCTGGCCGCCAATAGCGACGGCTCGCAGCAGATGGATGTACCAAAAAACGTCCATGACGTCGGCTGGTATAACTGTGAAGGCAATGCCGAAGAAAATACCCGCTGTGCAAAATTTATTTCACCTAATGGCGTCTATAACGAGACCTCAGCCGTAATTGACGGTCATAGTTGCAGCAGTCAAGGCTGCGTCTTTGATAAACTAGGTGAACTTCAGGATGATGCTGAAATCAAAATCGAGCTAGGCAATAATGCCTCTGTCACATACACCGTAGACCACGTCGAGACTGTCGATTTATCCGATGTTAATATGGAAAAGGTAATGACACCAACGCACAAAGACCGGCCTGGACTTGCCCTCATCACCTGCGACGGCAGTTGGTCGACTCGCGATTCACGTGGCGTCCGCTCAATGGATAAGCGCATCATCGTCTATGCCAGCGCAAAGTAATCTAACTCTTGCACATTAGATTAAACTAGTGTAATATAACATATTGTAGTTAAGTATGGCTGGAAATAAGGAAGTAATCAAAGTCACAGGCACTGTGGTAGAGGCTCTACCCAGCGCCAAGTTTAGGGTTGAACTTGAAAACGGCCATATAATCATCGCCCATGTCTCGGGTCGTATGCGTAAGCATTACATCCGTTTAGTGCAGGGCGATAGAGTTGAGGTGGAGATGACCCCTTATGATCTCACGCAGGGGCGCATCAGCTTTCGACTACGCGATGAAAAACATTAATTTCGCTGTAGGTAAGCAGCGGGAAAGGACAGCCGACTTATGAAGGTGCAAGCGAGCGTTAAGAAGCGCAGCCCGGATGATAAGCTGGTTCGCCGCAAGGGGCGACTGCGTGTCATCAACAAGCTAAAACCACGTAATAAGCAGAGGCAAGGTTAAATATGGCTAGATTCGCTAACGTTGAAGTTCCGTCAGACAAGCAAATTGTCGTGGCGTTAACTTATGTTTACGGCATCGGGCCAAAGAGCGCAGCAGATATTGTTAAAGCCGCCAAAATCAAGCCTGATACTCGTGTTAAAGATCTTAAGCCAGCCGAGGAGCAGAAGATTCGTGATATTATCGACGCTAACTATACCGTCGAGGGTGATCTTCGTCAGATCGTTGCTGGCAACATTAAGCGTCTAAAAGATATTGGTTCATACCGTGGCTTGCGTCACAAGCTAAATCTACCAGTTCATGGACAGCGCACCCGAACGAACGCCCGTACAAAGCGTGGCCGTCGTATCGCTGTTGGTGGCGCTCAGCCAAAGGCAGCTAGCAAGACCTAGTATTTAGTAGTGGTAGTAAATTTAAGGAGAAGTTGAATAAATGGCAGACGCTAAATCAGCCGCTAGGGGCAAGCGCACCACGGCTCGTGGCAAAAAACGAGTCAAGCGTAGCATTCCACTAGGTCAGGCACACATTCAAGCAACGTTTAATAATACAATCATCAGTTTTGCAGATAATCATGGCAACGTAATTAGCGCTAGCAGTGCTGGTGCCTGTGGTTTCCGTGGTAGCAAGAAAGGCACCGCCTTTGCTGCTCAGATCGCAACCGACAAGGCTGCTGAAATTGCTAAGAGCCAATATGGTCTAACCCGCGTCGATGTTTACGTCAAGGGTGTTGGTCTCGGCCGAGACGCCGCAATTCGCGCTATCGCGAACCATGACATGCAAATTGAGAGCATCAACGATGTCACTGGCATTCCGCACGGTGGCGTCCGTGCTAAGCGTGAAAGGAGAGCATAAATGGCTCGAGACAAATCACCAATTGTTAAGCAAAGTCGCCGCGAAGGCTATGCTCTACATCGCAAGGCCGTCAAGGTTATGGCGCACAAGAGTAATGTCCCAGGCCAGCATGGCGGTGGTCGCCAGGGCAAGCCGTCGCTCTACGCAACTCAGCTACGCGAAAAGCAGAAAGTTCGCCGCATTTATGGCGTTCTAGAAAAGCAGTTCCGCATCATTATGGCTGAGGCCTTCAAAGAGAAGGGGCAGACTGGCACTCGCATGCTACAGCTACTCGAGCGTCGTCTCGATAATGCGGTCTACCGCGCAGGTTTCGCCGTCTCACGTCGTCAGGCGCGCCAGCTAGTGACACACGGACACTTCATGCTCAATGGGCGTCGCGTAGATATTCCGTCGATTAGGCTAAAGCCAGGCGATAAAGTCACCGTTCGTCCGCATTCGCAGAAGACTGAATACTTCAAGAATCTAGCGCAGGTTAGCCGCGATGCTAGTGGTCAGGTTCCAGGCTGGCTCAAGGTCAACGTCAAGGACATGACCTTCGATGCAACTGGTTTGCCAACACGCGAAGACGCTGAACCAGATATCAAGGACCAGTTAATTGTTGAGTATTACTCGAGATAGGGAGGCACTGGATATGAGTAAACAAATTATAAATCCAACGGTTACGAATATCGAGGAGCACAGTTCGAATAGCTCAACTATTACTGTCGAGCCACTAGCTAAGGGCTACGGCCAGACACTCGGCAACTCAATCCGCCGCGTACTGCTGTCGTCAATCGAAGGTGCAGCTATCACCGCCTACAAGATTGACGGTGTAAGCCACGAATTTACGACTATCCCTGGCGTTAAAGAAGATGTCGTTGAAATCTCAATGAATCTCAAGTCCGTGATTGTGCGCAGTCACAGCGACGAACCGGTTGAGTTCACAATTAGCAAAAAGGGCGGGGTCATGACTGCCGGCGATCTGAATGCTAACGGTGACGTCGAAATCGTCAACTCAGATCTGCCAATCATGACCATTGATGATCCAGAAACAACCGTCACTTTGACAGTCGTTGTAACGACTGGTCGTGGCTACCAGACGCTTGAAGAGTCAACCACCGCTCGTCCACATTCGGATATGATTGCGCTAGATGCAATGTATTCACCAGTAAAGCGCGTGCGCTACAGCGTGGATGACGCCCGCGTAGGCGATAATGTTGACCTTGACAAGCTGACTGTAACTATTGATACGGATGGAACCATCAGCCCCGTCGATGCCTTCGAGCAGGCCAACGCCATCCTGATGGGGCAGTACAAGGCTCTAGCCGGTAAAGCAGCCAAAGCTTTCAGTGACAATGATGACGACAATGATGACGACAATGATTCGACCGACGCTTCGGGGCTACTAGATATGCCCATCGAAGAACTTGGTCTCAGCGCTCGTACTACCAACGCCCTAATCAGCAATGAAATCCGCACGGTCAATGACCTAGTTTCGCTGACCGATGAGGAAATGGATGATCTAAAGGGCTTTGGTGCTAAGGCAAAGGAAGAAGTAAAGGCCCGTGTGGCAGAATTGGAGTTTTAACTAATGCATAGGCATGGATATAAGGGGCGCAAGTTCGGTCGCGAGCGCGACCAGCGCAAAGCCTTGATGCGTGGCCTGTCGATTGCCCTGATTAAACACGGTGCAATCGAGACGACCCTGCCCAAGGCCAAGGAACTTCGTCCGTACGTAGAAAAGATGGTAACTAAAGCACGCCGTGGCACACTAGCCGATCGCCGTGCTCTGATTGCGGCGACTAACGTCGATACGGCCAACCGCCTAGTCGACGTAGTTGCACCGTCAATGAAACGCGACAGCGGCTATCTGAGAATTGAGAAGCTAAATCAATTCCGAGTTGGCGACAACGCCGAGATGGCTCGCATTGAGTTTGTTGATGAAATTAAGGAAGTAGAAAAGCCCACAAAGGCAGTGAAGTCTACCACAAAAAAGGAGACTAAGTAATGGCTGAATTTAAGACTTACTCAATGAAGGCTGACGAAGTCAATCACAAGTGGATTCTAGTTGACGTAACTGATGTTCCGATGGGGCGCGCCGCAACGTTCATTGCGAATCGCCTGACTGGCAAATATATGCCGACTTACACACCGCATATGGATAGCGGCGATTACGTGGTCGTCATCAATGCCGACAAGATTAAGTATAATGGCGACAAGACGACTAAGACCTACTATCGCCACAGCGGGCATCCAGGTGCACTAAAGGAGATTAAGGCCGAGACCGTCAGCTCCAGCAATATGCTAGAGCGAGCCATCGACGGAATGCTTCCAAAGAACAAGCTGCGCGATGCTCGCATGGCTCGACTAAGGATTTTTGCCGGTAGCGAGCATGATCATACGGCGCAAAAGCCAGAGAAAGTTGAGGTTAAATAATGGCAGATCAGACATACACCTACGGCATTGGTCGCCGCAAGAGCAGTTCGGCAACCGCTCGCCTATATAAGGGCAAGGGCGGTATCAAGATCAACGGCAAAGACGCCAAAGATTACTTCTGCGGCAACGCCGAGCTAGTTGCTCGTCTAACTGATCCGATCGCCCTCGTCGGCAAGCAGGGCGAGTACGACATCACCATCCTCGCCAAGGGCGGTGGTACGACTGGTCAGGTTGACGCAGCTCGCCTAGCAATTAGCAAAGCTCTAGCCAGCATCAGCGACGACATGAAGCTAACGCTAGCTAAGGCTGGCTACCTGCGCCGCGACAGTCGCATGGTCGAGCGCAAGAAGTACGGCCTGCGTGGTGCCCGCAAGCGCGAACAGTTCAGTAAGCGTTAAAAAGATCAGGTATCGACCAAGCAAATCCCACTCGAAAGAGCGGGATTTTTGCTTTGCCTTTGCGCAAAAGTATTGCGCTTAACCCAAAGATAAACTATCATATTAATGATAGCGATGATGGACTTAGCGGGGGGTAACGTCGCAAGAAATAGCAATTATTGATTGAGATTGCAGGGGTATTACTAGTGATACGCAACAAATTCGTTGTTAATAGAGCTATTCATAGAAATAGCCTGTTTTGCTAGTAATTAGTATCGGTGCGCTCGGACTAGCCAGTATTTATCTCATAGTCTCATTCCTGCTGCGAAGCAGCCGCGTGGCGATGGCTGCGACAACGGTTACCGGACCGGCCACCATCGCCATGTTAATATCACCCGACAATATCGACTTCGGCACTGTTAGCAGTGGTTCCAGCAGCCAAACACAAACGGTCACCGTGGCTTCAACGAGTGTTAGCGGCTACACCATCACTCAGAACTTCTCGACTAGTGATAGCACAGATTCAAGTGACAGAAAAGAAAATATCACCGCCAAGTGGAGCAAAAGCGGCTCAATTGTTAAATCCGGCGGCACCGCCACAATTCTACTGAGTTTATCTCATTCGTTCGATTCATCATCAGCAGATATACATAATTTTGTCTATGAGGTTAGCTTGCAGAATGTCGCAAACTTGCCAGCCGGAAGCTACACTGGAACAACACACTATGACGTCGCTATTAATATACCAAGCGCACCGAATAATTTATCCATTTTGCCCACCTCGCATTTAATAGGCAGTAGCAATAACACCCTAACGATCACAGCTAACGCTGGACTAGCTAGCGCATATTCAGTTTATCTTTCAGCTGATAACGGTACCAACAAATACACCTGCGATATTGACGCAAGCAGTCGCACCGACACTAGTTTGAGCTGCTCGTTGCCAAAAGATTTAGCCGCCGAAGCATATCAGGTGTACGTAATTACCCAGGCAAGCACTGATCCATACAGTGCGGGAACAATTACATACAAGACTTCTGCCAGCATAGACAGCACCAAGTGCCTTAACGCTGACGACGATAGCGCCTGCCAAGTTGACATCGACACCAACATGATACCAGTCAAATACAGTGGCACCAGCAGCAGTGGTAAATGGGTAAAGGCGGACATCAACAAATCGGGCGATTGGTACAACTATAACAGCAAAAAGTGGGCCAATGCTGTAACCGTATCAAGCAACAGCTTAAACCAGTATAAGTCCGCCGCTGCAGGGACTGAAATTAGCAGCAGCGACGTGCTTGGTTATTGGGTTTACGTGCCTCGATACGCCTACGAAGTGATGCGGCGCGACGTAAATGATGCCCCGGCCACAGCGCAGAACTTCAGCATACGCTTCGAAACTGCGGACACGGCAAAAAGCACACCCGTAGCAACATGCAGCACAAGCAGCAACCATAAGGATTACCGCACTGGCTGCAGCTTAGATGAGACATATAAAGCCGGCAGCTCGACAACTACTTGGGCTACTCACCCAGCATTTACATGGGGTAATAGCGAACTAAATGGTCTTTGGATTGCGAAATTTAAGGCTACGGGCAGCTCAACAGCAATAACCGTAATGCCCGATCAGACAGCGGCTTCCGATTTAACCGTTGGACAAATGTTTACGGCAGCCCACTATATCGCCGTTGATGACATGGCTGCTGACACAATGGGAACATCGATAAGCGGCATCACTTCGAACAGTCATAATTTAAGCTCCGCAGAAGCGCATATGCTCAAAAATAGTGAATGGGGAGCGGCCGCCTATCTAGCATCGAGCACATATGGCGCTGGAGTTAACAACGTAGCCAGTGCTTCAACTAGCAGTAGTGGATCATACACGACCGGTGGCGGCAACTATGCCGCGAACGGCAGCCAAAGCACTACTGGCGATCAAAGCGGAATCTATGACATGTCGACCGTGGACAGCTATGAATATGTAATGGCACCATATACCAACGATAGCTCAAGCACAAAACAGTATAACTTCCTCGGCGGTGACAGTAGCCGATCATATGCCACGGCACCTTACGCTGACATATTCTCAGCAAGTATTTTTAACAGCGCATTTAGCTCTGAAAATTCCAATAAATGCACCTACGAGCTGTGCGGCGGGCAGGCTCTATATGAAACTAGGACCGTTCAGTCAGAAACATCCAAAAGTAGCAAAATATCTTGGGGCGATAGTTTTTCAGACTTTGTTTCATCTCGTAGATCATGGTATCGGTGGCTAAGGCGCGGTGGCGGTTATTCCGGCGACGCTGGCGGTGTAGGTATTTTTAGTGCAACTGCCGGCACAGGTGACGCTACCTTAGATACTATCATAGATTTAATAAGGGAGATTTTTAGTGCAACTGCCGGCACAGGTGACGCTACCAGTCGGTACACCTTCCGCCCTGTCATTATCAACATCAACTAATGTTATACTTTAAATATGACTAAAACGATTCTAACCGGCGATCGACCTACCGGTAAATTACATTTAGGCCACTACATTGGCTCGTTGAAAAATCGTGTCGCCTTACAAGACAACGATCAGTATGATCCTTATGTTATGATTGCCGACATGCAAGCGCTGACCGACAACGCCCATAACCCTAAAAAAATTCAGGATAATCTATTAAATGTCGCACTCGACTACTTATCCGTAGGAATAGATCCAGCCAAGACAACAATCTTCGTCCAAAGCCAAATTCCCGCCTTGTCGGAGCTAACAATGTACTATATGAATCTTGTTAGTATTAGCCGCGTTGAGCGTAACCCAACGGTTAAAACCGAAATAAAGCAAAAGAATTTTGGCGAAGGTGTACCGACTGGCTTTGTGGTTTATCCAATTTCGCAGGCCGCCGACATCACCGCCTTTCGCGCTAGCCTCGTGCCAGTAGGCGACGACCAACTGCCTATGATAGAGCAGTGCCGCGAGATAGTGCGCACGTTTAACGCCACCTATCATACTGACGTACTAGTTGAGCCCGAAGCGATGCTCCCACCCGCTGGACTAGCCCGTCGCCTGCCCGGCATCGATGGTAACGCCAAAATGAGCAAGAGTCTAAATAATGGTATTTATTTATCCGATGACGAGCAAACACTGCATGATAAAGTTTTCTCGATGTATACCGACCCCGACCATATTCACGTCAGCGATCCAGGCAAGGTTGAGGGCAACGTCGTTTTTGAGTATCTCGATGTTTTCGCACCCGATCAAACCGCCGTTGACGATCTAAAGCGTCAGTATCAAGCTGGAGGACTGGGCGACGTCAAGGTAAAGAAGTATCTTTTTGACGTGCTGAATGATCTACTAAAGCCGATCCGGGCAAAACGCGCCGAATACGCCAAGGATGAGAACGCTGTACGGCAAATGCTCAAAGATGGTTCAGATAAAGCAAACGAAGTGGCGAATGACACATTAAAGAAGGCTCGCGCCGCCATTGGCGTCAATTATTTTGATACGCTAGAGAAGTAAGCTATGGTAAAGCAGCGTTTGGATAAATTTTTGGCCGATCAGCATCCCGACATTAGCCGGAGTGCCATTGCTAAATATATTCAGCGAGGCGACGTCAAGGTAGACGGAAAAGCCGTAATCATCCCAGCGACGCTAATTGATGATAGTAATGACATCGACTTCACGCCAATTATGAGGCCAGACTATAGCACCGAAATTGCCGACTTTGCGGCTCGTAACGTCATCTACATGAATAATCGCGTCATCGTTATCGATAAGCCAGCCGGCATGCTAGTTCACGCCAAAGGAGGTATCGATCCCGAATTTACCGTTGCCGATTTCGCCCGCGCCAAATACAACGCTGACGAAGCTGCAGAGAACGCTAGCAACCGCATTGGCATTGTTCACCGTCTCGACCGTGCCACCAGCGGCGTAATGATCTTAGCACGCGATAATGCAGCCGCTAGCTTCTTAGCCCGCCAATTCTCCGATCGCAAAGCGCACAAGACTTATCTCGCCGTTACCGAACAGGCACCCAAGGTGCCGGCTGCCAAATTGGACCTACCGTTAAGCCGCAACCCCAGGAGGCCTGCTACTTTTATGGTAAATGCCAAGGGTAAGCCCGCTACAACTATTTACCAGACCCTAAAGGTCTATTCCGACGGGCGAGCGCTAGTTGAGCTCCATCCTCAAACGGGGCGAACGCACCAGCTGCGTGTTCATCTCGCCTACATTGGCTGCCCGATTGTTGGCGACCACATATATGGCGACGGTCATTACGATGACCGCCTGATGCTACACGCTCAAAAGCTAGAAATTACTATTCCAGCAGACGACGGCACGCATGAGCGCCATGTCTTCATCGCCAAAGTACCCGAGGAGTTTATGCGTTATGGCAAATAGCTTAGACCAATTAATAATCGAGCCCACGACTGAGCAGGCGCTAGAGAATTATCTAGCTCGGCCCGCCCACAGCCTAATGCTCGTTGGCGCCAGCGGTGTTGGTCTCGGCACAATTGCCCAGACGCTCGGGCATGCTATCGCTGGCGGCAGCACAATTTTTCTCACGCCCACCACACACAAACAGCAGAAAACCAGTATCATCAATGCCGACGATATTGCCGATTTAATCAAAATAACCCGCGACAAACGTGGTGAGCCACTAGCTATCGTTATTAATGATGCCGATAAAACCGCGCCAGGCGTCTTTGAACGCCTACTAAAGCTCATCGAAGAGCCAGTTCCCAATATTTGCTATATCATCACTACTCATAATTTATCTAGCATCCCCGCCACGATTATGTCACGTAGCAACGTGATTAGATCAAAGTTGCCAAATGAAAACCAATGTGCATCACTGCTAAGCAAACTAGACACTAGAAAGAGGGCGCAGATCGAATTTCTTGCACCAAATCAGCCCGCAGAAATTAGGCGACTAATAGATGACGAAGCGTATTTCGGGGGAGTCGCGGCTACCGTCCGCGACGCCCGCAGTCTATTAACAGGTAATTTAGCGGCCAGACTGGAACTTATTTCAGATATTAAGGATCGCGATGAAGCGCTCAAACTTTGTCAAAATACTGCTAGATTAATCACCTTTACGATGCGACGCGACAGCCAGAATGCCGCAAAATGGGTTCAGCGTCTAAATATCGTGAATAAGACAGCCGACAGCCTAGCTCTAAACGCCAATTTGCGCTTAGAGTTATTAAATCTCGCTCTCGCACTTTAATATGCTAAAATAGATATAGCAATGGGAATCCTAGCAATTATTTTGGTCACCATCGCCGTCCTATTATGGCGCGAGCAGGCCGAACCAGCTACCACCGCAAACGGCGTTACTGGTCAGATTGATAAACTTTTACAAATATCTTCGGGCGCTGCTAAGCAGAAAAAATATAGCCTCGCCGAAAAGGCGCTCTTGACCGTCCTTCGCGTCGATGAGCGTAATGCCCAGGCATACAACCGTCTCGGCATTCTGTACGCAAAGCAGCAACACTATAATGATGCTATCGAGTGCTTTGAAATCGCACAGAGCCTTCAGCCGAGCGCCTCGTCGCTCCACAACGTTGGTCTCATCTATCTTAAGGTTGGCAACCTGCCAAAGGCACGTCAAGCCTTCGAACAGGCCATCGAACTCGAAGATAATGTTGCCAGTCGTCATATCGCCTACGCCAAGGTGCTAGAAGAACAGGGTGAGGATAAGAAAATGATTGAGGAGCTGGAAAAGGCGGCAAGACTAGAGAAGAACCCGCAGTCCTTTGGCATTCTAGCCGACGCCCTCGAGCGAATCGGCGACAAAGAGCGTGCCAAGGAAGTGCGCGAGCTTGCCAACTCAATGGCCAAGGCTGGCAACCGTAAGCGCATTAAACAGCCTAGCAAAGTTAGTATATAGTGTGCTATAATTTAGTAGGTGCCAGCTTAGCTCAGTTGGTAGAGCAGTTGCTTTGTAAGCATCAGGTCCTCGGTTCAAGCCCGAGAGCTGGCTCCATGGCGTAATAGTACATTCCTATGCCGAGATAGTGAAGTGGTTAAACACGGCAGACTGTAAATCTGCTCCCTATCGGGTTCGGGGGTTCGAATCCCTCTCTCGGCACCAGCTATTATTGTTGCTAGTGGCAAGGGCCTGCGAATTTCCGCAGGCCTTTTGCTTATCTTAATTGTTCTCAGCATGCTACGATCTATATAACAAAAAACAGCTCCCTAAAAACGAGAGCTGCCCTATAGCATACGTTCCAGCCTTAGTGCTTCTTTGGTTTGACTTCGTTACGACCGAGGTTCTTCTTTGTCTCTGTAAAGACCTCGTGCTGTCGAGTCTTAGGATTGTATTTCTTTAGACTTAACTTCCCCTGGCTCTTATTGGTTCGGTTCTGGGGATTGACCGTCGTATAGAGACGAGTCTTACCATCCGGGCTAACTAGACCGATGAGCTTGCGCTTAGATTTACTATTACTCTTTGCCATATCGCTACCTATTATAACATATCTTAAAAACAAAAATGGAGCTGGAATCGAGACTTGAACTCGAGACCCCATCCTTACCATGGATGTGCTCTACCAACTGAGCTATTCCAGCCTACAACTATATTACCAGTGTAGATTGGATTTCGCAACGCCTAAACGAACAGCAAACTAGGCCGTGGAACTTCGGTCCCACCTGAGTTCATAAAGCGATTAACAACCTCGCTTACGATTATATCGTCCGCTTGAATCGGGCGTGTCAAATAGAGCCGGTCGAGCGAGCGGCAGCGTGATAACGCCACATAGGTTTGCCCCTCGGAGAAGGCACCTCGCCCCATATCAATACGTGCCGCATCATAGGTTTGCCCCTGAGCCTTATGAATCGTAATCGCATAGGCTAGTTTAATTGGGAACTGGTTAAATTCGCCTACCACTTTCCCGTCAATTTTACCCGCCTGCCGGTCATAACGGTACTGACGCTTTTCCCAAGTTTCGAGGTCAACGTTATAGTCATTACGGCCAATCTTAACCCGCACCTTGTCGTGCCGATCATCCGTAAATGACACTTGGCCGAGACTGCCATTGACCCAACGAATACCATGCCCTTGAACACCTTTTGCTTTGTCCTTGGCAACGATATGATCATTCTTAACCATCATAATATGAGCGCCCTCTTTTAGTTCTAGCCTGACATCGGTTGGTAGATCGCTCCTATTCATAACGCCCGTAACGGTGCCAATATGCTTAAATAGCGGCGTCTTTAGCCCGCGCATGCGAGCTCGATTAACATCATTGGCTCTGGCGTTAGTCGCTGTAAGCGTGATACAATCATCGTCATCGTCAGTATAGCAACGCTCATTTAGAGCCTCCAGCACATCATCGTCGGCCTGCCCAAGGCGGATCGCGTTAAGCATTTCAATAAACTCTGCATCACTTTGGCGAAAGATATGGCTAAGTTCAACCATACGGAAGGGGCGCTCACGCAAAGCATCGGCATTAAAGAAATATTCCGAGCCAAAGCGATCTAGCACAAAGCGGCGCTGGTCGCTATCCGTCATCACTGGCGGCAGCTGATAGAGATCGCCAAAAACTAGCATCTGAACGCCACCAAAAGGCATTTTGTTGCCCCGAATAAAGCGTAGCTTGGCGTCGATCATATTCATGACATCCGAGCTTACCATTGAAATCTCATCGATAATAATAGCGTCGAGATTCTCGATGACCTCAACCGTTCCGCGAGGCCGACGATGTATCGCTTCAATATCTTCTGGATTCTGCAGCCCCGGTGCCAGGCCAAAGAAAGAGTGAATTGTCTGTCCACCAACATTCAGTGCCGCCACGCCAGTTGGCGCCAACACTACTACGTCCTTTTTGGTGTGCCCAAGAAAGTAGGTCAAGAGAGCCGATTTACCAGTTCCAGCTTTGCCCGTGATGAACAAGTTCTCGTAGGTATCCTCCATTACTTTAAACGCTTTCCACTGTTCATTGTTCAGGTTAATTTTATCCATCGATAGCTGATTGAGAATATTATTTATCTTCATGTTGTAAATTGTACCAGATGCTATACACGCTTGTTTATGCAGCGGTGCATAGATTGCTAACTATTAATATTAGACTCAATAAATATCGCCCGAAGAAGTGGCATATTAGCTACCGCATTTGGAGTAGACGCCAGCGCGTTCACGCTATAGAGCATCTTATTGCAGGCGCTTATTAGCTTATCCAGTGATGAGCTATTATACTCGCCCATTGCAAGTGACAGCGCCATAATGTCGGCTAGGCTGCTTGAATCGGTGGCAATATCACGCTCACCTCGAACATAGGTGCCATTATTATTGATATGTTGGCTAGTTAATGTCCCTTCAGCCATATTGTAATAGTCAGGCATTAAACCCGTTATGCGACAAGCTAGTAGCGCCGTTGTCTCAATAGCACCATCATACGCATAGTCTTCGTCTGTTCGACTGAATCCGCGATAATAGTAGCTCCGCGTTTCATTCCAAAGCATGTCACTATTAGCTGCAATGTCATCAGCAATAGCACTATATTTAATGACGCCGTCAAGATCCTTTAGAGCATCACAAACATCGGCCGCCATCATAAAAGCACCATACGCCCAAGCAACATCCGACACCTTCGTGAGGCGGTGCTTATCTCTGGGGTGCCACGACGCCTTTGGCAATTTGGTAGTAATATCAATATTATCCGCCAGAGCATCGGCGAGCTTTAGACCAAAGTGGTCCCACAGCTTCTTCCATTCGTTTATTAGCTGCTTACTAGCTAACCCCCGCTTTACACACTGGCCGAGGCAATAAAGCGTTATGGCCGTGTCACTTAAATTAACTGGCTCTGCGACCGCCGCATCCAGCCGGTCGGCACGATAATGATAGTTGTCTGGCGCCACAGCGCCCGAGCTCAAATAGCTAGGGTAGAGAAGTGCGCCGCCCGAGGCTGTTGATAAAAAGTTAAATATTCGTGCACTATCCACCTCAAGCGAAACATTACTGAGCACGTTCGCAATTACTGACGCACGTGCCGACTCGACCACCGGTGTTCGCCCGTCAATCCCTAGGCCGGTAATGATGGCGCCCTTCGTCGAAGTATTAGCTCTCAGCGTCGCCAAAGCGTCGACCACCGACCAGCGATAATCAACCGGAACGGCACTCCTAATCTTGGCATATGATGCGCCTAGCCAATTTTTGTAGTGCTCTGATGTTTTGTCGAGACGCGCCTTGGCGCCTTCTCGCTCAAAATGGCTTAGCGTCGTTAGCGCCATTTTCGGCGAATCGTCTAGCGTTAGCTCATAGCCAATTCTCGCCGAGTCATTCTCGTTGATCGATAGGCTAATGCTCATGATAGAGTCTACAGTGCCATTATCTGTAGGATTCTTGCTTAGAACGCCGTCGGCAGCATCGCACCAAACACCGTCATACATTGTGCCATCGTTCTCACCGAACTTACCGACACTGTAATCCGTAAAGCTATGACCATTGGCGTCGTGAACGGTAAAAGCTGCCGCTACGCCCATGCCGTAGTGAACTATCGCATCACCACGGAATGAACTACTAGATCCGGCTGGAATATATTGCACCGTGTCGGTCGCCCGATTATCTCCGCCCATAATAAAAGCCTGGTGGAAGAATAGCTTGATGTGCTTGTGTCTGTTAGTCAAATTAACGACACTCGCATTGCGCGAGAGAACATTTAGCTCGCTATCGACAAAATCTTGGATTTCAAGGCGAATTCCGAGCCAGCGGTTATTTGCAATCGTTTGCCCAACTAGCGAGCCGGGGTAATATTTCTGTTCGACCCGCCATGTGCCATCATCGAGCCAATGAATTGCACCATCGACATAGACGCCGATCTTGTGCCTAATATTACCACTGCCAACGTGGTTGCTAACACCGCCACCAGGAAAGTAAACCTCTTTTACCTGGCCAACGCCGTCTAGCCCAACGCTCAAATCACCATTGCTCAACAAAATTCTGCTCATTGCCCATCCTCTTGCACTAGAATTTATTTAGCCTTGCGACTCTCGATCACTCGATACTGCAAGTCCCGAATAACATTCATAAAGTTGAGAAATGCATCATACGGCGACTTATAGGGGCTAAAGTAGGCGTGGACATCACCGTCATCCCAGTATTTAGTACTCATATAGTAAACATGGTCGGAAGTCGTCAGGCGTCGCCAATCACCGATGATATTGATATCACCAGTCGCTAGAACCGATGGCGCCATACTATATAGATAGTGCTCAGCCTCTTGCTGCATGCGATTGCCTAACCAAGCACTCAAATCGCGCTCACTATCTGCCCATGTCGTCGTATATGGCACATCGAGAGCGTCAACGGGCTCGCCACTAGTTGCCGCTTCGGTAATAGTCTGGAATTTATGACCCTTATCCTTGAGCCATGTGCCAGGCAGGGCCTCGAGGAACTTAAAGATGCCAGTATCTTTCCATTGGTGTTCGCCAAAGGTTTCATAATCGATAAAGATGTTAACGAGTTCGCCCTTGTCTGCGTCAATCCAGCCGAGATATTTATCGACCGTCAACGGCCACTCACTCCAGCCACGATTAGAAAAACGGAAAGCTAAATCATCACTGAGCTTGTAGTTCTTTAGGAGTAGCTTCGTCGACGATGACTCGCTTGGCTCATAAACATAGTTCGGACTGCGCCAACCCAGCACTTTATCCCAGCCTTCGGCTAACACCGCCTTATAGCCGTGAATATCCGCCCAGCGACCAAGATCGTTGTTATAGGCGAGCTCAGTATTGCGGAAGGCCGTCGGCACTACGCCGAATAGATCCTGAATCTTCTCGGCGTGAAGTGCCACCTGGCGATCAAACTCAGCCTTATTGTAAAAGAAGGCCAAGCTATGATAATAAGTCTCGCCAACGATTTCCACTTGACCTGTCTTAGCTAGCTCGCGAAAGCTATCTAGCACCTCTGGCATATAACGCTCACACTGTTCGATGAAGGTTCCCGTGATAGAGATGCTAATCTTGAAATCGGGATATTTCTTTAAAAGATTTAGTAGCAAGTGATTCGTCGGCAGGTATGATTTATTGGCAATCTTTCTCAGGATATTGCCATTATTAATTGCTGAGTTTGAGCTACTGTCAAAATAGTTGTGGTCATTGCCTGTATCAAATGCGGTATAGTTCTTTAATCGCCACGGCTGATGCACATGCAGATACAGTTGAATTGAATTAGCCATTTATCCCACCTCCTTTACACGTCGCCGCCGGCTCGCGCGTCGCTTGTTTATTACCATGTTATACTGCCACATCATCTTGCGGGCGACATCGCCCCAGCTCTGTCGTAGATACTCGTTCTTGACGCCGCGCACTAATTCACTATGTAGCGCTGGCGACAACGAGACTCCGACAATTTCATCAGCCAGGCGCCTAGTATCCCAGTAGTCAAAGCGCAGTACGCAGTTTAGCACTTCACCCACGCCACAAGTCTTACTAAGCAAAATTGCCGTATCGTAGTAAGCCGCCTCAAGTGGCGTCAAACCAAACGGCTCGCTGATACTCGGCATGACAAACATATCAGCTAGCTCATACATTTCGCGGAAGCGTTGTCCACGGATAAATCCCGTAAATATTACTCTATCTGAGATACCTAAATCTGCTGCTAGTTCAATTAACTCATCGCGCTCCTCGCCACTACCAGCTATCACAAAGAGAAGTCTTGGATTCTTTGATAGCGCTAGCGCTGCCGCTTCTAGTAAGTAGGTTAGCCCCTTTTGAACCGTTAGCCGCCCAATATTAGCCACAACCTTATAGCCATTAGCCTTCATCTGGCGAAGATAAGTATAATCGCTGCTAACCTCGGGGATACGCTCGAGTTTACTCGTGTCAATCGAGTTGTGCGTTACCTCTACCTTATCAGCAGGAATACCATATTCACGAACAATAATGTCCTTTGTAATCTGAGACACCGCAAAGATTCTATCTGCCGACTGCAGGCCAAACGCTTCAATATCGTGAATTAACGGGTTGCCACGATGACCACCGGCACGGTCGAACTCAGTCGCATGAACTTGAACCACTAGCGGTGCACCGGTTGCCTTTTTAGCGCGAACACCAGCCTCCATCGTCAGCCAGTCGTGAGCGTGAATAATATTCGGGTGTAAATCATCCTTTTTGACCAAATTTACGACGCGGTCGGCATATTGATGGGTCGCAGCCACAAAACCGCGCCCATACGCCTTAACGTGCTCGCAGTCGCGCCGACCGCAGATTGCACACGTCCCGCTATAGGCACCCATAGCGATATAGTTGCCGTCCTCGTCGACCATCGGTGGCACATCACTGGCAGCGATTACATTCATAAACTTATTTGCTTCGGAGTAATCAGCCGCATAAGGCAAGACAAAGTCAATATCAGCCCCATCAGCCGATAACGCCTTTGCCATCTCATAACAGGCCACACCCAATCCGCCGCTGTTATTAGGTGGCAATTCCCAGCCAAGCATTAGCAATTTCATTGTTTTAGCCTCTTTGCTTCCCCTCACTCATACTTAAATTCTAGTATAGCAAAAGCGGTATGTTTGTAAAGCCTAGTTAAGCGCTTTTTCGTAGCGAGATAGACAACGCTTGACAGTAGTAAATCGCCGCCTTTTTTGGCAGAATAAAGTGTCTCTAGCATTGTCCATGTTGATAATTTCACAATAACTTAGGTGCCACCTCAATGTATATAATGTATAATGTGATTAGACGGGCATAGCTCAGTTGGTAGAGCACAGGTCTCCAAAACCTGGTGTCGGGGGTCCGAGTCCCTCTGCCCGTGCCATTTCCGGATATATCCGGAGTTTTTTATTTTTCACAGGGCGTGATAGAATTAAGGTTATTAACTAGGAGGTATATTAAGCATGGAGGCATTGACCTTAACGACACCAATGATGATTGAAGTAGTCGGTCTGCCTGGCGCAGGCAAGTCATTCTTTGCCGATCAATTCGCCAAGACATTCGGAGCGGCCCTGATTAGCTATGATAAAATCCGTTGGACATTATTTGCTCATCATACATATAGCAAGGACGAAAACCAGATTGTCGATCAAGTAGCCCGCATTATGCTGGATGAGCTGTTCCGCGTCAAGCACACTTTCATTATTGATGGTGGTTGTAATAGCCTGGCCGAACGCCGCGAACTAGAGAATACCGCCAGACGCAACGGCTTCCGTATCCTCGTTATCGACGTTCAGACTGACGAAGCGACTTGTAAGCGTCGTGCCACCAAGCGGAATAGCAAGAACGAAGGCGATCGCTACAAGCAAAGCCTAACACTGGCCCAGTTTGATGCCGCCATTAAAAAATATAACGAGCCCGAAGCATCGGATAACGTCGTCGTAATTAGCGGTAAGCATACCTATAAGACTCAGGCCAAGATGGTTTTGCGCCGCATGATTGAAATGAGCGGCGCCAAGGAAGAGGCTAAACCGACCAAATCATCGACCACCCCGCAGGCCAAGATTGACCTAACTCGTCACATTAATAGCCCGTTTGTTGGCTAAATTATGGAGTACGATCGAAACAGAGATTACTTCATCGATCCCGATCTTGGACTGATTAAAGTAAAGCGTGCCGCCAGGGCGCGAATACATATTAATTTTCGCACCAATGGTGATATCGTTCTAGTTGCCGGCTTGCGATCCCCCGAAGGCATCATGCGACGACATATCGAGCTAAATCGAGGCTACATCCTAGCTAATATTAAGGTGCGCTATGGCGACCATCACTATCATAATGGCGACAAAATCGGCCGCCATCATACACTAACGGTTAGATCTGGCGCTCGCGCCATAACCAAGATAGATGAGCGAGTAGCTACGGTTACAATTCCGCCGAACATGGGCAGTGCCGAGATGAACCAGTATATTCACAGTGCCGTTGCCAAGACTTTACGGCGCGAGGCCAGTCGCTATCTGCCCAAGCGCTTATTATTTTTTGCCGATAAATTTGGCTATCGCTATGAGAGAGTACGACTCACCTTCGCCAAATCGCGCTGGGGCAGTTGCAGTGCGAGTGGCACGATATCGCTCAACATCGCCCTGATGACTTTGCCCGATAAGCTATGCGACTACGTCTTGCTCCACGAGTTAGCACACACTAAACAGATGAATCATAGTAGCGATTTCTGGCGGCAGCTCGAGTCAACACTACCCGATGCTCGTAAATTAAACGACGAGTTGCGGGATTACAGCCCCTACATTTAATCCGGTTATGCTACAATAAACTCATGAGTGGGAAGCGCGAGCAGGGTAATTATAATGCCGTTGTGAAGGCGACAAGGGATTATCATCTTGCGCGCGAGCATGAGAGTCTCGAGACGCGTCTCTTGCGCGCCGTCGTCAACAATATTCGTGATGCCTTAATCTATATTTCACCTGCCGGTAAAGTAGTACTATATAACGCCGCCGCCATCAGTTTACTAAACACTAATCGCAATATCACTGGCGACAAGGCTGATGATTTACTAACGCTATACACCGATACGGATAAAGCCGTTAAGCTCAGCGACATAATTAAGATCACAAGGCGAGCTACCGAGCGAAGCGATCTCCGGATGCGCGACGCCGACGGTAGTTATATTAACTTGCGTCTCAATATCATTCCCATCAAGTCCGAATACGATCGCTCACACCAGACCGATGGGACGATCATTATGGCTGCCGATATTACCGACGAAAAGTCGCTCGACGACGAGCGGGACGAATTTATCAGTGTCGTCAGCCATGAGCTGCGCACACCCGTGGCGATCACCGAGGGAGCCTTATCTAATTTACAGCTTCTAATGGATCATGGCGATGATCCGCGCGCTTTTGCCGACACGCTCAACGCCGCGCACAAGCAGATTCTATACCTTGGACAGATGGTTAACGACCTATCGACACTTAGCCGCGCTCAGCGAGGCGTCTACATGGATAACGAGCAGATCGATATTGCCTCTTTCATGGCGTCGCTCGAGAGTAAATATCGCGACGAAGCGCGCGAACGCCATCTAAATCTAATAGTTGACATCGGCATTACGGGAAAGGTCATCGTCCCGAGCATGGTTATCGAAGAGATCATGCAGAACTTCATTACCAACGCGCTGAAATATACGCCCAAGGGCAAGATAGTGATTGGCGCCAAGCCAGCCCCTGGCAAGTCGGGCTACGCTCGCTTTTATGTCACTGATTCCGGCATCGGCATGTCGCTTGAGGATCAAAGGCATATTTTCGAGCGTTTCTGGCGCAGTGAAGACTATCGCACGCGCCGCACCTCTGGTACGGGACTGGGCCTGCACGTTGTCGATCAGCTAGCCCGTAAAATTAATGCGAAAGTAAATGTTGAGAGCAAGCTCAACGAGGGCTCCACCTTTAGCATTGATTTACCGGTTGACAATAAAGACGTAAAGAAGTAGCATTATATTGACAGCTTGGAAACAAGCTATTTTTGATAATAAAGGAGTTAAGGAGTGAGTGGCAGCAAGAAAGTAGTCCGTCGAGTCAAGGCCAGCACCGCGGACGATTCAAAGAAAACAATCGCTAGCCGCCGTGCCAAAGCGATCGCTAAGGTGCAAATCGCCGAAAAGGCCGCCCGCGAAGAGAGCGAAGCATCTAAGAAGGCTAATACCAAAAAGCTCAAAGCCGATCAGAAGCGCGCCACCGCACGTAAAAAAGTTGCGAGCGAAAAGCGCGAGACCCGTGCTATTGCCAAGCCATTCATTAAGTTATGGAAATACCTGCGCGGTAGCTGGCACGAACTGGGCAAGGTCGAATGGCCGAGCCGTTCCGCTACTTGGCGCATGACACTTAGCGTCATCATTTTCTGCCTAGTAGTTGGCGCCTTTGTTCTGCTATGCGACTGGGCAAGTCAGTGGATAATACAGGAGGTAATCTTATAATGGCAAAAGGTAAGCAGAATCGTTACGACGACCGCCGCGCGTGGTATGTTATCCACACCTACGCCGGCTACGAAGATCAAGTCGCCAAGGAAATTCAAGAGCGCGCCAAGGGCGTTGACATGGCCAACAAGGTCTACAACGTCATGGTGCCGAAAGAGAAAACCGTCGTCATTAAGAACGGCAAGCGCCGCACAGTGATGCAGAAAATTTTCCAGGGTTATGTTCTAGTTGAGATGCGCCTCAGCGATGAGACTTGGTTTATCATCCGCAACACTCCAGGCGTCACCGGCTTTGTCGGCACCTCAACCACACCGACCCCTGTGAGCGAGAAGGAAATCGCCGCCATTAAGAAGCGCATGGGCGCCGAAGAGCCACGACACGATATCGACCTACAAATCGGCGAGGTTGTTAATATCGTTGATGGTCCATTTAAGGGCTTTGAAGGCTCGGTGAGCGAAATCGATCACGAGAAGGGCAAGATCAAGGTCATGGTTAGTATGTTTGGTCGTGACACCTCAGTTGAGCTCGACGCCTTACAGGTTAAGAAATTGAGCTAAATGTGTTATAGTAATAACGTTACGCACTAGGAAGGATTTTTAAGTATGCCAAAAAAGAAAGTATTAGGTCATTTGAAGCTCCGTATTCCAGCTGGCCGTGCTACAGCGGGCCCACCAGTAGGTTCAACACTCGGTCAGTGGGGTCTAAATATGATGGACTTCATAAAGCCGTTTAACGATCAGACTGCCGACATGATGGGCAAAGATGTCATCGTTCACCTCAAGGTTTACGAGGGCAAAAAGTTTGATTGGGAATGCCTCGGGCAGCCCGTCGATGACCTAATTCGTGAGGCAGCCGGTATTCAAAAGGGTAGCGGTAAGCCAAACGCCGACAAGGTCGGTAAGATTACCGACGCCCAGGTAACCGAGATTGCCCAAAAGAAAATGAAGCTATTGAACGCCAATGATATTGACGCCGCCAAGAAGATCGTCGCCGGTACGGCACGTTCAATGGGCGTCACCATCGAGGGCTAAATCCACCAAAAGTTAATTAATTTGTGGGAGACTAATTGTCGCTACTACCACGAAAGGAGAATTATGGCAGATAATAAGGAGCTGAAAGAGAAGGCCAAGCAGATCGCTGATGACATCGTCGAAGCAGCCGACCAAACCCGCGCCGCAGTTGAAGACGTTGTCGAAGGCGTGCAGGAAGCTCGCGAGCAGCTACATGACAAAGTAGCCGACAAGCTAGACGACGCCACTGAACATTTTGCTAAAGCTGGCAAGCGCAGCGAAAAGTCAGTCAAGGCAGCCGAAGAGGAAGCCGAGCGCCAGGCCCGTAAAGAAGCTGGCGATACTACGCCGCAGGATGGCGCCGTCGCTAACGTCGAGAAGGGGCCGGCACCCAAGACTCGCCCACTAGCCGAGCGCAAGGGCAAGAATTACAAAAAGGTTGCCGCCAAAGTCGACAAAACTAAGGTCTATAGCCTAGCCGATGGTATTAAGCTAGCCACCGAGACTGCAACG
>JAKPIF010000037.1 GCA_029549925.1 bacterium | reverse complement strand
GTACGACGTGAACGTGGGCGTGGGGCACTTCGAGTCCCTCGACCACATAACCGGCACGGACGCCGAACACCTGCTCAATGCGCTGGGCAACTTTTCGAGCGGTATTAAATACGGCGGTATAGTCTTCATCACTCAAATTGTAGATCTTGTCGACCTGCTTTTTAGGTACGACTAGCACGTGGCCGTCACTCAGCGGATTATTGTCGAGAAAGGCAAACGTCCGCTCATCCTCATAAACCTTGTAGCAAGGGATTTTACCCTTAATAATCTTCGTAAAGATACTTTCTTCCATATTTCAATTTTAGCACGGCGGATTGAGGCAAAGAAAATAGCCCAGATGCACACACCTGGGCTAAAAGAGAAGAAAACGTTACAGCAACGCCCGTGCGGACGTCGGCCCTATGACGATTCCGGCCGAGAAGGCGAGCGCGGTTGCCGCCACAGCTAAAACGAGATACCACTTTTTCTGCTGATTGCCTTTTTTCATTCTTCTCCAATCTAAGGTGCACCAACAAGGTGAAATTATCATAGCATAAACACAGATTTTAGCAAGCTATAGTATAATGTCAGATATGAAAACGAGGTGGGTGGTGCTAGCCGGTGTGGGAACAGCTAGCGCAATAGTAGCCGGCTTAGTCTGCGCCAAACTATTCCGGCCCGCCACGGTTGACAAGTTAAGCCTAACGATTAAGACCCCAACATCTCAGGCTATGGCTAGCGACACTCTGGGCATTAGTCGTGGCAGTATTGGTTTTCTCAATCCGTCAGATAGTATGCCAAAGTGTCGGCCCGTTGGCGGCGACACGACCGATAAACGAGCAACAGCCAGCTTAGCTAAGCTAATTACCGTCCAGGTAGTATTAAATAAACATCCGCTCAAGGCGGGCGAAAGCGGCCCTACTATCACCATGACCGCCGACGACGAAGCCCGCTACTGGCACGAAGTGCAGAGCGGTGGTAGCTACGGTCGAGTGGTGACGGGCGAGCAGCTAACTGAGCGACAGCTGATTGAGGGCATTATGCTCGTTAGCGCCAACAACATGGCGGACAGCTTGGCTATCTGGGCGTTCGGCTCGCTGGAGCGGTACCAAGCAGCGGCGACCGCCTGGCTAAAGGTAAATCACATTAACGAAACTACGATTGGTGTCGACGCCAGCGGACTTGACGCCACGACCACATCGACGCCGACCAACCTTTGCCAAATTGCGCTCCTAGCCGCCAAGCAGCCGGCGCTAGCCGAGATCATGAGTGAGCCGAGCGTTACCATGCCAACCGGCGACGTTTTTACTTCGACTAATCGCCTGCTCGGTCAAGATGGCATCTTTGGCGGTAAAACTGGCTATAACGAAGCGGCTGGGCGAAGTGTGATTCTGCTAGCACGGCATAATGTCGACGGCGTCAGCTTGACGACCGTAGCAGTGAGTCTAGCCGGCGACAGCTATAATGCGGCCTTTGATGGCGGTCAGGCGCTGAACAGAGCTGCCGCTAAGGACATCAAAATCTTTAAAATTAGGCGCGGAGAAGTCATAGGCAGTATAAATACCCCGTGGGGTGCTAAAACGTCTCTAGCAGCCAACCGTGGGCTAATAACGGCCTATTTTGCCGACACTTCACCCTCGGTCACTGGCATACTAACAAGGAACCATGACATTGCTGCTGGCATGCTAGTGGGACAACTAACGGTTGACGATAGCGATCTAGGATTAGTCGCAAAGGGTAATCTTACTCAGCCAGTCATAACCTGGCGGCTTACGCATTAACCGAAATCATTTAGTTAAAAATCCTCGTCAACATGGCGAGGATCAACAAGATCTTGGCGGAAGGAGAGGGATTCGAACCCTCGAAGATGTTGCCACCTTACCGGTTTTCGAGACCGGCCAGTTCAACCACTCCTGCATCCTTCCTCGTAATCTATTCTAGCATATTAAAAATTCAGACGGTTGATTGCTTTCTCGACACCGCTCTCAGGGATGTCTTCCATCGGCAGATGCTCCGCCAAGGTATCGACAATCGCCTCGCCCTTTTCAGCATCAATATAGACCACTGTTTCAACGCCGAAACGCTGGTTAGGAATTAGCACTAACTGCCAGACACTACCACGTCGTCGCACTCCGAAAGCACGAAACTCGCTATATTGGTGCAGCTTATCATTGATTGTTAGACCTCGTTCGTCTAGCTGATATGACGATTGGCGCGTCGGCACTTTGGACATATAGTTAACCGCCACGACCATAGCTACAACTAGCGCCGCCGAACTAACCAGTGTCAAGAGGCCAATCCAATTGACGACAAAAAGGAAAACATCGAGAACAACAAAAACTAAACCGATTATTAAAATGTTTCGCCGCCCTTTCGGCTGAACATTAATTGCCACCTCACTCGCTGACCAATTTATCGGCTCAGTAGCTTTAGAACTATCCCCTCGATCCATAAAATAATTATAGCATAAGCCAATTATACTGTGGCGGAAGGAGAGGGATTCGAACCCTCGAAGACGTCACCGCCTTACTGGTTTTCAAGACCAGCGCCTTAAACCGCTCGGCCATCCTTCCACCTATTATTATAACGGGTGCTACCATTTTTCGGCAAGGTCTGATAAACTATATTCAGTTGGAGGAGTACCCAAGTGGCTGAAGGGGACGGTTTGCTAAATCGTTAGGTCGGGGAAACCTGGCGCGAGAGTTCGAATCTCTCCTCCTCCGCCAAGTCATTATTCAATCTTTCGGCTGCCGGCAGATCACACCGGCATATATTTTTTCTACGCCCGCCCTGTGGAGTAGAATAGCCGCCCACTCAAGTGTTGCGCCTGTCGTCCAAATATCATCAATTATTAAGACAGACTGTGGCACGCCATGGCGAGCAATATATTTAGCGTTCAGCGCGAGTGAACTCTTAATTCGCTCATGACGCTGTCTCTCGCTAAGTTCGTGTTGGGAAGTATTATCGACACGAATAAAAAGGCTAGCGACATGGCAGGGCAAAATGCGACGTATTTGTCTAGCAACTAATCCCATATGGTCAAAGCCACGTCGCCTAATATGTGCTGGAATTGTCGGTATATAAACAATGGCAACATCATCTGGCAGGTCAGTAGGTGCTAGCCGGTCACAGAGCAGTTGTGCGATCGGTCGGCAGCTCGCCGCTTCGCTATGGTATTTATAGTCGCCAACCAAGTGCTTTAGCGCCCCTCGCCGATAGCCTACAGCGTAAATGTCGTCAAAAGGCGACTTCTTGCGGCACTTACCGCACAAATTGGTATTATTCGTCATAGCTCCACAATAGACACAAAAAGGATTAATTTCCTTTAGAGTGTCATTAATACAACGCTGGCAAAGCGTAGAGCCTACAACACCACACCTTTTGCATTTATGGGGTGCAATCAGACTAAGTAAATCATCTAACAGTAGTAGCATTGTAATTATTACCATACAAGGCACAATTATCTATTGCGGCTCTCATCTGTATTCGTTATAATTATGCCATAAGTGTGAATTATTCAATAGGAGGGATATGGCGAGAGGACAACAACGTGACGACCTATTGGTGGACGGTCTAGATGATGATTTGGCTTCAGTACTATTTAGCAACAACAATGAACCAGAGACACAGCCTACACAACCGGCTATGCCAGCGGAGCAGCCAGCGAGTGACGACGATTACAACACCGTTCCTGGTCAGTTAGCCGTCGATGTTTACGAAACAGCCGATCAGCTAGTAATTAAGGCGCGCACCGCCGGTGTCAACAAGAACGACCTCGATGTTAGCATTGCTGATGGTGTTCTGACCATTAGCGGCACGCTCAGTAGTGGCGATGACACCGCTGCCACCAAGTGGCACGTTCAGGAATGCTATTGGGGCGAGTTTAGCCGCACGCTAGTATTACCAGTGCAGGTCAAGGAGGATGAGGTCAAGGCAGTTCTGAAGGACGGCGTGCTGACCATCACCTTTAACAAGGTCAAGCAAGAGCAGGCACACAAGATTCAGATTCAGTAGCCTAGCAAGCGAATATACAAAAGAATACGAACTCAAATGAGTTCGTATTCTTTGTATTGGCTTTTGGTTCACTAGAAAGCTAGACGTCAAAAGGTTTTTAATTTCTAGACTAGCAGGGTGGTTACTATTAGCGACACGCTAGCGCCACTATCACCGTCACCGCCGACACTACCACCACCGAGAATTGAAACAATCCAACTAACAATAGCATAGCCGAGAATCGCTACCACTAGACCAACCACGGCGTAAAGAATAGTATTCTTTGCATCCTTAACTTTATTGTTGTCACCGCCCGATAACACATAGCGAATACCACCATAGATCATCATGATAATTGCTAGGATTCCCACGATAAAGAGCATAATATTAATTACCTTGGGAATGATTGCATTAGCTCCGCCAAAGAGTGAGCTTGGCTGACCTTCGCCCTTGTAGTTGCCGTTAAAAACATCCATTAACGATAGCGCCGAAGCCGAGCGAGTCCATAGTAGGGCTAGTGGGGTAGCCATTGCCACCCCACCTCGAACTACTTTAGCTGAATTTAGCTGAGCCCTCACGAGAATCTCCTATGAATTGTTGCTGCCAAAGACGCCCGACACCCAGTTAACAATAGCGTAAGCCAAAATAGACACAACTAGACCTACGATAGCATAAATTAGTGTCTGGCTCGCCGCCGTCACCTGCGCCTTGTCACCATGGGCCGTTACGTAACGAATACCAGCAACGATAATCATGATAACCGATAGAATACCAACGATGAATAGCATCGTATTAATTACAGTAGTAAAAATACCGTCGTTACCAAAAATAGTTGTTGGCTGTCCGCCTGGATCTGTACAATCCTTGTTTAGCGCGCCATTTAGACCGCTATTGTG